>OZ241988.1:1840000-2258192 GCA_965204475.1 Nitrospirales bacterium
CCTCAGAGACTGTACGCCGGACTCAACGCATAGTTGAAGAAGATACAGTCCGATCTGTATGGCGACATACAGAGCGCGACAGAAATGATCGCGCCCTCCTTGGTGAAAGCCGAGGGGAGTAACAACATGAACGGTCCTAAGGTAGCGAAATTCCTTGTCGGGTAAGTTCCGACCTGCATGAATGGCATAACGATTGGAGCGCTGTCTCGGGGAGTGACTCAGCGAACTTGTGGTTCCGGTGAAGACGCCGGGTGCCCGCAACTAGACGGAAAGACCCTGTGCACCTTTACTACAACTTGACATTGGGTGTTGGGCGACTATGTGTAGGATAGGTGGGAGACGGTGAAGCGGGGGCGCTAGTTCCCGTGGAGTCATCCTTGAAATACCACCCTTATTTTTCCGACATTCTAACCTGGCTCTGTCATCCAGGGCAGGGACAGTGTCTGGTGGGTAGTTTGACTGGGGCGGTCGCCTCCCAAAGAGTAACGGAGGCGCCCAAAGGTTCCCTCAGGCTGGTCGGCAATCAGCCGTCGAGTGTAAAGACAAAAGGGAGCTTGACTGCGAGACGGACACGTCGAGCAGGGACGAAAGTCGGGCTTAGTGATCCGGTGGTCCTGGGTGGAAGGGCCATCGCTCAACGGATAAAAGGTACGCCGGGGATAACAGGCTGATCTCCCCCAAGAGTTCACATCGACGGGGAGGTTTGGCACCTCGATGTCGACTCATCGCATCCTGGGGCTGAAGCGGGTCCCAAGGGTCGGGCTGTTCGCCCGTTAAAGCGGTACGAGAGTTGGGTTCAGAACGTCGTGAGACAGTTCGGTCCCTATCTGTTGTGGGCGTAGGAGATTTGAGAGGGTCTGTCTCTAGTACGAGAGGATTGAGATGGACGGACCTCTAGTGTGCCGGTTGTCGCGCCAGCGGCAGCGCCGGGTAGCTATGTCCGGTTTGGATAACCGCTGAAAGCATCTAAGCGGGAAGCCAGCCTCAAGACAAGATCTCCCGGAGGGTAACCTCCCTAAAGGCCACTCGTAGACGACGAGTTTGATAGGCTGGATGTGGAAGAGCCGTAAGGCTTGAAGCTAACCAGTACTAATCGGCCGTGCGACTTAACATCATTTTACTTCTGATAGACATGACCTCCCGCCAGCGGGACGTCAACGACGGGAAACATGAGGGATGCAGACGCGAGCCGCGTGTGTCGTCCCATCATGAATTCTCGAGGGGAAAGCGATCATCATATTCCCGGTGACCATGCCGGAGGGGCCACACCCGTTCCCATCCCGAACACGGAAGTTAAGCCCTCCAGGGCCGATGATACTGCAGCTGCGAGGCTGTGGGAAAGTAGGGCGTTGCCGGGTTCTTTTGAAGCCCACGGGTCTATGAATCCGTGGGCTTTTCTTTTACTTTGTTCCCGATGGTGCTTGTTTGGCGATACGCCCGGCATCGCCCCGATGAAAAGGGGTGGTCTTCGGACACCAGGTTTGCTACCCTTGGAGGATATGTCTTCGAGTATCCGGCTCAAGAGAGCACGTAAGGCTGCATGAGACAAATTACCTTTGGGACATCAGGGTGGCGAGCCGTTCTGGGGGAAGATTTTACGTTTCAAAGCGTTCGAATCGTCTCGCAAGCCATCGTCCACGTCCTGAAGCAAGAAAAAATCGGGCACCGCGGTCTGATTATCGGCTACGATTCCAGGTTTCTTGGTGAAAAATTCGCCAAGGTCGCGGCTGAAGTATTTGCGGGCCACGGCATGTCGGTGTCGTTGTGTGACCGGGAAACACCCACTCCAACCATTTCGTACCATGTGCTCCAGCAGAACCTGGCCGGCGGGTTGAATATTTCCGCCAGCCACAACCCTCCCGAATACAACGGTATCAAGTTTACACCGGAATGGGGCGGCCCTGCGCTTCCGGAAACCACCCGCGCCATCGAACAACGGCTGGTACACCTGCTGCACGGAGAACACGTGAAATGGCTCCCGTGGGAGAAGGCCCAGCGAACGCAGATAGTGCAACTATTTGATCCGTGTCCCGATTATTTGGCGGCGCTGGGGAAGCATATTGATGTGGATGCGATCCGCGAGGCAGACCTGCGCGTGGTCATGGATCCCCTGTACGGAACGTCGCGCGGTTATCTTGATACGTTCCTCAGGAATGCCGGCGCGAAAATGGCGGTCCTGCACTATTGGCGCGACCCTTATTTCGGGGGACTCCGCCCTGACCCCACGCGAGAGACCACGGCGGAATTGCAGGAAACGGTAAAACAAGAAAAAGCCCATATCGGGTTGGCCACCGACGGGGACGCCGATCGATTCGGTGTCGTGGACCGGGACGGCAGCTTTATCGATGCCAATATCATTTTGGCGTTGCTGGTGGATTATCTGGCGACGACCAGGCGTTGGACCGGAGAC
Organism: Nitrospirales bacterium; assembly: GCA_965204475.1. Taxonomy (GTDB): domain Bacteria; phylum Nitrospirota; class Nitrospiria; order Nitrospirales; family UBA8639; genus Bin75. The sequence goes on from OZ241988.1 coordinate 1,842,411, forward strand.
GTGGGACGATCCGTCGCCACCACGCATCTCATCGACCGCGTGGCCCGCAAGCACGGCTTGGGCGTCCGGGAAACCCCCGTCGGGTTCAAATATCTCGCAGAACTTTTGGCCAAGGACGAAATCCGGATGGGCGGCGAAGAAAGTGCGGGTCTGTCGATCCAGGGGCACGTGCCGGAAAAGGACGGGATCCTGGCCTGCTTGCTGGTGACGGAGATGATTGCCCAAACCAAGAAGACGCTCCGGGAACTCACGGAAGACTTGTTTCTTCGGGTGGGCCCGGTCTTTTCGTCCCGCGACGACCAGACCCTCACTGAAACGATGCAGGAAAATTTGCTCAAGGTCCAGAAGGCGCCGCCTTCCGATCTCGCGGGGAAATCGATTCAGGAGATCAACACCCTTGATGGATGCAAACTCGTGTTGGAAGACGGGAGTTGGTTTCTGTTCCGTCCTTCCGGGACGGAACCATTGGTGCGATGTTATGCGGAAGCATCGACTCGTGAGGACATGAAGACGCTCATGGCAGCCGGGCAGCAACTCCTGCATCACGGCCCCCAAAAGGACGATTGAGGCGTAAGCTCCGGCTTGCCCCGAGCCCTTTGCACGTGCTCCTTCCCCGACGTGAACACGTGCTTCACCAGACTCGACACGGGATAACGTTTGCTTTCCGAAAAGAACGGCCGTCAAGCGTGACGGCTAAATAATCGACCGGCCATTCATCGGTCGGTCTCAAACCGAAATGCCTCCCTTTCGTTTTATCCATGCCGCGGACCTGCACCTTGACAGTCCTTTTCGGGGGCTTACGGAAGTCGCTCCCACCCTCCAAACGTTACTCCGTGACGCCACCCTGCAAGCCTTTGATAACATCATCGACCTGTGCCTGAAGCGACGCGTCGATTTTTTGCTGATTGCGGGGGACGTGTATGATGCCCGCGACCGCAGTTTACGCGCGGTCACCCGGTTACGCCGGTCTTTTGAGCGGTTGGGAAGCATCCCTGCGTTTCTGTGCCATGGCAATCACGACCCGTGGGACGGGACGCTGTCCTGGCCGGCGAACGTCTGTGTGTTTGGCACAGAGTCCGTGGAAGCCAAGCCGGTGTTTCGCGGCGGGCAGGAGATCGCTCGCGTGTACGGGATCAGTTACCCTACTGAAAAAGTCGTGGAAAACCTGGCGCTGAAATTCCGGAGAGACGCGGACGCGCCTTGGGCCATTGGCCTCCTGCATGCCAACGTGGGCGGAAATCCGAATCATGGCAATTACGCTCCCTGCCAACTCGATGATCTCAAGCAATCGGGCTTCGACTATTGGGCGTTGGGCCACGTGCACACCCGTCAGGTCCTGCACGAGCGCGACCCTGTGATTGTGTACCCGGGCAATCCGCAGGGTCGTCACGTTAACGAGACCGGGCCTCGTGGTTGTTACGTCGTGGACGTGGATGCGGCGGGGTACGTGGAGTATGAGTTCGTGCCGGTGGACGTGGTGCGTTGGGACGACCAGATCATCTCCATCGAAGGGATACGGGACATGGAGGAACTGGTCCAGTGCGTCGATAACCGGGTGCAAGCGTTGCAGCGGGAACACCAGCGGGAAGGCATGATTATCCGCTGGCAGTTGCAAGGCCGAGGGGAACTGCATCGCGAGTTGAGCCGGCCCGGGCGAGTCGACGAGCTGCTCGCCGTCGTTCGGGAACGGTGGGGAGCGGGGCCCGGGTTTGTCTGGACGGAGTCTTTCATTGACAACACCGACCCTGAAATTGATCGAGCCGCGTTGCTCCAAGAGGAAAATCTGCTGGGAGATTTTTTGCGACTCGCCGAGACTGATGATGAAACGACGTTAGAGGAGTTTCGCCGGGCCATGGGGGAAGTATTCGATGATCCGAGAATCCGCCGTTTCATGGATGCCCCAACGGACGAGCAACTACGCGAATGGATTCGGGCAGCGGAACGGTTGGGCATTGATCGTCTTCTCAAGGGAAACGAGTAACGGGAGCACCGGGCTTGTAGGAAGGAGCCGCTGAGAAGCGGGTCGGCCATGCGCATCAAAGAGATCGACATAGAGGGGTTCGGGATGTTCCGGCACGTGACGATTCCCGATATTCCTTCGACCGTCACGGTGTTTGAAGGCTCGAACGAAGCCGGCAAGACCACGCTCATGGCCTATATTCGCGCGGTCCTGTTCGGGTTCGAGCCGCGGCGCGGCAGCAACAATCGGTATGAACCCATCCGAGGGGGAGCGCATGGCGGCGCCCTCGTGGTGGAAACGACGGAGGGCAAGCGGTTTCGGATCGAACGGGTGGATAAGGGTGGAAAAGCCCGAGTCAAAGTCGGGGCCATGTTTCCGTCGCAAGAGCCCGTCTCGGAATCCGCGAAGAACAGTACCGATGAGGCCGTGCTCCGCCAATTGGTCCATGGCACTTCGAAACTCATGTATCAGAACGTATTCGCGTTCGGCATCGGCGAATTGGAGCGATTGGACACGCTGCAAGCCGAAGAGATCAGCCAGCACATTTACACCGTAGGCACGGGCACGGGGTTGAATTCACTGGCCGCCGTGCAGAGTTCGTTGGAAACGGAGCAGGCGGAGTTGTTCAAGGCGACCGGTCGCAAGCCGGTGATCAATCGACTGCTGCAAGACTTGGATCACGTGCGGACGACGCTCCATGAGATGCAAAAACTGCCCGAGGAATATCAGCGTCTGAAGGAGGACTCACGGAGATTGGAGGGTGAAATCGAAGCCCGCCATGGACGAATGAACGAGATCGCACCCCGGCGTCGTTGGATGGAAGCCTTGGTGGGAGCCCGTGCGGACTGGGAACACCTGCTCGTGATTAGGCAGGAAATAGGGGAACTCCCACCCATCGAAAAATTTCCGGCAGGCGGAGTGGAACGATTGGATCAGGCGGAGCGGACCTTGGCGAGCTTGGACACGCGGGTGGCCGAACTGCAATCCGCCATTCGACAAGCCGAGGAACGGGCGGCCCAATGTCGTTTGGATCCCATGATTCTGAAGCACCGGAATGACATTGAAGCCTTGGAAGCGCTTCGAGGTTTTTCCCAGGGACAAGCCCTCGCCGGCTTGCGGGCCAAGGCCGCGGCCCGCAGAACAATCCTTGAGGAAACCATCACGCGCCTGGGCCCGAGGTGGAACGAGAACCGTCTCGATACGTTTGATACGTCGATCCCGATGCGGGAGAGCATTCGCGGGCTCCGTGACCGATTGGAGGTCTGTGGGCAGACGGTACTCGAAGCCCGCCATGCCCTCCAGGATGAGGAACGCCTCAAAAAAGACAAGCAAAGCGAGTTGGAGCGACTTCAGGAAAAGTTCGCCCAGTTGGCCTCTCCCGGTTCGACGGCCGGTGCCCCGCTCCAGGAGCGGGAAGCGGCGCTACGGAAGTGGGGCCAACGTCAGCATCAATCGGACATCACGCAACAACAGAGCGAGGCTCTTCAAGCCCAAGCCGACGCCGTGTCGGCCCAGGTCGTGGCATGTGAGGCGGAAATCGCGTCCACGGGGGCGCAACGGGAACTCTCGGTCTGGGCGTTGGTCGGGATCGGCTCGGTCTTTTTGGCCCTGTCGCTCGTGGCCGCGTTTGAGCAGGAATTTTTTCTGACGACTATTGCCGTCACGGCCGGGATTGTCGTCGTTGGCCTGCTGTCATGGTGGCGACGTGACTCCCGGGCGCAGCGACGCTCGTACGTGGAAGGACTCCGGCAAAAGTATCGGGACGTTGCGGAAGAAGCGTTGGCGGGTTTACTCGAAAAAACCGAAGAGGCCCGAAAACGAGTCGGGCTCGCAGAGCAGGCGCAAGAAGAAGCGCAAGCCGCGTGGTCTCGATGGTTAACCGGTCTGAACCTTCCGCCTGAATTGACTCCCGAGGGGGCGCTTGAAGTCATGGCAGACGCAGAACGGGCGCAGGGTCAGTTACGGGAATGGAGGGACGTGACACAAGAGTTGGAGCAAGTCGAGCGCGTGGTGCAGGAGACCATGGGCCAACTGAATCGAGTCCTGGAGCAATGTGGAATGGCACCCGTGAGCGTGCAGGACGCGCCGGTTACGTTGCTGAATCTTCGGAAGGCAATAAAATTGAACCTGAGTCGTCAACAGGATCTCATCCATGAAAACGAGGTAATAGCCGAAAAACGGGCGGAACTGGAAGCCGCGGAGGCCGAGAAAATGCGTTGCCTGGAACAACGGGAAGCGTTACTCCAGGCTGGTGGGGCGTTGGACGCGGAATCATTCCGCCGCCGGGCGGACGTGTATGCCCGGCGGGTCGAATTGGAACGCGACCAACGACAATTGGAAACGGCGTTACGCGTTCGCGCGGGCTCCTCCGAGCAGTACCAGGAAATGGAAAAGGCGTTGTCCATGCAGTCACGCGCCGAATTGGAGCACGACCTGGGCGAACTGGAACGGGACAGTCAACGCCTTGGCGAAGAGTTGCCCCGGACATTGCAGGAGAAGGGACGGGTGGAGCAACGGATCCAGGATCTGGAACACAATGAAGAACTCTCCAATCTCCTGTTGAAAAAAGAAGCGTTGACGACGCAACTGAGCCAGCAGGTGGAACGCTGGGCCGTCCGTTCCCTCTGTCGACACCTGTTACAGAAAGCGCGGGAACTGTACGAGCGGGAGCGACAGCCAGCCGTGTTGCAGGAAGCGTCGAAACTGTTCTCGGTGATGACGGGAGGCGTCTACGTCCGCGTGATGGTGCCGCTGGGAGAGATGCGCTTGGAGGTCCAAACCCCAAACGGCTCGTCACGGCCCGCCGAGGTGCTGAGCCGCGGAACGGCCGAACAGTTGTATTTGGCCATGCGCTTGGCCTTTGTGCGGGAATATGCAAAACATGCCGGGCCGTTACCGGTCGTGGTGGATGACATTTTGGTGAATTTTGATTCGGAGCGAGCCAAGGCCACGATCAAGGTCTTGGGGGAACTCGCGTCCACGCATCAAGTGCTCGTCTTTACCTGTCATACTCACGTAGCCCAGTGGTTTCGAGAAACCCTGGCCGACGTCACGGTTCGCTCGATGCCTCGATGTGCGTAACCCAACGATCGTGGGTCCCTACACTCCATCGGATGACAACCGGAACGGAGGGAAGGAGAGAAAGCGTGAACGAAGAATTGTCGGTGGCCGTGGAATTGGCTCGACGAGCGGGCCAAGCCGTGATGGACGTGTACGCCACGGATTTTGCCGTCGCGTCCAAAGGTCACAACGATCCCGTGACCGAAGCCGACCGGCAAGCAAACGACCTGATTGTGAAGGGCTTAACCGAGGCATTCCCATTGGACACCGTGGTGGCGGAGGAAAGCCCTCCCCCTGAGGACATCCCAGCCTCCGGGCGCGTCTGGTACGTGGATCCGCTGGACGGCACAAAAGACTTTATCGCCAGGAACGGAGAGTTCTCCGTGATGATCGGCTTGGCCGTGAACGGGAAGGCGCAACTCGGGGTGGTCTATCGCCCGGAGGGAGACGTGCTGTATGCCGGCGTGGTGGGCCGTGCGGCGTGGATGGAACGACGGGGCATCCGGACAGCCTTGGTGATCAAGGAACAGGATTCCGGAAGACCCCTCACCTTGGCGGTCTCCCGGTCGCATCGCCATCCCATGGTCGAAAAGATCAGCCGGACGCTCGGCGTGGAAGATGAAATTCCGTCGGGAAGCGTGGGATTGAAAATCGGCCTGATTGCGAGAGGTGAAGCCGACGTGTATCTGGAGCCCGGTCCCTATACCAAACTCTGGGATTCCTGTGCCCCGGAAGCGATCCTCCGGGCCGCGGGTGGAGCCTTTACCACGATCCTGGGCCAACCCCTGGTCTATGGTAAGCCCCCGTCATCGAAGGCTTTCACCAGGGATCAACTCGCCAACACGCATGGCCTGCTGGCGAGCAACGGGTTTTGTCACGAACGGGTGATTCAGGCCTTGCGGCCGGTCGCGGAAGAACTGGGGCTGAAGCCACGGGAAGCGTAAGCAACCCGGGCTAGAGTTGAGCGCAGACGGCTTTCACTTCGGTGTATAAATCAAGAGCCGCATGGCCCATTTCCCTGCCCCACCCGGACTGTTTGTATCCACCGAAGGGAAGGGCGGCATCCACTATGGTATGACAGTTGATCCAGACCGTTCCGGCTTGAAGCCGAGCGGCAATGCGATGGGCCTTGCTCACGTCCTTGGTCCAAACGGCGGCAGCCAACCCGTAAATGCTGTCATTGGCCTTTTCCAGCGCCTCTTCAAGATCGGTAAAGGGTTCCGCGCAGACCACGGGCCCGAAAATTTCCTCCTGAACAACTTTCATGTGTGGCGCGGTATTCACGAGCACGGTCGGCTCGACGAAATAGCCTTTGTCGCCATATCGGTTGCCCCCGACGATCGCTTCGGCCCCGTCATGTATCCCGGACTCCACATAGCCCAAGACGCGTTGGTGTTGTTCGTCGGACACCATGGGGCCCATCTGGGTGGTCGTCTCCATGCCGGGGCCCAGTTTGATCTGTTTGGCCTGATCAGACAGACCCGCGAGCACGTTATCGAAGATCTTTTTCTCGGCATAGAGGCGGGAGCCGGCACAGCAGCTTTGTCCGTGGTTGAAGAAAATGGCATTGGACGCTCCCGGAATCGCCGAAGCCAGGTCGGCATCGGCCAACACCAGACTCGGAGATTTGCCTCCCAATTCGAGCGTCACTTTTTTCAGGTTACCGGCGGCCGCGTGGACGATTGAGCGGCCGACTTCAGTCGATCCCGTAAAGGCGACCTTGTCGACGCCGTCATGCGCGGCGAGAGCGGCGCCGGCCGTTTCCCCGAAGCCGGTGACGATATTCAGGACGCCGTCCGGAAATCCGGCTTCACACGCCAACTCTCCCAACATGAGCGCGGAGAGGGGGGTTTGCTCAGCGGGCTTGAGGACGGTCGTACACCCCGCGGCCAGGGCAGGGCCCAACTTCCACGCCGCCATGAGCAGCGGGAAATTCCAGGGAATAATCTGTCCGACCACGCCGATGGGTTCCCGCAAGGTATAGACATGGAACTGGGCCCCGGGCGCATACGGGACGGAAATGGGGATCGTGTTGCCCTCGATTTTTGTGGCCCACCCCGCCATGTATCGGAACAGGTCGACCGCCAATGGGACGTCGGCGACCCGTGCCAGGGTCACGGGTTTGCCGTTGTCAAGAGACTCCAATTGCGCGAAGTCTTCTATGCGCTGCTCCATGAGATCGGCCAATCTCCACAGGAGTTTTCCCCGTTCCGATGGAGTCAGCGTTCGCCATGGTCCTTGCTCAAAAGCTCGCCGTGCGGCCTTGACTGCGCGATCGATATCTTCTTTTTGACCATCAGGGACTTGGCACAACACGTCACCCGTGGCCGGATTGAAGGTGGGAAACGTTCGCTCGGACAAGGCCTTGCCCCATTTCCCATCAATCAGGATTTTCCGCGGAGAAGACAAAAAACTTTGGAGCATGGGAGTGATTTCCGTAGTGGCGGTGCTCATGTTCTTTCCTCCGGGTTTTTGATTGTAAGAAGAACACGTTGCGCTCCTGGTACACACGAAGAGCAATAAATAACCTGCCCGGCTAAGTGGCAGTCACAGCGTTCAGGCAGTCTCGTTCACTTACTGTCATGCTCGCCCTTCGTAACCGCCTCCTTCCCGAACCGCTCGATGGCCTCCAGGGTCTCGCGCACGTCGTCCCAGGTCGTGGTATGGTTGAGGATGCAGAGCCTGAGCGAAAACTTGTTCCTGAGCCTCGTCGACGACATGAACGCAGGGTCCTCCCAAAAGACGCGGGCGAGGACGTTCCGGTTGATCTTTTCCAGGGCTTCCTCGTCCAAGGCGGGGGCCTCGGGGTTGACCCGGAAACACACGATCCCCAGTGACGTAGGGTTCAACATCTGCAGGATCGGGCTCGCCCCGATATACTCCTCGGCCCGGGCGGCCAATTCCATCCCGTTCGATACGGCTCTCCGGAATGCGGCCATACCGAACGTCTGAACCGACATCCAGATCTTCAAGGCCCGGACCGAGCGGCTCAGTTGCAGGCCGCGGTTGGAAAAGTTGGGGTGGTTCGCGCCCCAGATCGTGTCCTGCAGCATATCATGAGGAATCACGAATGCGTGTTCGAGCGTCTTGACATCCTTCACCAGCAGGCAACCCACCTCGTACGGCTGGAAGAACCACTTGTGCGCGTCCAAGTTGATCGAATCGGCACGCGCGATCCCTCGCAAGAGGGCTTTTCCGCGCTCGGTCACGATGGCAAAGCCGCCGTACGCCGCGTCGACGTGCAACCAGATATGTTCCGCCTCGCAATAGTCCGCCATGGCTTCCAGCGGATCGATGGCCCCCGTACTGCCCGCTCCGGCGTTGGCGCAGACTGCGATGGGGTGGAGCCCGGCGGCGCGGTCATGGGCCACGGCACGGGCGAGGGCATCCATGTCCAGGCGGAAGCGTTCATCGCACGGAATCTTGCGAATGCACTCCGGTCGCACGCCGATGATCCTGGCTGCGCGGATCTGCGCGCTGTGACTCTGGTCACTCATGTATACGGTCGCGCGCTCGGGGTGCCCTGCCGCTTCCCGCGCCGCGACGAACGCGTCGAGGCTGGCCGCCGATCCCCCGCTCGTCAACAGCCCACCCGCAGTCTCCGGATAGCCGATCCAGCGCCGCAGCCAGTCGATGACGACCAGTTCGAGTTGGCTCGGACCGCTTGATGTCAGCCACGTGCATTGATTGACGTTGTAGCCGGCGGCCATGAAGTCGGCCAGTACCCCCGGCCATGTGGGCATCGTCGGGATGAATGCGAATTGACGGGGGTGATCGAGCCGTAGCGTGAACGGGAGGATCTCACGGGCGGCCCGCTCCAGGACCTCCGCTGCCGGCCGGCCGTGCTCTGGCGGTTCCTCCATGAGTTTGTCTGCAAGGATCTGCTGGAAATCGCCTTCCCAGGCGCTTTCCTGGGGCAGACCCTCGATTCGCTTCACCAGAAGCTCCGCCGCCTTGCGTGCGAGATCGAGCATGTGTTCGGGCGCCATCCGGAGGCCGTCGTGCGATTCGCTGCCTGCTTCCTCACCAGGCTCATCTTCCGGCGAGGCGTACGGCGTTTCTCCTATTCCGGCCGAGCGTTCAGTCATGTCCTTCCTCTTCCGCTGTAATGGTTGACTCACATGAACGGTGAACGAAGCTTGGGAAGGTTCACCCTAGATTCATACCCAATTAGAGATCAAAAGGTAAAAAATTCAACTATGTGAGGCGTTCAAGGAATGCCGGAGCCGAATGCCGTGCGGTCGTGCGTCCACTCGTTTCGCTTCTCGGACACCCAAAGCGTGAAGTCCGTCATTCCTTGTTTCTTGACGGGTTTTCATTCCGGTCCCTAGAATGCCTTTCTTTCGGTCTTAGAAGGAGAATCAACGCATGATGCGCGATGACGTGGTGGTCATAGGGGGCGGGCTGGCGGGGTCGGAAGCGGCGTGGCAGGCGGCGGAGCGCGGAGCGCGGGTCACGCTGTACGAGATGCGACCCAAGCAGGGGACCGCGGCACACAAGACGGATCAGTTGGCGGAAATCGTGTGCTCGAATTCGTTGGGGTCCGCGGATCCTTTCAGCGCGCCGGGTATTTTGAAGGAAGAGATGCGGCTGCTGAATTCGCTGGTCATGCGCGCGGCGGAAACGGCCCGCGTGCCCGCCGGGGCGGCGCTGGCAGTGGATCGCGAGATTTTTGCGCGCGAAATCACCCAAGCGCTGGAAGGCCACCCGAATGTCCGGATTATTCGAGAGGAGATTCGGGAAATTCCCACGGATGCACTGTGCATCGTGGCCACGGGGCCCTTGACCTCCGAGAGCTTGGCGCAGGCCCTGACCGCGCTCACCCACAAGACGAACCTGGCGTTTTTCGATGCGATTTCCCCGATCATCGATGCCGAGTCCATTGACATGGACAAAGTGTTCCGGGCGTCGCGCTATGAAAAAGGCAGCGCGGATTACCTGAATTGTCCGATGGATGAAGAAACCTATTCGGCCTTTTACGAGGCGCTGATGGCTGCGGACAAAGTGCAACCGAAGGATTTTGAAAAGGTTCCCTACTTTGAAGGCTGTCTCCCCATTGAAGCCATGGCGGAACGCGGAAAGCAGACGTTGACCTTCGGTCCGATGAAACCCGTCGGCTTGGTTGATCCGCACACCGGGGTCCGACCGCACGCGGTGCTCCAGTTACGTGCGGAAAATCGTTATGGTTCGTGTTATAACATGGTGGGGTTTCAAACCAAGCTGACCTATCCGGAGCAAAAGCGCGTGTTTCGAATGATTCCGGGTCTCGAACAGGCAGCGTTTCTCCGCTATGGAAGCGTGCATCGGAATACCTTTGTGAACTCTCCGGCCTTGTTGCGGAAGACGTTGCAACTGAAGGCGCGCGAGACCACGTGGTTGGCGGGCTGTATCGTGGGCGTGGAAGGCTACGTCGAATGCGCCGCGACCGGCGGCTTGGCGGGAATCAACGCCGGCCGGGTGCTGGCCGATCTGCCGTTGGTGACGCCGCCCTTGGCCACGGCACATGGGGCCTTGCTGCATTATATTACGACGAGCGACGCCAAGCATTTCCAGCCCATGAATACGAACTTCGGACTGTTCCCGCCCCTTCCCGTGAACGTGCGGGACAAAGAACAAAAGCGTCGCATGATTCACGAGCGGGCGATTGAAGAGTGGCAGGTATGGAAACGGCAATCCGCACTTTCCTGACGTATCTCGACGTGGAGCGTGGCGCGTCCCGGGAAACGATTCGCAGTTATACGTCTGATCTGCGACAATTTGTGGCCTTTCTCAAAACCGACGCGGAGGCGGTGCCGGAACCGGCCGGGATCGACGCGTCCCTGGTTCGCCGGTTTCTGGTGTGGTTGGCCGAGCGAAAGGATAAAAAGTCGTCGCAGGCGCGGAAGCTCGCGACGTTGCGCAGCCTCTTCAAATTTTTACACCGCCGCGGGGAAGTGCCGAGTAATCCCGTTGCGCACGTTCGGTCTCCTCGGTTGGGGCAACGCTTGCCCCGGGTCCTCACGAAAGACGAGGCGGAACGGGTGATGGAGTCTCCGGATGCCGATGAGGGGACTTACACCGCCAGGGATCAGGCTATTCTGGAAACCCTCTATTCCACGGGCGCACGGGTGAGCGAACTGGTGGGGGTGAATTGGAGCGATCTGAGTCTCGATGAAGGGATGGTGCGGTTGAGGGGCAAAGGCAAAAAAGAACGTCTGGTGCCGATCGGGCAGGTGGCGGTCCAGGCGATCCAAGACTATCTCGCAGTAACACCGATGCGGGTGAGCCCGGCGGACAAGGACGCGGCCTCGACTCTCACGGTGAAGCCGGCTGACGGCCCGGTGTTTCGAAACAATCGAGGCGGCCGGTTGTCGGTCCGGAGCGTGGAGCGGATCGTCCGGCGTTACGCCGACCGCTTACAGGTGGGAACCGTGACCCCACATACCTTTCGGCATTCGTATGCCACGCATTTATTGGATGAAGGGGCCGACCTCCGGGTCATCCAGGAAATGCTCGGGCACGCGTCGTTGGCCACCACACAGAAATACACGCACTTGGCCACGGATCGCTTGATGGAAGTGTACGATCAGGCCCATCCGCGGTCCGGGAGCGTGAAGGGAGCCAAGCCCGCAACCCCGAGGAAATCTTCATGAAAATTCGATCAACTACGATTCTGTCCGTTCGCCGGGATGGAACGGTAGCCATGGGGTCCGACGGCCAGGTAACGGTCGGGACCACGGTGATGAAGGCCAACGCCCGCAAGGTCCGCCGTCTCCATCACGATCAGGTGATCGCGGGTTTTGCCGGAGCCACGGCGGACGCCTTTACCTTATTTGAAAAATTCGAGGAGAAATTGGAAGAATATCGAGGCAATCTGACCAGGGCCGCGGTCGAGTTGGCGAAAGACTGGCGGACGGATCGCGTGCTGCGTCGCCTCGAAGCGCTGCTGGCCGTTGCGGACATGGATCGGTCCTTTCTCATTTCCGGCACCGGCGACGTCGTGGAACCGGAAGACGGAATTCTCGCTATCGGATCGGGCGGACCATATGCGCTGGCCGCGGCTCGTGCGCTCATGGACAATTCTTCCTTGACCTCGGCGGAAATTGTCGACAAGGCCATGCGCATTGCCGGCGGCATCGATATCTACACGAATCACGAAATCGTGATTGAAGAATTGAAGGCATCCTCATGAATCCCGACTCCCCGGCGGTGAAACTCGACAGCTTGGCGCCTCGCGAAATCGTCGAAGTGCTTGACCGGTACGTGATCGGGCAACGTGACGCCAAACGGATGGTGGCGATCGCGTTGCGGAATCGATGGCGCCGCCAGCAACTCAGCCCGGAATTGCGCGAGGAAATTTTCCCGAAAAACATCGTCATGATCGGACCCACGGGCGTGGGCAAGACGGAAATTTCCAGGCGATTGGCCAAACTGGCCGATGCCCCGTTCATTAAAGTCGAGGCGTCGAAATTTACCGAAGTGGGGTACGTGGGACGCGACGTGGAATCGATCATCCGCGACCTCACCGAACAGTCGGTCAACCTGGTGAAAAGTTCGTCGCTGCAGCGAGTCGAACGGAAGGCCGAAGACATGGCCGAAGATCGCGTACTCGATTTGTTGCTTCCTCCGAGTGCGTCTCGAACCGCGGAGGGGCAGGAGGATGGCCCGGGGCAACCGGCGGCGGGTGACAGCACGCGACAAAAACTCCGCAAGCAATTACGGGAAGGCCGGCTCGATGACCGGACCGTGGAAATCGAAATCAAGGAACGCGGGCTGCCGGTCGGGATTATCTCCAACGTCGGAGGCATGGAAGAACTCGAAAATCACCTGCGCGACATGCTGGGCGGGTTGATGCCCGGGAAGAAGAAAGACCGGGTCATGAAGATTCCCGATGCCCTGAAATATTTTGTGCAGGAAGAAGCGCAAAAACTGATTGACATGGACGAGGTGACGCGCGACGCCATCGAACGGGTCGAGCAATCCGGCATCGTCTTTTTGGATGAAATCGATAAAATTGCCGGTCGGGAGAAGCACGCGGGGCCCGATGTGTCACGGGAAGGCGTGCAGCGAGATTTGCTGCCGATTGTCGAAGGGGCGACCGTCAATACCAAATACGGGCCGGTGAAGACCGACCATATTCTGTTTATTGCCGCCGGGGCGTTTCACGTGGCCAAGCCGACCGATTTGATTCCCGAGTTGCAGGGCCGGTTCCCCATTCGGGTCGAGTTGGAAGCCTTGACTAGGGGAGACCTGGTGCGCATCCTGACGGAACCCCGGAATGCCTTGGTGAAACAATATCAGGCCTTGATGGAAACCGAAGGCATTACGCTCGATTTTACCCGGGAAGGCATCGACGCCATTGCGGCCATTGCCGTCGAGGTCAATGATCGAACGGAAAACATCGGCGCGCGCCGGCTCTTCACGATTGTGGAGCGGTTGCTGGAAGAAGTTTCCTTTGAGGCGCAGGAACTGCAAGAGAAAAAAGTGGTGATCGACGCGCCCTACGTGAACGAGCATTTAAAGGAGATCGTGAAGGATCAGGATCTGAGCCGGTACATTCTGTAGAAACGCCGGCCGGCCCCGGGACGAACCATGAACAGACTGATCAAAAAAGCCGACGTCCTCGTCGAGGCGCTCCCCTACATTCGGACGTTTGCGGGAAAGACCATCGTCATCAAATACGGCGGCAAGGCCATGATTCAGGATGAACTGAAAGACGGCTTTGCCGAAGACGTGGTGTTGATGAAATACGTCGGACTCAATCCCGTGATCGTGCATGGGGGCGGGCCGCAGATCGATCAAATGCTGTCCCGGTTGGGCATGAAGCCGACCTTCAAGCGGGGCGTTCGGGTCACGGATCAAGCCACCATGGACGTGGTCGAAATGGTCCTGGGCGGAAAAATCAACAAGGAAATCGTGACGATGCTCAATCAACACGGGGGGAAGGCCGTCGGGATTACCGGAAAGGACGCGCAGTTCATCGTGTGCAAACCGTTTTCCGCGAAAGCCTGGGCACAGGGGTTGAGCCACGAGCCCCACGGTCAGGCGGAGGAAGAGTATGGCTTCGTGGGAGAGGTCGACCACATCGAACCGCAGATCATCACGAAATTGCAGCAGGAGAATCTGATTCCGGTCATCGCCCCCATCGGCGTCGATCGCAGAGGGAAACCACACAACATCAATGCGGACCTCGTGGCTGGCGCCGTGGCCGGCGCGTTGAAAGCCGAAAAACTCTTGATGCTCACCGACGTGCGAGGCATTCGGGGCGCCAACAACCGGCACGTGTCCACCTTATCCAGAAAAGACGTCGAACGCATGGTGAAGAAGGGCACGATCAGTGAAGGCATGCTGCCCAAAGTGCGGGCCTGTTTGACCGGCATCGAAGCCGGCGTGCAAAAGGCCCACATTATCGACGGCCGGGTTGAGCATGCCATTTTGCTGGAGATTTTCACGGACAAGGGAATCGGCACGGAGATCGTGGCGTAACTAATCGGTTGGCCCGATGAAACTCACGAAATCTCAATCAGAGCGGAAGAATCGTGCGGCCGTGCCGCCACCGGACCGCAAGACCGTGCTGCTGCTGGTTCACCTGCAGAATGACTTTTGTCCGGGGGGAGCATTGCCGGTTCCTGAGGGGGATCACGTCATCCCCGTGGCCAATGACTGGATTCGGTCGTTTGCCGCGCAGGGGTACGGGATTGTCGCCACGCGGGATTGGCATCCGCCGGACCACTGTTCGTTTCAGGAACAGGGCGGACCGTGGCCGCCACATTGCGTGCAAGGATCATTGGGGTCCCAGTTCCATCCGGATTTGAAAATGCCGCCCGGCACGTTGATCGTGTCCGGGGCCACGAACCCGAAAAAGGAAGCCTATTCCGGGTTTGACGGGACCACGTTGGACGAGCGCCTGGAAGATTTGGGGGCGCAGACCCTGTACGTGCTCGGGCTGGCCACGGACTATTGCGTGAAACAAACGGTCCTGGATGCCTGTCGCTTGGGCTTTCGCGTCGTGGTCTTCAGTGACGGCGTGCGTGGGATCGACGTGGAGCCCGGGGATGCCGATCGAGCTTTGGAGGCCATGCAGGAAGCCGGCGCCATCGTTGCCAGTTCGGCAGACCTGACCGGCCCGTGAAGGCCGGTATCCCGTTACCTCTCCACCTGCAACTCACACCAGACGGGCGTATGGTCCGAAGGCTTTTCTTTCCCGCGGGGGCCCTTGTCCACCCCGGAGTCGACGAGCCGGTCGGCCGCCTGGGGAGAGAGGAGCAAGTGGTCGATCCGTAACCCCTGGTCTTTATTCCAACACCCGGCCTGATAATCCCAAAACGTATACACGCCTACCTGCGGATGTTGGGCTCGAATCGCATCGGTGAAGCCCAGGTAACACAAGGTCTGAAAGCGGGCGCGGGTTTCGGGGTGACAGAGCGCGTCATGGGCGAATCCCTCGGGGTCGTACACGTCGTCATCCGTGGGACAGACGTTATAGTCGCCCGCCAACACCAACGGCTCCTCATACGCCAGCAGGGTGCGAACGTGGGCGATCAGGCGATCCATCCACGCCAGCTTGTAGGAAAATTTGTCCGTGTCGATGGGATTGCCGTTCGGCAGATAGATAGACGCGACGCGGACGGTTCCGATGAGGGCTTCGAGGTACCGCGCGTTCACATCGGTCGAATCGCCGGGCAGTGTGCGTTGTTCCACTTCAATGGGCTGTTTCGCCAAAATCCCTACGCCATTGAAGGTTTTCTGCCCGACGAGTGCGACGTGGTAGCCGAGGTCTTCAATCTCGGCGTGAGGGAACCGCTCGTCCGTGGATTTCAATTCCTGGAGCAGCAGGACGTCGGGGCTCACCGCTCTCAGATACGCCGTCACGTGCGGCAGCCGGACGTTGATGGAGTTCACGTTCCACGTGGCAATCTTCATGCCAGGAAATTCTAAAGAGTTCCGTTGAGTTGTGACAAACTTCTCAATGCGCCTCGCCCCAGGAATGGCCCTGTCCCACGTCCACCGTCAGCGGCACCGATAGCTGAAGCGCGGGCAGGCACGCGGATTCCATGACGGATTTCACCACCCCGGCCGTTTGATCGACGATTGCGTCGTCGACTTCGAAGAGCAATTCATCGTGGACCGTCAACAGCATGTGCGCTCGCGTGTCGAGGCGATTCCGCGCCAGGGCCGGGGGCACGCGGATCATGGCGCGTTTCAGCACGTCCGCGGCCGTGCCCTGGATCGGGGCGTTGATGGCCGCGCGTTCGGCGAAATTGCGTCGCGCGGCATTCTTGTCGTGGATGCCCGGGATGTGGCATCTGCGCCCGAAGAGCGTTTCCACGTATCCGTGTTCGCGACAGAATTGTTTGGTCCGGGTCATGTACTCCTGGATGCCCGGGTATCGTTCGAAATAGGCTTTCATGTACGCCGCGGCTTCCTCGTTGGAAATGTCCAGTTGACGGCTCAGCCCGAACGCGCTGATCCCGTAGATGATACCGAAGTTGATGGCCTTGGCTCGACGCCGCATCGCCGGGTCCACCTCGCCGGCGTCGACCCCGAACATCTGAGCGGCGGTCAGGGCATGAATGTCCAGGCCTTCGTGGAATGCACGTTTCAACGCGTCGATTCCGGCGATGTGAGCCAGGAGTCTGAGTTCGATTTGGGAGTAGTCCAGGGACAGCAGAACCCGTCCGGGTTCGGCCACGAAAGCGTGGCGGATTTTTCTGCCGTCTTCGGTCCGAATGGGAATGTTTTGCAGGTTGGGATTCGTGGAAGACAGGCGGCCGGTGGATGCGGCGGCCATGGCAAAGGATGTATGCACCCGACCCGTTCGCGGGTTGATCTGTTCGACCAGGGCGTCGGTATACGTGCTCTTCAGTTTGTCGAGCTGTCGCCATTCCAGCACCGTGGCCGGCAGTTCGTGTCCTTCGGCAGCCAGGGATTCCAGCACGTCGGCGCCGGTGGCATAGGCGCCGGATTTCCCCTTGTGCCCGCCCTCCAGGCGCAGTTCGTCAAACAGGACCTCACCCAATTGTTTCGGGGAACCCACGTTGAATTCGTGACCGGCCAGCCGGTAAATGTCCTGTTCCAATGCGGCTTGGCGTTCCGCGAATTCCCGGCTGAGTTGTTCCAGTTTCGCACGATCGACGTGAATGCCCTCGGCTTCCATGCCGGCCAGGACCGGCACCAGGGGTCGTTCAAGGGTTTCATATGGTGTCACCATGCGGTCGGCCGGCAGCCGGGGTTTGAGCAACCGGTGAAGCCGCAAGGTCACGTCCGCGTCTTCCGCGGCATAAGCCAAGGCCCGGTCCAGCGGGACCAAATCAAAGGTCACTTGTGATTTGCCCGTGCCGGTCACGTCCTTGAACGCGATGGTCCGGTGGTCCAAATGCAGCGCGGCCAATTCATCCATGCCGTGGCCGTGGCTGCCCCCGTCCAGGACGTAGGACATCAGCATGGTGTCGTCCAGCGGTGAAACGACGACGTCGTATCGTCGAAGCACCACCATGTCGTATTTCAGGTTGTGGCCGATTTTGAGCACCGACGGATCGGCGAAGAGCGGACGCAGGAGATCCAGCGCCGCGTCCAGCGGGATTTGGTTGAGCGGTTCCGGTTGTGAAGAGGCAGGTTGCTCACTCGCAGATGGCAAAACCTCCGGATCGGATGCAGGCTCGGGAAGCCGGTGTGCGAGGGGAACGTAGCACGCGTGACCGGGTTGCACGCACAGGGAAATGCCGACCAATGCCGCACGGCTTTCATCCAGCGACGTGGTTTCCGTATCGATCGCCACGGCGCCGGCGTAGCGCGCCCGGGTAACCCAGTCTTGCAGGACCTCAGGGGATTGGACCAACTCATAACGTGTGGCGGCCGGCTGAGCCTTTTCGGTCTCGGGCACGGCTTCCCCGGACGCCGCCAGCCGGCTTTGCACTTTGGCGATGACCGACCTGAAGCCCTGTTCATTGAGAAAGGTCAGCAACTCTGAAGGGTCCGGGGCCTGGCGTCGCAACTCGGACACCGGCACGTCCGTGGGCACGTCATCGCGTAAACGCACCAGTTCTCGCGAAAGCCTGGCCTGTTCGGCAAAATCGATGAGGCTTTGGCGGCGCTTCGGTTGTTTGATTTCGGACGCCCGCGCGAGCAGGGAATCCAGGTCGCCGTAGGCTTGAATGAGTTGAGCCGCGGTTTTCACGCCGATGCCCGGGACCCCGGGCACGTTGTCCGTGGAATCGCCTGCCAAGGCTTGCACGTCAACCACACGCTCCGGGCCCACGCCGAATTTTTCCTCGACTTCGGCCGGGCCGATCCTCCGGTTTTTGAGGGCATCGAACATGCTGACCCGATCGGACACCAACTGCATCAGGTCCTTGTCCGAGGACACGATCATGACGTCCAACCCGTCAGCCAGGGCATGTCGCGCATAGGTGGCAATCAGGTCGTCCGCTTCGAAGCCGGGCCGTTCGATACATTCCACGTTGAACGCCCGGGTGGCGTCTCGCACCAACGGGAATTGGGGGATCAGTTCGTCGGGCGGGTCGGGTCGATTGGCTTTGTACTCGGGAAAAATCTCGTTGCGAAAAGACTCCCGGGCCGAATCGAAAAGCACGGCCACGTGCGAGGCCTGCAGGTCGTCCAGCAGTTTGAGCAACATGTTGGTAAACCCGAGCACGGCGTTCACGGGTGTCCCGTCCGCTCGGGTCATTATCGGGAGCGCATGGAACGCCCGGAACAGGAAGCCGGACCCGTCCACCAGACACAGGTGCCGGTCAGGAGCGTCTCGGTGTTGCTGCGTCATCATCTTCAACTTGTCTCTGGCTTCGTCCTCGCCGGGGGCGTCACCGGGTGAAACGGATGGGGCATCGGTTCAACGACATTCATGGACGCTGGTGCGATCGGCAATGCGCCATTCTACCAATCCACTGCTGGAGAATGCAGCTAAAACGCTGGGTACGAGCGAGCTTCTTTATTGACTGTTCGGGAAGACGGGTTTATCATTTTAGTAAGAGAAACATTCTTGACGAAAGAGGCAGGTGATGGGGTAGTTTCCTGGACATTGACATCCTGCGGCGAACAAGATCGAGACAAAGCCCTTTGGATTGTGAAAGATCCAAAGGGCTTTTTTAGTTTTCTTACCTGATCACGAAACCGGATCCTTTCCGCGCGTGAACGGTCGAGGGATTCGACGAGGTCGGAAAACCGGAATTCGGTCCCTCGATTAGGGGCACGGTGCGGGGAAGGTAAAGTCATCATGGGCTTTTTCATCAAGGAGGGATCATCATGACTGAACCTAAAACTGCTGCAATGTTTGGTTCCAAACCGGGAAACGGCCGCGTCTTGCTCATAGAGGACGACCCCGGTATTTGCGAAGAACTGCGCACGACCCTGGAAGCGGCAGGGTTCGACGTATTGGAGGCCGATACGGAAGACCGGGCAATCGACGTGGTCAAGGAAGGTGAAAATCCGTTGTTGCTCGACGTGGTGATTACGGATATCGACAAGAAGTTGGGTGTCGGATCCCTGAACTATTTTAAATCCCAATTCCCGCACATTCCTTTAATAGCCTTGACGGGCATGATCGATCAAGAAGCTTCGGGTTCTTCGGCCATTCGTATCGGCATCATAGGGGCGGGGAAAGGCGGGCGGGCGCTGCTCGACGTGTTCCTGCATCTCCCGGACGCCCAGGTGGTGGGCATCACGGACAAGGATCCCGGAGCGCCGGGGTTATCGTTCGCTCAGGAATTCGAGATTCCGGTCGTGGCTGAGCCGATGAATCTGATACGCCACGAAAACGTGGATCTGCTTATCGACGTCACCGGCGACCCGGCCATGGAGACGCGGATCGCCTCGAACAAGCATGAACGGACCCAGGTGCTGAGTGGAGCCGCGTCAAAGCTCTTGTGGCTGCTGATTCAACGGGAAAGGGAAATACAATCCTACGTGCTCCGGTCTGAAAAGTTGGCGGGGATGATTCGTGACGGGGTGAAAGATTTTCTCATGAAACCGATCGGGAAGGATCGTTTGGTGAGGGCCGTGTCGTCGGCCGTGGAACAACACGAATTGAGTCGATTGTAAGAAACTCCGACGATCATGGCGCCGGGCCGTGGTATGACACGGCCCGGCGGCTACAGGATCGTCTTGATGGTGTGCCCGGGCGTGAGAGTTTGGGATTGGTCTTTGATGGAAACCTGAATTGGCGTTGCAAGACCCGGGCGTGAGGCAAGTTGAAAGGTGTCCGGGGTCACGGACACGTCCAGGGAGTGCCCGCGATACCTCAGCCGGAGGTGGAGGGCTTCCACCGCCGACGGGAGGCAGGGATTGAAACAGAGCGTGCCGTCCCTGGTTTCCCACCCCGTATAGGCGCGTTGCATCAGATCCACCGTTCCGGCCATGGCGCCCGTGTGAATGCCTTCCGCGGTGGTGCCGGCTTGCAGGTCGGACACGTCCACGCCCAGGGCATCCTTGAACAGTTCCCAGGCGAGTTCCGGGTCGGACCTCGTCATGGCCCAGGCATGCACCACCCGGCTGAGGGAAGACCCGTGGGCCGTTCGCGCCGAGTAGTACTCCACGTTCAGGGAAATGCTGTCCGGCTGGAACGGATAGCCCAACCTGTCGAACAGGGAACGCACGTCCTCCGCGGAGAACAGATAAAAGAGCATCAGCACGTCGGCCTGTTTGGAGAGTTTGTAGCGATTCGTGGAATCCCCTTCGGCTTCGAGAATACGGTCCAGCCGGTGAATGTCCCCGTATTGTTGCCGGTAGCGCTCCCACTCGAATTCCTTTAACGCCTCATAGCCTTCGAATTGACTGATGATCCCCTGCTCGTGAAAGGGCACGAACATCTTCCGGCTGATGTCTTCCCACAAGGCGATCTCGGTGGGGCTGACGTGCAGGAGGTCCCGCACCTCGGTCCGGCTCGACGCCGCGAGCCGGTCCAGCAGTTCCAATGCCCGGCACAGGATCCACACCACCATGAGGTTGGTGTAGGCATTGTTGTCCAAACCGGGGGTTTCGGCATCCGGATACTGATCGTGGTATTCATCGGGCCCCATCACCCGCAAGATCTCATAGCGTTCCTTGTCGGGATTGTAGGAGGTCGCGCTGACCCAAAACCTGGCGATCTCCAGGAACATTTCCGCGCCGTAGCCTGAGAGAAACTCCCAGTCGTCGGTGGCTTCGGCGTACTCCCAGATGTTATAGGCAATGGCCGCGTTCACGTGTCGTTGGAGCGTACTGTGGTCCGGGATCCAACGGCCGGATTTGGGGTTCAGGTGCAGGATCTGGCTTTCTTCACGGCCGTTGCTGCCGCTTTGCCACGGATACAGGGCCCCGCTAAATCCGGCCTGTGCGGCGTTCCGCTTGGCCTGTTCGAGACGTCGATGCCGGTACAACAGCAGCGCCTTGGTCAGGGCCGGGAAACGCAGGGTCAACACGGGAAAAATATACAGTTCATCCCAGAATATGTGCCCCCGATACGCCTCGCCGTGCCATCCCCGCGCGGGGACGCCCGCGTCCAACTCGATCGTATGCGAAGAGACCGTTTGCAGCAGGTGGAAGAGGTGCAACCGGAGCGTGAGTTGGGAGCCTTCGCCGCCCTGGAGGCCCAGGTCGCACTCCTGCCAGACCTGATCCCAGTGCTGCGTATGCGACCGGAGCAGGTCCTCGAACCTGCCGGCGTGCATGAGGGCATCGCGGGCCTCCTCTCCGCATTCCGAAATGCCGTGATCCCGGGAGGTATACAACGTCACGATTTTTTCAACGGTCAGGGGCTGACCTTCCGTCATCGAAATCGTACATTCCTGTCCGATGTAGTCCCGGTCCTGCACCAGGGTCCTGGGCAGGTCTGCCCAGGCCGCATCGGGAAAAAGCCCGGTGCGCGCGGCTTGGGCGATGCGGACTTTCGATTGAGTCGTCTCCGTACACAGAAAGATCCCGTCGTGGCTGAACGCGGAGGCTTCCAGGGGGGATAAGTGGAGGCTGTTCAGGGCCTGGTAGCGTGGCACGCCGGTGTTGCGAACCCGGCCGTCGAGACCGGTATGAATCTCCAACGGGCCGGACCAGTTGTCAGGGGTAATCACGACCTCCAACCCGGCGAGATGCGGATCACCCAGGTGGACGAACCGTCGGGAGCGCACCGTGGTCTTTCGCCCTTGGCGGTCCTGAAATTGATACGAACGATGAAGGACTCCGGCCTTCAGGTCGAGGGTCTGCCGGTACGAAAGCAGATCCACGGACGTGAGGTCGAACCAATCCTCGCCGGGATGGCGAAAGGTCAGGACCAGCCAATTCGGCAGGTTCACGAGATCTTCATTCTCGATCGTCCGGCCTTCGATCTCGGTCTGCAACCGGTTGTATCCGCCTGCCAGGTAGGTCCCCGGGTAATGCGTGGCATCGGCATTCGCTTCGGAAGCCGCCCCTCGGGTGGCAAAGTACCCGTTGCCCAGCGTACAGAGGGCTTCGCGCAGGCGTTCCTTGGCGGGATCGAATCCGTCGTAGATCAACAACCAGTCGCTCATGGCGTATGGCTTTCCAGGTGCCGCCCCAATCGCATGAGAAATTCTTTTACCTCGTGAGGGTCTTGCAATGAATAGGAGGCCGAGGAAAAACGGGAGCCGTGCTCCACCACGATCCCCACGCCACGATCGACCAGCTCACGAAACGCGTGTTCGTCCGTGAGATCGTCGCCGATATACACGGGAACATACCGGTGCTCCTTCCATTTCATCCCTTCCAGCAACCACAACAGGGCTTTCCCTTTGTCCCAGTCGAGTTGCGGTTGAAGTTCAAAGACCATCTTGCCTGCCGAGCGCCGGAGGTCGGGAGACTCGGCCATGACCCGGGTGACGGCCTCTTCAACCCGTGACACGTCGTCGGGAGCAACGAGGCGATAGTGCACCGCGATGGAAAATTTTTTGCGCTCGATCAAGGAGCCGGCAATGGGTTCAAGGAGGGGCCGAAGCACGTTCTCCGCGTGATCGAGCGCCTTGGAAAATTGCGTCCCGACTTCATGAGACAGGGCGAAGCGTTCCGGCCCGGCAATATCAAATCCATGGCTGCCCGCATAGATCAACGAGTTCAGGTTGACGAGGTTGGTGACGTCCTTTCGGTCCCGACCGCTGATGATCCCGACCGGACAATGACGGCTCAATGCGTCCATGACGTCCCGCACGTCCTGAGCCAACACGGCCAACTCGGGCCGGTCCACGATCGGGGTCAGGGTGCCGTCGTAATCCAGAAACACCACCACCGGTTGTCGATCGAATCGTGCCAGTACGTCTTCAAACCGGTCGAGTGCAGACGGCAAGGCCGTGGCGCTACGCCACGTGATCCCGGCTTCATCCCGGACGACGAGTTCCTCCAAATCTGGGACGACCACGTCTCCGCCATGGGTGTACAAGGCGTCGGCCTGTCCGACGCGATCAAGGCCCACGACCAGGCCGAAACCTCCGGCTCGACCGGCTTCCACACCGGCCAACGCATCTTCACACACGACGGCTCGTTGAGGCCGGATCTCCAAACATTCGGCGGCTCTCAAGAAAGTGTCGGGGTGCGGTTTCCCTCGCAGGCTCAAGGCGCGGGCATCCCGGCCATCCACCATCACCTCGAAAAGATCCGTCACGCCCGCGGCCTCGACAATGGCCCGGCCGTTTTCGCTGGCCGTGACGATCGCGGTTTTTTTGCCCAGAGATTTGAGCAGTCGCATGAGCGCGACGGTCGAGGGAAACACGTTCACTCCATTTTCGTGAAGGGTCTTCAGAAACTGGGCGTTTTTACGGTTTCCCAGCCCGCAGACGGTCTCGTGCTCCGGCGGGTCCGAGGGGTCTCCATGAGGCAGCGTGATGCCGCGGGAGGCCAAAAAACTGGTCACGCCGTCATACCTGGGCTTGCCGTCGACGTATTCGCAATAGTCTTTGACGGAGTCGAAGGCTTGAAACGGTTCACCTATTTGATCGGCTCGCTGTTGAAGATAAGCATCAAACAGGTGTTTCCACGCAGCCGAATGAACGGCCGCGGTTTTGGTGATGACCCCGTCGAGGTCAAAAATCGCGGCGTCGAAACCGCTCAATTCCAGTATCCGTTGATTTGTCATGTCATAAAAGTAGGGGACGGCCGGAGCCTGTCCTGAGCGAAGCCGAAGGGTGCCGTCCCGGTCTTCACGAACGAAGAAAACACCCTGGATCCCCGATCGAGTCGGGGATGACGGAAGCTTGATACGACAATACCCCGAATCTGTCATGCCGGGCAAAGCGAAGAGGCGAGATTACTCTATTTCCCCCGGCCATTTCCAGTTTCGAATTTTGAGGCAGGTCTTCGCCGTCTTTTTCGATCCATTCTTTGCGGTTGAGTCGACTGATGACGCGGTTTTCTTGCAAAGATGGGAGCGTCTGCGTATGCTCAATCATACAGCGCCGTTTCCCAGGTCATGGTATGTCGGAACAACAACAAATAGACGAATCCCGCAAGGAAATTGATAGGCTGGACGATGAGATTCTCCGGCTGCTCAATGAGCGCTCCGGTCACGTCATCACGATCGGCAAAGCGAAGCGGAAAGCGGACCCGCAGGCCCTGCTGCACACTGCCGGGCGAGAGGCCTTCGTCGTGGAACGGCTGGTGCGTCAGAATGCCGGCCCCTTTCCCAACGAAGCGATTCGTCCGGTGTACCGGGAAATCATGTCCGCCTCGCTGTCGTTGGAAGGCACGCAGACCGTGGCGTACCTAGGCCCTCCGGCCACGTTTACGCATTTGGCGGCCCTGGGAAAATTCGGCGACTCCGCCCAGTACGTGCCGGTCAGCGGAATTCAGGAAGTCTTTGATGCCGTGGAACGCGACCGCGCGATCTATGGGGTCGTGCCGATCGAAAACTCGACCGAAGGCGTGGTGAATCATACCCTCGACATGTTTATCGACTCCAACCTGATGATCTACGGGGAAGTCATGCTGGAGATTTCCCATCACCTCATGTCGCAGAGTGAGCGGATCGAGGACGTCGAGAAGATTTATTCACATTCTCACGCTTTGGCGCAGTGCCGGAATTGGTTGAAGACCAATATGGCCGAGGTGCCGATGGTGGAGGCTCCGAGTACCTCGCGCGCGGCCGAACGGTGCAGAGAGGAGCCGCGTGCGGCGGCCATTGCGTCCGAACTGGCAGCCAACATGTACGGCTTGCACGTGTTGAAATCACGCATCGAGGATAACATCAACAACTACACGAGGTTCCTGGTGTTGTGCCGGCATGGCGCCGAGCCTACTGGCAAGGATAAGACGTCCGTCATGCTGTCGGTCAAGGATAAGGCCGGCGCGCTCTATGATCTGCTGCGGCCCTTTGCCTCCAACGGCATCAGCATGACGAAAATCGAGTCAAGGCCTTCGCGTCGCAAGGCCTGGGAATATATCTTTTTTGTCGATATCGAGGGCCATATACGAGAAGACCGGATCCGCCGGACCATCGAGGAACTGAAGGGCCGGTGTTTGTTCCTGAAAGTTCTCGGTTCGTATCCCGCCTATTCCTGACGAAAAGGTAGACGCCGCCCGTCTCACGTGAAAAAGAGGCGCGACGAGAACGAAAGCGTGAGTTGCCAATGCCTATCCGAATACACCCCGATATAGCCAAGCTCGTTCCATACTCCCCGGGGAAGCCCCTGGATGAATTGGAGCGGGAATTGGGCATTCGCGATGCCGTGAAGCTCGCGTCCAATGAAAATCCGCTCGGTCCTTCCCCCAAGGCGCTTGCGGCATTGGATGCAGGAAAAGAGACCGTCCATCTCTATCCGGACGGCGGGGCGCATCATCTCACCCGCGCGCTGGCCGACCGGTGGAAGGTGTCCGGTAATCAGATCGTCGTGGGCAACGGGTCCGATGAAATCATCAGCCTGTTGGTCAAGACGTTCTTATCACCCGGCGAGGAAGCCGTCATGGCGGATCATACCTTCGTCATGTACAAGCTCGCGGTGACCGGCGGCCATGGGGCCTGCGTGGAAGTTCCCTTGAAAGACTGGCGTCACGATCTCCCGGCCATGGCGCGAGCCGTGACCAATCGAACGCGGGTGGTGTTCGTCTGCAATCCCAACAATCCTACGGGCACCATGGTAACCCGCGATGAAGTCCGGGCGTTCATGGCCGCGGTCCCGGATGACGTGATCGTGGTGTTCGACGAAGCCTATTATGAATACGTCCGGGACCCGCAGTATCCAGACACGCTCGACTACGTTCGACAAAACCGGCCGGTGGTGGTGTTACGGACGTTTTCAAAAATTTACGGATTGGCGGGGTTGCGTATCGGATACGGGATCACGACCCCGGAAATCGTCGACTATCTGCATCGCGTGCGAAACCCATTCAACGCCAATACCCTGGCGCAATTCGCGGCCCGGGCCGCGTTGAGTGACGAACAACACGTGGCCGCCAGTCGCGCGCTCAATGAAGCGGAAATGGCGTCGGTGGACAACGGGCTTCGCGCATTGGGGTTGGAGCCTCTTCCCAGCCAGGCCAACTTTCTGTATTTCGACACGCACCGGGACGGCCGTGCCGTATTCGACCGGCTTCTTCGAGAAGGGGTCATCGTCCGGCATATTTGCGGGTCGATGCTTCGCGTGACGATCGGGCAACCGGAGGAGAACCGTCGCTTCCTCAAGGCCCTGAGCCACGTGCTGGAGACCCTTCCACCTGGCGATGGATAAGGATTCCCGATGATTATCGTATTCAAGCCGACTGCCACGGAAGAGGACATCGACCACGTCACGGATCGTCTCCGGGAACTGGGTCTGAAATCGCAAATGTCCCGTGGCGAGGAACGCACCATCATCGGGGTGATCGGTGACGAACGCCTGTTGGAACACCAACCGCTCACTGTTTTCCCCGGCGTGGAAAGCGTGACGCCCATATTGACGCCATGGAAGCTGGTTGGCCGGGAATTTCAACCCCAGGACTCGACGGTCGCGGTGGATCGGGTCACGGTGGGCGGCAACCGGTTGGTGGTGATGGCCGGCCCCTGCGCCGTCGAGAAATTGGAAGTGACGGTGGGGATTGCGCATGACGTCAAAGCCGCCGGGGGCGCGATCCTGCGTGGCGGCGCGTACAAACCGCGCACCTCGCCCTATTCGTTTCAAGGCCTGGGTCGGGAAGGACTCGATTTTTTGGTGGAAGCGAAGAAACAGACGGGGATGCCCGTGGTCAGCGAAATTTTGGATCCCCGCGACACGGACGTGTTTCTGGAAAAAGCCGACGTGATTCAAATCGGGGCCCGGAACATGCAGAACTTCGAATTGCTCAAGGAAGTCGGGGCCTATGACAAGCCGGTTCTGTTAAAGCGAGGGCTTTCCGCCACGATCAAGGAATTTTTATTGTCGGCCGAATACATCGTCTCCCGCGGCAATCGCAACGTGATGTTGTGTGAACGCGGCATTCGCACCTTTGAAACCCAGTATCGCAATACGCTGGACCTGGCCGCGGTGCCCACGTTGAAAGAACTGTCGCATTTGCCGGTGATCGTGGATCCCAGTCATGCGACGGGCAAATGGAACCTCGTGGCTCCCATGGCCAAGGCCGCCGTTGCCGCGGGTGCCGACGGGCTTCTGATTGAGGTTCATTCCAATCCGGAATGCGCCCTCTGCGACGGCGAGGAATCGCTCAAACCCAGTCGGTTCAAGGAATTGATGAACGACCTGAAACTCCTTGCACAGGCCGTGGGACGAGAATTGTAGCTTGTGGTTTTCAATCTCCTCGTGACGCACTGCCGTTTCTTCTTCAGACCATGACCGTCCATTTCAAACAAGTTGCGATCGTGGGAGTCGGCTTGATCGGGGGCTCCATGGGGATGATCCTGAAGCGTCAGGGGCTGGCGGACCGCGTCGTCGGCGTGGGCCGGAGTCTGGGCAATCTGGAATTGGCCGTGCAACGCGGGGCCATCGATGCGTTCGAACGTGATCCCAAGGCGGCGATGCCGGGAACGGAGTTGGTCATTCTCGCCACGCCCGTGGAAAGTTACGCCGGGCATCTCAAGGAGTGGGGACACCTCCTGGAGCCCGGAACGATCGTCAGCGACGCGGGAAGCGTCAAGGGTCCCTTGGTGGAACAGGTGGAATCCCTGGTTCCGGACGGTGTGCATTTCGTGGGCGCGCATCCCATCGCCGGGAAGGAATCGTCCGGGGTCGGGGAAGGGTCCGTTGATTTGTTTACCAATGCCTTGTGTCTGATCACGCCGACGGCGAACACCGATCCCCAAGCGCTCCTCACGGTGCAGCACGTCTGGGAAGCCATGGGCTGCATCGTCCGGTCGATCGATCCCTTTGTGCACGACTGGATATTGGGGGCGGTCAGCCACCTGCCGCACGTCGCCGCCTTCGTCCTCATGAATGCCTTGATGGATCTTCAAGAACGGGGCGAGGCAACAGGGAACGACGATCGTGGTTCCCTGTTGGATTATGCCGGCGGCGGCTTGCGGGATACGACCCGCATCGCGGCTTCTTCTCCGGAAATGTGGCGCGATATTTTTCTGTGGAACGCCGACAATCTTCTGACGATGACCGAAGCCATGGAAAAACACTTGCAGCGGTTCAAGGCGTTGATCCAAGCGAAGGACGGCCCGGGCCTGGAGCGCGAAATCGCCAAGGCGCGGGAAGCCCGGCGGCGGCTGAAATGAGTACCCTCACGATCACGCCGCAAGGCCCCTTGCGCGGGACGATCCGGGTGCCCGGAGACAAATCCATCACCCACCGGGCCTTGCTTGCCGGCGCCTTGGCCGAAGGCTCCGCCACGATTACGGGCTATTGCCGCGGAGAAGATTGCCTCAATACCCTCCATGCCTTGCAAGCCTTGGGCGTGGACATCGAAGTCGAAACGGATCGGGTGCGGGTCTCGGGCAAGGGATTGAACGGATTGACCGAACCCGTGCAGCAGTTGGATTGCGGCAATTCCGGAACGGGCCTTCGCCTGTTGGCCGGGGTGCTGGCAGGCCAACCGTTTTTTTCGGTTCTGACGGGCGACGACTCGCTCCGCCGCCGTCCCATGGGACGGATCGTCAACCCCCTGCGTATGATGGGCGCGGCCATCCAGGGCAGAAGAGGGGGGGAATTGGCGCCGTTGGCCATCCAGGGAGGGACCCTACGGGGCATCGAGTATCAATCGCCGGTATCGAGTGCCCAGATCAAGTCAGCGGTCCTCTTTGCGGGTCTCTTCGCCGATGGGGTGACTCGGTTTTCCGAGCCCCTGCAATCCCGGGATCATACCGAGAGGATGTTCCGGTATCTGGAGATTCCACTCGAAACCGAAGGGTGTCACGTCGTCCTGCCGGGTCGTCCCACCTATGCGGCCAAGGATCTGTCGGTTCCCGGCGACCTGTCCGCCGCCGCGTTCTTTCTCGTGGGCGCGTCCCTGGTTCCCGGCTCCGAAGTCCGGATCGTGAACGTCGGCCTCAATCCGGCCAGGACGGGGATTTTGGACATTCTCGGCGAAATGGGCGCCGACATCCAAATTGTCAACCCGCGGGAAGAGGCCGGTGAGCCGGTGGGTGATCTGGTGGCCCGCGCGGCCCCGTTGCGCGGCGTGACCATCGAAGCCGCACGCGTCCCCAAAATGATCGACGAATTTCCCATTTTTTGCGTGGCCGCGGCGCTGGCCGAAGGCCGGACCGTCGTGACGGGTGCCGAAGAGTTACGCGTCAAGGAAACCGACCGGATCCATACCATGGCCGCGGAACTCACCACACTCAACGTCCCCATTCAGGAAACCCCGGACGGATTCATTCTCCAGGGAAGCGCCGTCATCAAAGGCGGAACCTGCATGAGCCATGGCGACCATCGCGTAGCCATGGCACTGGCGATCGCCGCCTTGACCGGCGACGCGCCGACGATCATCCTCGATACCGGCTGCATCGCGACCTCCTTCCCGGATTTTCATGACAACCTGTTGGAATTATTGACAATTTCACATTGAATTCTATAATAATGTCCTTTTCCGAGGACTGTGGAGACGTTTGCCCAAAGGCGAGGCTTACTCATCACGATTGACGGCCCTGCCGGGGCGGGGAAAAGTACGACGGCGCGGGCGTTGGCGTCGCGTTTAGGGTACGCCTATCTTGATACGGGCGCCCTCTACCGCGCGGTCGCCTGGGTGGTCCGACGAGCGGGGATTGATTGCGCCGACGGCGAGGCCTTGAAGGCGCTCTTGTCCTCGATCGATTTTCACGTGTCTCTCGATGAGGGGGTGACGCGAACTTTTATCGACGACGAAGAAATCACCGCTCAACTGCGTTCTCCCGAGATCAGCCGGTTGGCGTCGAGCGTGGCTGCGCTACCGCATGTGCGCGACCGGCTGTTACCGATTCAGGCACGGTATAGCCGGGAGGGCGGGATCGTGGCGGAAGGCCGTGACACGGGAACCAGGGTGTTTCCCGAAGCGGACGTGAAATTTTTTCTCGAGGCGGATCTCGAGACACGGACGACTCGCCGGTATGAGGAGACGGTGCGGGCCGGTCATCCCGAAACCCAGCCTGACATCCGGCTGGCCATTGAGGAACGGGATGCCAACGATCGTTCGCGGACAACCGCGCCGTTGAAACCGGCCGACGATGCGGTGGTGATTGATTCCTCGTCCTTGACGGTTGAGCAGGTGGTGGAACACATGATGGCGTGGATTCCGGGTCACTCGTGAGCACCGTGGTCTATGGCGTCCTGTGGATCCTCACTCGCGTGGTCGGTCGCGTGTTCCTGCGGTATCGCACGCGGGGCGTTGAACACGTCCCGGCAGCGGGCGGGGTGTTGTTGGCGGCGAATCACGCGAGTTACGCGGATATTCCGTTATTGGGATGCGGGGTCCGGCGCCGCCTCTTTTATCTGGGGCGGGCCAATTTGTTCCCCTATCCCCCGGTCGGTCGCATGCTTCGCTGGCTGGGGTGGATTCCGTTGAAGACCGAGCGATGGGATCGCCAAGCGTTCGGGTCCGCGGTGGAGTTACTCAAGGCGGGCAAGGCCGTGGTCATTTTTCCGGAAGGAACGCGGACGACGGACGGCGCGTTGCAGCCGGGAAAACCGGGAATCGGGCGGCTGGTGGCCCAAGCCCAATGTCCCGTGGTGCCGGTCTATCTCAGGGGGACGTATCAGGTGCTCCCGATGGGGGCGTCATGGCTGAGGCGGCATCCGGTGGAAGTGTCGTTTGGGGAGTCCATGGATTTTCAAGAGGAATGTCGACAATACCAGGGAAAAGAATTGTATCAACGGAT
Organism: Nitrospirales bacterium; assembly: GCA_965204475.1. Taxonomy (GTDB): domain Bacteria; phylum Nitrospirota; class Nitrospiria; order Nitrospirales; family UBA8639; genus Bin75. The sequence continues at coordinate 1,873,607 of OZ241988.1, forward strand.
CAGTCAGACAGTAATGGCTCGGATTGCCGAATTGCGCGGCGTGGATCATTCGGCGGTACCGACAACATGAACCCGAGAGATTGAGCCTCCACGTCGGTTCAGGCTCGATCCCCGTAACAACGGTTGCCGGGAGGCGATCGCAAGTTAGGAATCATAAATGAGTACGGACGTCGTTGAAGAAATGGACCGCGGGGCCCTGGAAGCCCTGTATGAAGAAACCTTCAAGAATTTTGAAGAAGGGACGATCACGGAAGGCCGTGTCGTAGTCATTCAAAAAGAACGAGTGATCGTGGACATCGGGTATAAATCCGAAGGCATCATCTCGACAAACCAGTTCATGCCGGACGAACTGGACACGTTGGCGATCGGCGACTGCATCCAGGTGTACATCGAGCAGCGCGAAGACGCGGAAGGGAACTTGCTCCTCTCCAAGGAAAAAGCCGACAAGATGAAAATCTGGGATGAGCTGGAAGTCGCGCATCAGGAGGAGCGGGAAGTCCACGGGAAAGTGGTCTCGCGCATTAAAGGCGGCATGATGGTGGATATCGGGGTCAAGGCATTTTTGCCCGGTTCGCAAATCGACCTGACGCCCGTCCGCGACCTGGACGGCCTGGTCGGTAAAACCTTCCCGTTTAAAATCATTAAAATCAATCACCGGCGCGGCAACGTGGTAATTTCCCGCCGGGCCCTCTTGGAAGAAACGCGGGACAAGCGCCGGCAAACCACGTTGTCGACCCTCGCCGAAGGGCAACTGCTCGAAGGCACCGTGAAAAATATCACCGACTACGGCGCGTTTTTGGACTTGGGCGGCATCGACGGCCTCCTGCACATCACCGACATTTCCTGGGGACGGGTCGGCCATCCCTCCGATATGTTTGCCGTGGGTGATAGGTTGGAGGTGCTCGTGCTCAAGTACGACCGTGAGTCCGGGCGAATCTCCCTGGGGCTCAAACAAAAGACGGCCGACCCCTGGATGAACATCGCCTCCAAATACCCCGAAGGGTCACGGGTGAGCGGCAAAGTCGTCAGCCTGACCGATTATGGCGCGTTTGTGGAACTGGAGCCGGGCGTCGAAGGGCTCGTCCACGTCTCGGAAATGTCCTGGACGCATGAAGTGCGCCATCCATCCCGGGTCGTGGCCGTGGGAGACGCCATCGACGCGCAAGTACTGCACGTGGACCAGCAGGGCCGCAAGATTTCTCTGGGTATGAAACAGACTGCCCCCAATCCGTGGGACGTCATTCAGGCCCGCTACCCGGTTGGCACACAAATCGAGGGCAAAGTCAAAAGCGTGACGGACTTCGGGGCCTTCGTGGGGTTGGACGAAGGCATCGACGGGCTGATTCATATTTCGGATATGTCGTGGACCAGACACGTCAAGCATCCCTCGGAATTGTTCAAGAAAGGGCAACGGGTGTCCGCAGTCATTTTGCGTATCGACAAAGAAAAAGAGCGGTTGTCGCTGGGCTACAAGCAGCTCACCGCGGACCCGTGGGAAGGGGACATCCCGGCGAGGTACCACGTGGGCAGCGTCGCTTCCGGCACGGTGTCCAAGATCGCGGATTTCGGCGTGTTCGTCGAATTGGATGGGGACGTCGAGGGGCTGATCCACGTGAGCGAAGTCGGGCCCGATGGGGCGAATAAGCTGGAAGAGAGCTTTGTCATAGGCCGGAAGGTGACCGCGAAGATCGTGAAAGTCGATTGTGAAGAACGGAAAATTGCCTTGAGCGTGAAAGACTGTCCGCAGGAACCGGAGAGCCCGGCAACCGAGGCGGCAAGCGACCCGGGCGATGCCGGCCAGGAGCAGGAAATCTCGGCCTCGTCAGAAACGGAAACGACGTAAAGGATTGACGCTGGGCTGGTGCCTATGGACGACGGACCTTCAAGAAAACCTCCTTTCAAGTGGCGACGGGTCGTCTGGATCGTGGTGGTTGCCGTGACGGTAGCCGTGGTGGGGAACGCGCTGTTACCGGAACTCGCCACGGTCGGTAAGGAGCGCATCGCGCTCGTCAGGATCGAAGGCCCCATTCTGGATTCGCGATCCACCGTGGATGAGTTGGAGTCGTACGGCCATGATCCGCTCGTCAAGGCCATTGTCCTTCGGATCGATTCTCCGGGCGGCGGGGTCGCGGCCTCTCAGGAGATTTACAATGCGGTCAAACGGGTGCGGGCGGAAAAGCAGAAAACGGTCGTGGCCTCCATGGGAACGGTGGCGGCGTCCGGCGGGTATTATATCGCCGTGGCCTCCGACCGTATCCTGGCCAACCCCGGAACGCTCACGGGCAGTATCGGCGTGATTATGCAATTGGCCAATTTTGAAGAGCTCATGGACAAAATCGGCGTGAAGAACTTCGTCATCAAGAGCGGACGGTACAAAGACGTGGGGTCGCCGTTTCGCATGATGGGCGAAGAGGACCGGAAGCTGTTGCAGTCGGTCATGGATGATGCTCATCGCCAGTTTATCGAAGCCGTGGCCGAAGGGCGCGCGCTGGACGTCGCCGACGTTGAGACCTTGGCCGATGGACGGGTGTTGACCGGGCAACAAGCCAAAGACGTGCTCCTCGTCGATGATCTGGGAGACCTGAAAGACGCCGTCAAACTGGCGGCGAGGATGACCGGGATAAAAGGCTCTCCGGCGGTGATCGAGACGACACCGGAATTTTCGTTCCGGGATTGGCTGGTGGGGTCCCTGTTCGGCGACACGTCCGCGTTGCCCCTTCAAACGGGAATGAACCTCATGTACTTCATGGCGCTGTAGAAAATACTCCCTCTCCAGAGGGTTGGGGTGAGAGGAGGACGGCAGGCGTGAGCCAAGCCGTTCGATCAAGGAGTGGAGTCATGACCAAGGCACACCTGATTGAGAAAGTGGTGGAGAAAGCCAAAACTCTCAGCCGCCGTGACGCAGAAAAGGTGGTGAATGGCATTTTCGACTCCATCCGTGACGCCTTGAAGCGGGGCGAGAAAACGGAGATTCGCGGGTTTGGAAGTTTCCGGTTGCGCATCAGACGCACCAAGGACGGGCGCAATCCCAAAACCGGGGAGACCGTGTCCGTGCCGGAAAAACGCATGCCGTTTTTTAAGGCGGGTAAGGAAATCAAGGAACTGTTGAACGCAGAAGGGCCAACGCATGAGTAATCCTGACCCCACATTGACGGCACCGACCTGGACCCCTGAGGCCCTGACGCGGCTTGAGCGCGCCCCGGTCTTTTTGCGGGGTATGGTCAGACGCTTGGCGGAAAAGAAAGCCCGCGAATTGGGGGAACCCGAAATTACCGGGGAATTGTTGGACCAATTCAAGCGCCAAATGATGGGGAGCATGGGCGGAGAAGCCGGGATGGCCGAAGCCGCCGATCAAATGGCCCAAGGCAAATTACCCTGGACCGCGGAAGCGAGCAAACGGTTGGAAAGCGTGCCCGAGTTCATGCGGGCCATGATCAAGCAAATTACCGAAGAGGTGGCGCGGGAACGGGGCCATTTGGAAGTCAACGTGGAACTGTTCGAAAAAGTCGAAGCCATGGGGGAACAGGCCGAAGCCCGGGTGGCGCCGGTGGAATGGACCGAGGGCGCGAAGGCGATGTTGCAGGAAAAAGTCAGGGATTCGCCACCCATTGCCCTGGAGTTCGTCACGGATATGCTGAAGCGGGACGCGGAAGACCTGGCGCGGGAAGCCGGCGTGACCACGATTGATGAACGCACGCTGCTCGAGTTCTGGGAAGCGCCGCAGGAAACAGTGGCGTGGACCGACGAAGCCTGGAAACGGTTGCTTACGTCCCCGGATTTTGTACGTAGCGGGATTCGCAAGGCCGCGGAGCGGCGCGCCAGAAAACTCGGGTTGCGGGAAATCGATTCCGAACACCTGACCAAGTTTCGAAACGAAGCCATGATGAAAGCCGTCAAGCGGATCAGAGCTTTCGGGTATCAGGAGTTGACCTTTGACGCTTTTGATGATGCGTTGGTGAAGGTCAAACGTCTGAAAGGGAACAACCAGGCCGAGCAACGCCTGGAGGAAATCCGGGAATTCATGACCAAAGAAAAACCGGAAGTCGGCGTGCTCGGCGAAGAACTCATGGACCGGTTTCGCAAGTATCTCAAAGGCGAAGGCAAGCTCTAGCCTGGAGTAATCCCGCCTGCCTTAGACTCTCCTTATTTGTAGCGCGTCCCCATTCGGGTCAGATCACGGCCGTCAGAAGCTTCGCCGGGCGCTTCAGACCATCCTGACGTTAGAAACAGCGGGCGTTGTATCTTCCCTAACATGACACCGGAGCCGGCTGTAGCTTCCGTTGTCCTCATGACCTCCTGTTTCGTGTCGTCTCTGCTAGTACGGACCGGGCGGCTTCTCTCGCCAGATGATCCACCAATTCGTTATGCGGTTCGCCGGAATGGGCCTGCACTTTGTGCCACGTGAGGGTCATCCCCAAAGCCCGGATCCGTTCCGCGTACGCTTGAGTAAAGGCTGTCCGGGTTTTCCACGTCCCGTCCACCCAACTGGCCAACCCCTGATAGTCGAAATGGATCGCAGCCGCCGCAATGCCGTGCGCCCGGCACCATTCCAGTGCCTGCAAGACCGCCTGAATTTCTCCGGCCACGTTTCGATGCCGGCGCGCCTCGGCAGGCACGTCATGCCCACTCGCGCGGTGGAGTTCCCGTCCGCCATCGAGGATGACGTAAGCCCAGCCGAAGTTCAGGCGTCCATTGCTGTTCGGCAGACATGACCCGTCGACCCAAACGTGTATGGCATCGGTTGTCGGAAGGGTCTCGGCCGGAAGAAGGACGGTCGCATCGGGAAGAGATTCTCCCACAAACGCCAGGGCTTGAGCTTTCGTTGGAAAGGCTTTGTAGACGGCTCCGGGAAATCCCTTGACTTGCTCTTCACACGCGGGCCAGGTGGTATAGACCCCGGGCTGGCGCCCCTTACGCACGGCATAGAATTTCACGGCGCTTATTCACCCTTCAGCCATTTCACGCGTTCCAGGACGAACCGGATTCGTTTGGCTTCCCTGGGGATGCCTTCGACCAGGGCCAGATAGGTTTCGTATTCTTCGATCGCGCGTCGGGTGTCGATCTGTTCCAGGCTGTTTGCCAAATGGAACCGGGCTTCGGCGAAGTTCGGGCGTAGGACGAGCGCCCGTTTAAAGAGTTCGATGGCGCGGGCCTGCTGTTGCTGTTCGGCCAGGACCCGTCCGAGATTGCTGATGATCGCCGGAGCATTGGGGCGAAGCGAGAGGGCCTGCTCCAGTTCGCGTTGCGCGTCGGCCAGTTGGCCTTGATCCCGAAGGGCCAGGCCCAGTCGATGGTGAGCTTCGGCTACGCGAGCCTCGTCCTCGAGCCCAAGTTGAATGGATTGCCGGTAGGCTTCGACGGCAATCCCCGGCTGGGCGGTTCCGCACGACCCGAATAACGCGGCTTCCCCTCGTGCGAATTGCTGAAGCCCCAGGAAATCGTCGCTTGAGTCCTCCTCCGGCGAGGGCTCTCCCGGCGTCGTGGAACGGCTTCGGTTGAGATCCGGCAGAAAGGTTTCATGATAACTTGACAGTAGTTGCTCGTACGGATCGATCGCCAGAGAAGCCACGAGTAACGTCGGGTCCCCCTCACTTTCCAGCACCAGGTATTGGGTCGTACTGGTATAATCCCCTGTTCGATACAGGACCGCGGATCGCGCGCCCTCCTGGGAAAGGAGCTGCGTGGGGTCGATATAAAACGTGGACGACGGGCGGAGTTCGGATAAGGTTTGCCGCAGCACGGGATACGGCTTTAAGGAGAGCCCTTGGTTGTAGCGAAACACGGCCCCGACCAGGCGCTGTTCATCATTGAAAAAGTAAAACCGGTCGTGGTCGGGTTGTCCGCTTTGTACCAAACGTTGCAGTTGTTCTCCTGAGCCCCAGGGCACCTGTTCATAGCGTAGGCCCTGCGAGTGTTTGACAACGCTCTCCTTGGCGTCGCACAGGCGTGTTGCTCCCAACAGTTCGAGGTCACTGGCCGACGGGGGGAGCATGGGGTCGCGAGGCGGTGCTGATGGAGTCCCGCAGGCCGTGAGTAGGCCCAGCCACAGGACAAACATCCACGTCCCTGGCGGTTTCACTGCTGAGCGGGTGGGGAAAGACCTCAAGCTCGACCTGCGTTGTTCAGTGGAGAATGCAGAAATGGTGGGCGATACTGGTATCGAACCAGTGGCCTCTTCCGTGTGAGGGAAGCGCTCTCCCACTGAGCTAATCGCCCACGTGGCGAGTCTATCATAGCCCGTTGATTCCTGACAATGAACCGTACGTATGTGAACCTGTTCATGAATTCGTTGACAGAATATGGGGTGGCCCACATAGGATGACAGACAGGGGGCGATGGGCAAGGTGATGGACGATTTCAGGCGACAACCTGTCGGGAATCCATGTTCGGCGAACGACGTTCCGACGAGCGCCATTCCGTCCTGGTTGAGGTTGGTTCAAGACGGGTTTCTCGTATGGGTGGTGCTTGGAGCCGCCTGGGGCTGGTTCATGCCGGGTCCCGCGGCCGCCGGGAAAAGCTGGATTCCCGAAGCCTTGGCCGCCGTGATGCTCGGGATGGGCTTGACGTTGACGCATCGGGACGTGCTCACCCTTCGCCAGGGAGGCCGGACGTTGCTGCTGGGCGTGGTCCTGCAGTACGTGGTGATGCCGCTCGGCGCGTGGGGCATCGCGACGGTCCTGGGCCTGCCGAAACTGTTGGCGCTCGGCGTCATTGTAGTCGGGGCGTGCCCCGGGGGAACGGCCTCGAACGTGGTGGCCTACCTCGCGCGAGGCGACGTGGCCTTATCCGTGGGCATGACGACGGTCTCGACGTTGCTCAGCCCGCTCATGACGCCTCTGTGGATTTGGCTTCTCGCCTCCACGTGGTTGGCGATTGATCCGTTCCCGCTCTTATGGACGGTTACGAAGATCGTGTTGTTGCCGGTGGTTGTGGGCGTGCTTCTGCGCCGCGTGTGGCAACCGAGTTCCTGGTTTTTTGAAGGCGTGTTGCCGTCCGTGTCAATGTTCATTATCGCATGGATCGTCGGGGTGATCGTCGGGTTGAATCATGATCAACTGTACGTGGCCGGTCCGGTCGTACTGGCCGTGGTCGTTCATAACGCGCTGGGCTTAACGATAGGGTATTGGGGACCTCGACAGGGGAATTTTTCGCTTCGCCGTTGCCGGACCGTGGCTCTCGAAGTCGGCATGCAGAATTCCGGGCTGGCCGTGGCCTTGGCAGTGGCTCACTTCGGACCGGTGGCTGCCGTCCCCGGCGCGGTCTTCAGCATTTGGCACAACGTGACCGGCCCCTTGTTGGCGAGCATCTGGCGCCGCCAGCATAAAGATTGATCATAGTTGCAATTTAGTCTGCAACTCACTATCATAATAGACCTCCACGCCGTTCGTAATTGGGAAGCCATCTCTCGATCCACTCCCTAATAAATCAACAACAAGTAGTACCCAAATCACTGTATTTACACAATATCTTGACTTAATAAGTGTAACTTGCTAAGTTCTATGACTTACATACAATAGCCGTCCTTGATTTATTTAGTCTATTTTGGTGCTTTTTTCGACTTGCGAACGTGAATCATTATCGCACTGGATGACGTCGAGGGTGATCGTGACGGGTTGAATCATGATCAACTGTACGTCAAACGTCTGCTTGAATGATCGCGCCCAATCTCGACTCATCATTGGTCCGAATTTCTCTCTCTGTCAATCAGCCTTGTTTGCTAACTTTTTGAACATTAAAAGCCGTCATTACATTGTCGAATACTGGCAGCGTGGTCGCATCATAACGCGCTGGGCTTAACGATAGGGTATTGGGGACCTCGACAGCAGGGAATTTTTCCCTGATCTCATCATCAATCGTCCACTCGGCCTGTGCCAGACTCAGGCCACCATAAAACATCATCACGGTCATGATGAACAGTGGCATGACGCTTGATACTCGAAGTCGGCATGCAGAGACTTGGCGACCCTGCGTATTTACCTGTTCATGATCACCAGAAACGGCGATAGCTAGTCGTCGTTCTCGGTGATAGGCTTTTGTATTCAGCGGGCTGACCGTGGCCTTGGCAGTGGCTCACTTCGGACCGGTGGCTGCCGTCCCCGGCGCGGTCTTCAGCATTTGGCACAACCTTCCTCCCAAAGGAGTTGACCCATGTACTCTACTCCAACCCCTCATCATCGTCAAGTCTCAACGGGTGGAGCCCTCGCCCACTATGAAGCCACGAAACGAGGATTCAGATTGCGGCACGGTCTCTAGGGTTTCGACACATATCACTCGGCAGACTGACGAAGGAGCTTGAGGCGATTCGGGATATGTTCATTCCGCCGTGGCGATCCTGACTTTACGCTCGAATTAACTCCCGATACCGCAGTCGTTTGCCCGCCGTCTTCTGTGCCAGCATAAAGATTGATGCCGTCCGGCAAATTCATTCACATAGGCTTAGTTGCAATTTAGTCTGCAACTCACTATCATAATAGACCTCCACGCCGTTCGTAATTGGGAAGCCATCTCTCGATCCACTCCCTAATAAATCAACGGCTTGTTTGCCCGTCGCCCCGCCATAATTGTCCAAGGGTGTTTGTTTCGCTCTTTTCCCCCGAAGTAACTCTCAAATCCACTTCGATGGGTCCGGCGAGGCGATAGTCGGCGTTTACATGAACCATGCCAATATCTTGACTTAATAAGTGTAACTTGCTAAGTTCTATAAATTAAGGTGTTTAGCTGGCAGTCGGTGCGGCGTCTGGTCATGCGCATAGCAAATTGTGACAATCGCGCACAGCCGTGTGGACTCGCGAGTGTCGGCCCCTACTTCTCTTCTTCAAATCGTTGTTCGCGACTCTATGAAGAGACCCGAAAAAGATGCGTGATACAAGGACTCATTCATGAGATTCATGAGGCGGTGTATCGGTTGAAGGACCATTTGGAGGACAAATCTCCTTAATTTCCTCTTTGATTTGGTCAATGGCACTTATCAATCTCGTGTGCCAAAAATGATTCAATTCCTGTCTCACGATGGTCTCAACATCTGATTTCGTCAAAACGTCTTGTCGCTGTTTCTGATCTTCGGTAAATGACATAGCGAGTCCTCCCTTCGTAAGTAAAAAGCCGGACTCGCTATTGTCTCAATTGTGACTAAGTAAATCTTCATCAATTTGTGCCGGTGAAGAGGTGCAATGAAAAAGGAGGGTTCTGCATGGCCATCATAATGGCAAAGAATGGTGTTGCTCTTCTTGCTATTGGCATGGGGCTGCTTGTGACGTTATCGGCATGTGAAAATTCGAAACATGCTGAAATCCTGAGCACGGAAGATTTGTTGGCACAGGCTCAAACGGCGACTGTTCCTAATAACGAAACACAAACAGAGATTACCGAAACACAAACAGAGAGTGATCAGGCTGGCGGGACTTTCGAGGGGCAATCCATCTACCAGGAGTCATTGGGCATGTCGGAGCCACTCGTTCTTGCTCCGGAACCTCCGACCAGTCCGGCTTCGCCCGCCAGCGATCAGAGCGAGTCAGGTCCCGAAGTGGCACCTCCTGCGGCGGCGGTTCGTGTCCTGCCGGAAGCGTATTCGGAATTTCCCCGTGTAGAACGGAGCCCGGCATCGGACTACGTTCCCGACTCACCCCCTCAAGCTTTTCGGGATGCCCGTGTCAGGGAGTTCCGTGTGAGTTCATTGGACGAGTCGCCGAAGGAAACCATTCAAGATGAGGTGCCGACACCGGCACCCATGAGTGAGGTGTCTAAGAAAACCTTGCCAACCGAGGAACCCGTGAGTGAGCCGGAGATGGAGATCGTCAAACTTGAACTTTCCGATTTCGTTCCCGAAGCACCGGTGCCGGAGCTGGAAGCAAGTCGGGTTGAAACGGTCATGGAGTCAGAGTTGGCGGACGTCTTTTTTGATTTTGATCAATATGCGATTCGTTCCGGTGCCGTCCCAGTGTTGGAGAAGAATGCCGAACTCCTGAAACAGACCTATAAGACATCCAGCGTGCTGATCGAAGGCCATTGTGATGAACGTGGGACGGGGGAGTATAACTTGGAATTGGGGAAACGCCGGGCGCAAGCCGTCAAAGAGTATTTGGTTGATCTGGGAGTGGACGAATCCAGAATTCAAATTGCCAGTTACGGGAAAGAAAAACCGTTTTGCGCGGAATCCACGCCGAATTGCTGGCAAAATAATCGACGCGGGCATTTTGTGCAGCGCGTCTTACATACGTCTTTGTCAAAGTAAGTGAACGCAGACAGTTGCGCGGGTCAAGTTTCAGGGGACATGATAAGAGAACACCGGCAGTCAACGCGGAGGAACAGGCGAAGATTCTGATTGCCGAAGACATGTCCCTTCAAGAGTTGCGCACGTGCGGACACTCGAAACGCTGAACTTTTACAACACCTATGCCGGGCTGCCCGAGGTTTTCTTTGAACGGGTGATGCCCGCGGGCTTTGAAACCCCCCATCTCGTCAGTTTCAATCCTTCGGCCGCGGCCTTGATTGACCTGGACCCGGACGAAGCCAAGCGTCCTGAGTTCCATGAGGCCATGGGCGGCAAACTCCTCCTGCCGGGCAGTGAGCCCATTGCCATGCTGTATGCGGGTCACCAGTTCGGTCACTACGTGTCGCCGCTTGGGGATGGCCGGGCGATTCTATTGGGCGAAGTCCGCAATGACCGGGGGGAGACATGGGACCTTCACCTGAAGGGTGCGGGGTTGACGCGCTTTTCACGGGACGGTGATGGCCGGGCGGTGCTTCGTTCGACGATCCGGGAATACTTGTGCGGTGAGGCCATGCACGGCTTGGGCATCCCGACGACCCGGTCCTTGTGTCTCATCGGCAGCGATGAAGCCGTGCTGCGGGAAAGCGTGGAAACCGGCGCGATGCTCGTGCGTATGGCCCCGAGTCACGTCCGCTTCGGGACGTTCGAAGTTTTCTTTTACCGTCGTCAACACGATCACCTCAAGACCCTGGCGGATTACGTCTTGGCCCGGCATTTTCCTCATCTTGTCGACGGTCCGGATGCCTACGCGCGATTCTTGCGTGAGGTAGCCGAACGCACCGGCCGGCTGATTGCCCGATGGCAGGCCGTGGGCTGGGCGCATGGGGTCATGAATACCGACAACATGTCGATCCTCGGGCTGACCCTCGACTATGGGCCGTATGGCTTCATGGATGATTTCAACCCGGGGTTCATTCCCAATCATTCGGACCATCACGGCCGGTACTCGTTTCAGAACCAGCCCGATATCGGGTATTGGAACGTACGCGCGATTGCCCAGGCCCTTTCCCCCCTGGTGGAGGAGGCCGACGTCCTCGGGGCCCCCGAAATCTACGAAGCAACCATGCAGCAAACCTATGCGGACTTGATGCAAGCCAAGTTGGGATTGACCGAGACCCGCGAAGGCGACGAAAAGCTCCGGCGAGACGTGCTCGCGCTCATGCATAGCAACCACGTGGACTACACGAATTTCTTTCGGGCGCTCGGCACGTTCAACCAGGACGACCCTTCGGCGAACGGGCATCTGCGGGACCGGTTCCTCGATCGGGAAGGATTCGACTGGTGGGCGGACCGGTATCGCGCGCGGCTCAAAGCCGAGCACAGCGTGGACACCGAACGCAAAGCACGTATGGATGCCTGCAATCCCAAATACGTGTTGAGGAACTATCTGGTCCAGGTCGCGATTGAACGGGCGGCCCGGCACCGGGATTATTCGGAGATCGACCGCCTGCGGGAACTGCTGTGTCGCCCGTTCGACGACCAGCCCGAGATGAACGAGTATGCCGCTCCGCCGCCGGATTGGGGCAAGCAGATCGTGGTGAGTTGCTCGTCGTAGTTGTGGGATTCGCGCTGACGACGATAGCCTTCCCGTCGCTTTCCTTATCATCGGGATGAAATGATACGAGGCGTTCTTCTGTTAGTCCTGATCCTGATCGTGCTGATCGGGCCGCAGTTGTGGACCAGATGGGTCTTCAACAAACATCGCGGTCATCGTGAGGATTACTCGGGCACGGGCGGTGACATGGCCCGGCATTTGCTCGATCGCTTTGAGATGTCGCACGTGCGGGTCGAGACCACGGAACTCGGCGATCACTATGACCCGCAGGCCAAAGTCGTCCGGTTGCTCCCGGATCACTATAACGGCAAGTCGCTGACCGCGGTGACAGTCGCGGCGCACGAGGTGGGACACGCAATTCAGGATCGAACCGGGTACGGGCCGCTGCACGAACGCACGAAACTCATCCGGTTGGCGCAGGGGGCGGAAAAGGCCGGGTCCTTCGTCATGCTGGGGATTCCCATCGTCGCCGGGCTGACCCGTTCACCGGCCGGCGGCCTGTTGGTGTTGCTGGCGGGGCTTGCCGTGATGTCGATGGGAGCGTTGGTGCATCTCGTGACTTTGCCCGTGGAATGGGACGCCAGCTTTCGCCGGGCCCTGCCGATCCTCGAACAGGGGCACTATATCCCGCCGAAGGACATGGAAGGCGCGCGAACCATCCTGACGGCCGCCGCACTCACGTACGTGGCGGCGTCACTGGGCGGGTTACTGAACATCTGGCGCTGGATCATGCTCATGCGACGGTGAGCGGCAGGCTTGGTCCTTTTGTTTCGGCAAAAGGACCCAAAACCATTTCCGCCCTGGCCTAGCCCTGCGGGTTCCCTTCGAGGTTTGCCAAATCTGGCGGCTGCGGAACTCGCTTCGCTCAAACAGTCCTCGCCGTTATTCCAGATTTGGCGGCGCCTCTCGGCTAGGCCAAAGGCGGGAAGTCCATAACTTTCAAGCTTCTGACAACTTGCGCAAAACGGTTTCCGCTGGTGTTTCCAGCTTCTTTTTTCGATTGCACTCGTGACAAGACGGGACGGTGTTGCCCTTGGTCGATTTCCCGCCGCGGGCCAGCGGCACCAAGTGGTCCATAGACAATTGGTCCGGCTGAAATTGAGTTCCCGCAGTAGTGGCAGCGTCCTTTGTGGAGTTGTTGTTTCCACCAGGGCGTGCGCTTGAGGGCGCGGGCCTTGTCCCGCTCTTTGCGAATCCGTTTGGCGGTTTCGGGATCAGGGTCGATTTCGAAGTAGGGTTCGGGGGCCATACGTTCTACCTCCCCTTGCCCCTCCTTACAAAGGAGGGGAGCCAGACTCTACCATCAAGTGATAGGCATCTCTAATGTTTGTTTCTAGTTCGTCCAAGGTTGCCCCTTGGCTGAATACACCGGGAACTTCTTTGAGTTTTCCGACGTACCATTCGTCATCCATCCAGTATTCAAGGGTAAAGTGTCTTTCCATTTGCGTATCCTCTGTTTAAAAACCGGGGTGGGGATAGGTCCGATGATGCAAGTGTAAAGAAGTTTTCGGAAATTTTCACGTGTGTGCTGGAGCCGCTAATCCAGGGCCAGAGTTAGGCATTTGGCGGAGCCGCCGGATTTGAGGAATTGATCCAGGTCGAGGGCGTGGGGGATGTAGCCTCGGTCTTTGAGCATGGCCATGGTTTCCGGACACCCCGAAGGCAGTACCACGTGACGCCCGATACAGACGGCGTTGCACGCAAAGCGCGCGGCTTCGGCAAGGGATACGACGAGGCATCGCCGTTCGTCCACCCGGTCGGCGATTGCGGCTTGGGCATAGGCGTCGAACGCCGGCGGATAGTACAGCAGTTCGCCGTTGCTGAGCGGACAGAAGCAGGTGTCCAGGTGATAGAACCGGCTCGTCACGAGTTCCAGCGGCAGAATTTCTTTACCATAGACGTCGCTTAACACGCGATGGGCTCGGATGTCGCTGCGTTGCCGGTACCCCGCGAACCAGGTGTCCGAGAAACCCAGCACGTCTCCCGCTCCTTCGAAATAACAATCCTTGTCCAGTCGGATCACGCGGTATCCGTGTTCGCTGAACCATTGCGCGAAGTGTTCTTCTTCTCTCCGTCGTTCCGGATGCCGGAACCGGCTGATGACGGCCGTACCGTTGTGCAGCACACCGGCATTGGCGGTGAACACCAGGTCGGGCAGGCCCGGCACCGGCGTCATCCGTTCGAGTTTGGCGCCGACGTCTTGTTCCAGCACGCGGGCGAGGGTCTGCCATTGGGCTTGGCTCGCGTCCTTGTCCACGGCGTTGGACAGACGCATCCACGGATTGATTTCGTACTGAATCCCGAAATGATCCGGTGGGCAAACCAGGAGGCGTGTCACGATGTTACTCCCGCCAGCCGAGTGCTTGCGCCAATTGTCGAAGGAAGGAAGCCGCATCCATCACCAGGCCGATGGATTGGAAGCTGCCGCGGTCGCTGAGCTTGGTCGGAACGGCCGGGTTGATGTCCACGCATACGGTCGGCACCTTGGCCGGCAGACAGTTCCCGGTGGCGATGGCGTGCAGCGTGGTCGCGACCAGTAACGCGAGTCCGACCCCCGGCAGCGCGGCGCGCATGGCCGTTTGGGCCTCTGCTGTGTCCGTGATGACGTCGGGCAGCGGTCCGTCGTCACGGATGCTGCCGGCCAGCACCATGTCCACGTTCTGGTGGACGCAGGAGGCGATGACCCCGTCCCGGATCAGTCCGGATTCCACCGCGCGTTTGAGGCTCCCGGCGTTCCGGACGCGGTTGATGGTGCGCAGGTGATGTTCATGACCATGGGGCACCGCGCACCCGGCACGCAGGCCGTAGCCCAGAGACGTGCCGAACAGGCTGGCTTCCATGTCGTGCGCGGCCAGGGCGTTTCCGCAAAACAGGACGTGAATGAAGCCGGACTCGATCAACCACGAGAGGGCTTCCCGGCCTCCGGCATGGATGATGGCCGGACCGCCGACGAACAGCACTTTGTCGCCGGGGCCGGGGTCGCCGCCGGCCCCGGCGGACGTGCGGGCTTTCTGCCGGTGGTCACGAATCAGCCACATGCGCCTAGCCACGTCCACGATCATCGCATGATGCGGCCGTTCCGAAGACACGTCCGCTGCCATGAAGGCGAACGCGTCCCGCTCTTTGGGCCGTTCCAGCGGGAACACCCGAACGCCGGTTCGACCCGTGACGATGAGGTCACCGGCCTTCACGTCGGCCATGGGGACGGTGCAAGCCGTTGGAGGTTCCAAAGTCACGCGAATGGCCAAGTCCATTTCTATCGCTTCCACGTCGAGCCAGCGGTGGTTGAGTCGGATTTGCGTCCGGAGGTGCGAGGTCGCATAAAACGAATCCGGCAACACGCCGTCTTTCGGCGCGGGTTCCACGATGCAATCGGCGGCGTGTTCGACCTCGGCCCCATGCGGTTGGACGGCATGCAGGATGGCCGCGAGCCGTTGCGGGGAGTCGGCATGCACGGCGATCGTAGCTGAAGATGCGTCCTCTCGCGTGGCTCCGACTTGCATCTCCTTGATGGTGAAGGTGCCGCTTCTTTGGAGAATCGTGTCCAGCACCTTCGCCAGGATGAGCGAATCGATGATATGACCTTCGAGGGTGACGGTTTCCGTTGCCATGGTTTCATTGTACACCCCTGAGAGGTTCGCGGTTCCTGTGGGACGGCATCCTTCGACCCTTCGACAAGCTCAGGGCTCAGGACAGGCTCCTTCGGCTTCGCTTCCTTCGGCTAGGCTCAGGACAGGCAGGGCAGGCTCAGGGGCGTCCTCTACGGGCAGGGAACGCAAAATTATTTTGGCCACGAATCCGGGAGGGTGGTATACTGCCGTCATGGATTGGCCGGGATCACGGAAACGGGCCCTCGGTCTTACGGGCCTGGCAATAGTGCTTTGCATGGGCGGGGTAAGTGAGGCCGCGCTCGGCAATGGCGTGTTCCAGGGATTCACCCACCATATCGCCCAGCAGATTACCAGGGACAAAGTTGATTTTGCGGTCGCGGAATCCTGTACCTCGTGGTTTTATGAACAAATGAAAAAGTCTCCCGGGGTTCGCCCTGACGTGAAACGCCTTTCTCTTGTCGCGGAAGACGACCCCGACTCTCATCCTTGTGCCGGTCGATACCCCGGCATCAATGAAGCGCGTCAGGCCTTTGCGGATACTCAATCCACGCTCTCGTTGAGCCTGACGTTTTATCAATTGGCCCTCGTCGCCGATCGTGACGATGATGAGAGCTATGACGCGGACGAGTTACAGGATATGTTGGCATCCCTGAACGTGGAGTTGTTGCAGGGTGATCATCCCTTTCAGCTCCTTGCAAAGCTGACGGGAAAATTCGACGACGTGCGTGAGGCGATCGAGTTCACGACCCTCACCGACGGCATGCAGGCCCTGTACACCAAAGGATACCGGTTCACCCCTGCGGATCAGGCCGCGATGGGCCGCGTGACCGGAGCGAGTCCTGATTCTTTAAGACATTCGTTCCACCGCTTCTCTGGACCGGCTCCGCACGGTCTGATCCCAATCTTCCTTCATCGTATATTCCAATTTGGCCTTGGCTTCCGTGGCGCGCATGCGTCCCAGGGCCAGCGCCGCGGAACTCCGAACGTACGCGTGATCGTCTTCCAACGCCTTGATCAACAGCGGAATGCTTTCCCGATGTTGCACGACGCCCAGGTAACTGGCGGCCATGCCCCGGAACCGGTGCTGTTTGTCACCCATGGAGCGTTTGAACGTATACAGGAACACCTCGGCCATGTCCGTGGCGACACTTTCCAATCCTTCCAGTTGATACTCGTTGAGTTCGATGAGTTGGCTGGCGAGGTCGAACCGTTTGCGCGGCGCCTTTTCGCTGGAAAATTGTTGGAGGAGTTTGGCTTGCCGGTTCTTCTTGTGTTTCGCACGCTTGATCTTTCGCACGTTCACCCACGTGATGAGGGTGACCGCGACGACCAGAAACAGGACGGGGACGACTTCATCGACGATAAAGTCCTGGGTGTCGAAATCCAAATGGTTCCAAATCCAGATCCCGCCGACGAGCAGGATGATCAGGGCCAAAGCCATGGTAATGTTGGCTTGTCCCCGTTGGTTGTCGAGATGAGGTGGAAGCGCGTCGGTTGTCATGACGCCAACTGCTAGTGAACGTGTGGACGGTTCTCCCGGTTTTCAAGAGCGGTCAGCATCCGGCGAAATCGCCGGCCCTCTGTCGTTTCTTGACGGGTTTCGTACACGGCGATGAGGTTGCGAAGCATGCGTGCCAGGATGTGGGCATGGGAGCAGGGTTCGAGATAACGACGGTCGAACTCGACGCCATAGTTCTCCAACAGTCGCACGCAATCCTTTTCCGTGAGCAGCGTTCCTTGGTGAAAACAGTCAATGAACACGGGTTCCGTGCGTAACCCCACGAGAAAATGGCCAGGCAGGCCCACCCCGGCCACCGGCACGCGGAGCCGTTGCCCCAGGAGTAAATACACGACCGACAAACTGATCGGGATCCCGACGCGGTCATCCAGGACGCGGTGCAGAAAACTGTTGTTGGGGTCGTAATACTGTTGGGTGTTCCCCCGAAACCGCAGGGTATGAAACAGGTACTCGTTCATGTTGTGCACGACTTGACGAGTGGGGCCTGACGACAGTGGTTGGAGTTCGGCGGCCATGTCGTCCAGTCGTTGCCGGTACGGGGTCGTTTCCATGTGAGGGTCCCCTGTCCTGGCAATCAGGAAGGCCCCGGCTTCGAGGTCAAGCTCGCGTTCCGAAGTCTTCAGGAGCGCGTCCCAGTGTTCTTCCACGTCCGTTTGGGCAATGTCCCCGATGGCGGCATGGATGCGGGCAGCCAGGTGAGGATCGTCGCAGTCCTTGAGGGCTTCTCTGAGCAAGGGGAGAGCCTCGGAACCTGCGTCGACAAGGTGCTGGTGAATTTGCCGGATAATGCGAGGGTCCTGGTCGGAGAGCAGGTGGAGCAGCGCTTCGATGTTTGGTCTGGAGGATGAAGGTGCGTTCTTCATCACGGAGGAGACCGTGTTCACGAACCCTACCCGATTGCCCGGCGGAAAGCCTTGGCCCCGCCGTACAGGCACACGGCATCGAAGATGGCCAGGATCACGAACGCCATGCCGACTTGAGGAATGGCCGCGTTCCATCCCGTGATAATGAGCGGGCGCACGGCGTCGATGACCCAGGTCATCGGATTGACCATGGCCACCACTTGCATCCAGCCCGGCATGGCGGAGAGGGGGACGAGCGCCGAACTCAGAAAAATCATGGGCAGGGAAAGAAAGCCCAGCATGGAAAAGAAATCGCCGTGGCTTTTGACGGAAAACGCCAGGCCCATGGAGATGGCGGTCAGCCCCACGCCGAACAACATCCCGATTACCAGGATCACGGCGATGCCCGGCAGCCCCGTTTCGAGGCGGACGCCGAAGATGAACGCGATGCTCAGAATGACCAGGATCTGCATGCCGGTAATGGCCATCACGAAGAGGTAGCGACTCAGGATCACGGAGGACCGGTGAATGGGCGTGGACATCATGCGTTCCAAGAACCCGTTCTCTTTGTCGAACAACAGGTCCACGCCGCCGGCCAGCCCGTTGTTGAGGACCGTCATCACGACCACCCCGCCCGCCAGGAAGCTCATATAATTCGGGGCCTGCAGGATTTGGATGTTGGCGGCGTGCTGAAAGAGGCTGCCGAAGAAGATCAGCCAGAACAGCATGGGTTGGACCAGGGTAAACAGCATGCTGAACTTTTCCCGGCTGAGCCGGCGAACCCACCGCATCGTGAGGGCAAGCACTTCCTGTCTGTAGTGTTGGAAAGTCATGGTGCGGCGCCCGGGCTATTCCTCCACCGCGTCCGGGGTCCCGCCCCGTAACCCGTGGCCGGTATGGACGACGAACACGTCATCGAGTCGGGGCCGATGATATTCGATCCCATCGAGGCTGCAATCAAGGCGTTGGGCCACTTCGATCACGGCGGGGAGGGATTTTTCCGGGGATTCCACGAGTATATCCAGCCCGGCCGTGTTGAGGCGCACGTCACGGACCAAGGGCAAAGCCATGACCCCTTCACGCAGGCGAGGCAGTTTGTCCGCTTCGTGTTCCTTGATGGTCACCGACAGGCTGTCGCCGCCCAAACCGGTCTTCAATTCCAGTGGGGATCCGATGACCCGGATGGTCCCGCCGTCGATGATCGCGAGTCGATCGCACAGTTGGTCGGCTTCTTCCAGGTAATTGGTCGTCATGACAATGGTGATGCCGTTCTCACGGAGTTGCCGGATATAATCCCATATCCGGAGCCGGCTTTGGACGTCCAGCCCCAGGGTCGGCTCATCCAAAAACACGATTTTGGGATTGGGCAGCAACCCGCAGGCAATATCCAGTTTGCGTTTCATGCCCCCGGAATAGGTCTTGGCCACACGGTCCGCGTGCTCTTCGAGATTGACGAGCTTCAGCAGCTCGGCGATCCGGGCGTTCGTTTCCGTCCGGGAAAGATGGTAGAGCCCTCCCAACAGCTCGAGGTGCTCGCGACCGGTGAGAAACCGATCCACGGCGCGTTCCTGCGGTACGTAGCCGATCAGGCTCCTCACGGTATCCGCCTCCGTCACGATGTCGTGGCCCAGCACCGTGGCCGTGCCGGTGGACGGGGGCAGCACGGTGATCAGCATCCGCAGGGTCGTGCTTTTCCCGGCGCCGTTGGGGCCCAGGAGTCCGAAGATTTCACCGGCGTGCACCGTGAACGACAGGTCTTGGACGGCCGTGACCGGGCCGAAGGTTTTCCCCAAGCGTGCGACGTCAATCACCACGGCGGGATCCATCATCCCCACCCTGATAATTGAGTTTCACCGTCGAGTTTGAACTTCAGGAGGTCGATCAAGCGGCGGGATTGCTGGTGCAGGCTTTCGGCTTCGAGCAGGAACTGTTTTTCCAGCGGGGTAAAGTCCAGGCACGAGGAAAGACCGTTTACAAGGACGCGATCCGCCATGGCGTCATCGTTCACCAGCTCGCAGAGTTTATCGGCCTTTCGGGATTGAAGATAGCGCATCGCCAACGCGGTGAGGGTGGAGCGTACGGACTCCTCGGCCATCGTTTGAAACGGCTCACTCGGTCCCAACGTGATTTTGGCCTTGCGATACCGGGCGTCAAAGTATTCCTCTTCAATCGTATACCGATACAAGCCTTGCAGGATCAGGTTCGACCGCCCGTCCTCCAGCGGCTCGATATGGGTCATGCGTCCCACGCATCCCAGGGGAAAGATGGGGGGATTGCCATAATACCGGCTCTCCCATCCTTGCTTGAACAACGCCATGCCGATACAGGTGCCTTCCCGGCTGGCATCGGCGACCATGGCCCGGTAGCGGGGTTCGAAAATATGAAGAGGTAAATAGGTGTCCGGAAACAGCACCACGTTGGGAAGCGGAAAGATCGGGATGATCTCCGGGACGGGAAAGGCCTTCGAAGAAGGCGTGTCATTTAATGCAGGCATGCGGTACGATAGCCGACGCTCAAAATTCCTGTCAACGTGGTGATTTCGTGAAGAATCGGTTGATGAATAATGAATCGTCTCTCTTGAAAAGGCGATCGTGCCTGTCCTGTTCGCGGGACGGCACCCTTCGGCTTCGCTCAGGGCAGGCTCCGGCCGTCTCCTACGGAGGGGAAAGAGAACCCATGCCGGGGTGGCGTTCGGGGGTGATCGGTCTTGGTTGTATCCTGTCGATTGCTCTCCCTCTCTTCTTGGGAGAGGGCCGGGGTGAGGGTGTTCTTCCCTATCCATCCGAAGGCCTCACGGGTGGCGTTTCCGCCTCCGTCCCGGCGCAAGACCTGATCCCGGCACGGCCCGGGTACGTCTATGCCTTCCCCCGCGATCACGGTTCCCATGACGACTACGGCTTGGAGTGGTGGTACTTCACCGGTCACCTCTTTGACCAATCGGCACGACGGTTCGGCTATGAAGTCACGTTTTTCCGCAAGGCCATTAATGATGTACGCGTTCGCGAACACCCTTCCCGCTGGGCCTTGCGCCACCTGTATTTCGCGCACCTGGCCTTGACCGACGTTGAGGGGGCCACCTTTCGGTTTTCCGAAAAATTGAGTCGAGCGGCGTTTGGAAAAGCCGGAGCCGATCCCAATCGAATGAAGGTCTGGATCGACCGCTGGACCCTGGAACCCGTGACCGAGGATCATCACCGGTTGCATCTCACGGCCCAGGATGCAGGATTCGGGGTCGACCTGACGCTCACCCTGGACAAGCCACCCGTGATCCACGGCCGGGAAGGGGTCAGTCGCAAGGGCGCCGACCCCGGCCAGGCGTCACACTATTATTCACTCACGCGCCTGGCGACCCGGGGAACCGTCCGGGTCCGCGGCGAACCCTTCGAGGTCACCGGGATCAGTTGGATGGATCATGAGTTCGGGTCCGGCGGCTTGGGCGAGGATCAGGTCGGGTGGGATTGGTTCAGCGTGCAATTCGATTCGAACGTCGAATTCATGCTCTATCTCCTGCGTAAACAAGACGGGTCCCATGATCCGGCGTCGAGCGGGACGGTGATTTTTCCGGATGGCACGACCCGGCACCTGACGCGCGCGGATTTCGTGGTTCGAACGATGGATCAGTGGACCAGCCCGCTCAGCCGTGCACAGTACCCGGCGAAATGGATCGTGGAGGTGCCGTCGGTCCCGCTTCAGGTCACTGTGACACCGGTGCTGCCCGATCAGGAACTGAGGACCGAGAACAGCACCCGGGTGACGTATTGGGAAGGAGCCGTGGACGTGCGTGGCCACTTTCGGAATGCGCCCGTGACCGGGCACGGGTACGTGGAACTCACCGGATACGCCAACCCCCTGGAATTGGATCGCGGTGCACGCAAGCATCACCTGAGCCGATGAGGACTGTCGTCCGACATGCCGTCGTTTTGTCGATGATCGTGGGTTTGCTGTTGGGATGCACCCAGCGTAGCGATCGAGTGGTCGCGGTCGAAGTCCATCCGACTAAGCCGAAGTTGATCTACGTGGCGACGGAAGAAGCCGTGTATAAAACCCGGGACGGAGGACGGTCGTGGAAGCGGCTTTCGGAAGGGTTGACCCGCGTCCGGGTGATGAATCTGGTGATAGATCCGCAGCTTCCGGCGAATGTATTTGCCGGCACGCTTGCCGACGGGGTGTACAAAAGTCCCGACGGGGGGCGGCGCTGGCTCCCGCGGAATGCCGGCATTCAGAAAGGGACGATCTCGGCCAACGTGAATCAACTGGTCTTCGATCCGATTGACTCGCAAATCCTGTACGCGGCGACAACCGTCGGGGTGTTCCAGACAAAGGACGCCGGGCAGTCCTGGACCGAACGCGTGCGAGGCATGACCGAGATCAATTTCATCGTGGCATTGGCCGTCGATCCGATCCGTCCCAATATCCTCTACGCGGGGACGAGTGGCGGGGTCTATCGCAGTTTTGATGGCGCAGATCATTGGACAAAGGCCAATAACGGGCTCGTGCCCGACGACGCCAAACTGGCGTCCATGGCCCTGGGCGTGAATCGCTTGATCATCGATCCTGCCGATCCGGACGTGGTCTACGCGGGCACCACCCAAGGCGTGTTCAAAACACTGAATAAAGGGGAACTGTGGTCGAGACTGGCCGTTGACCTCGGAGCACTCTACGTGAGCAGTCTCGTGTTGGAACCGGGAAACGGGCAGCACCTCTATATGGGGACCAGCAAGGGCATCTTTCAGAGCCGGGACGGTGGACAAACGTGGAAGGCCACGAACGAGGGGTTGGACAACCTGAATATTCGAGCGATCGCCATGGATCCCCACGATTCACGGGTGCTGTACGTGGGCACGAACGGCAGCGGCCTCTTCCGGAGCCAGGATGGCGGCGAGTCCTGGACCCATCTCCCGTTGGTGCCGAAGGCTCAAGAGTGATGGAATTTTGCCACTAATCTGTTACCGAGAGGTAACAATTGTGGGGACGCCACCTGTGCCGTCTTGCTTCGATGAACTGAGATCGCTCTCTGGATTTCTAATGTTCTGCGGGTCACAAAAGCAGAAATAATGTCATCAATAGCACAGAATAATTGACACTATTTAACTTTATGTCAAATTATATAGGTTTTTTGTCAACGTCTGATAGGCTGAATGGTCCATCCGTTACGAAAACTAAACGCCTTAAGATCCCTTCTTGTCTGACTGGTTTTTTTCTCATAGCATAACATATTGTTTTTATTGAAATATAATTGAATTTTCAAGATATCCGGACATCCAGTTCTCATGATGTCGAAACTTTTGGTCGTCATGGGTCCGATCGTAGTCCTTTCGTGCTACCAAATGGAAACGTGAGGGAATATCCACCATTCTTTAATGAACATATTTATCTTTATTTTCAAATAGTTATAGGAAACATCCGCAATTCTTTACAATGGCCCGAAAATTGCTAGAAAATAGGTGAGCTTTAAAGGAAACCAGCCGGCATTCAAGGCAGATGATCAACATGATGATGAAGCAAGAGTCAGGAAAGGAGGTGGTTGGACAAAAGTTTTCCCCAACAGGGGGTTTTTTCATTAATCCATTCCACGTTAGGCCGTTCGGCCTTTACACGAGGAGGTTTCACAATGTTTCTTTCTAGACGTCAATTTTTAAAAGTGACCACCGGGACGGTCGCGGCAGTGGCGTTGGCGGACAAAGCCTTGGCCTTGACTGCGCTGCAACCGGTTGTCGAAGTGGGCAACCCGCTGGGCGAGTATCCTGATCGCGCCTGGGAGCGGGTGTACCACGATCAGTATCGCTATGATTCGTCGTTTACGTGGGTCTGCTCCCCGAACGACACTCACGCCTGCCGCGTGCGTTCCTTCGTGCGTAACGGTGTGGTCATGCGGGTCGAGCAAAACTACGACCACCAAACCTACGAAGACCTCTACGGCAACCGCGGAACGTTTGCGCACAATCCGCGGATGTGCTTGAAGGGGTACACGATGCATCGTCGGGTGTATGGGCCCTATCGGTTGAAAGGCCCCCTGATGCGCCGTGGTTGGAAAGCCTGGATGGATGCCGGGAGCCCGGAATTCACTCCGGACGTCATGAATAAGTTCAAATTCACTTCGCGGTACCTGGATGACATGTTGCGGGTGAGCTGGGATACGGCGTTTACGTACCTGGCCAAAGCCATGGTCGTTATCGCGGAGCGGTACAGCGGCGAAGCCGGTGCCCGTCGGTTGCGGGAGCAAGGCTATCCGCCGGAAATGATCGAGATGACCAAGGGTTCCGGCGTGCGGACCATGAAGTTCCGCGCGGGGATGCCCATTCTGGGCGTGGTCGGCAAAATGTGCGTCACCCGGATGAACGGTGGCTGCGGCGCGTTGCTCGACCACTACATCCGGAAAGTGAAGCCCAACCAGGCCCAAGGCGGCCGGTATTGGTCGAACTACACCTGGCACGGTGACCAAAACCCAGGGCATCCGTTCTGGTCCGGGGTGCAAACCTCTGACATCGACATGAGCGACATGCGGTTCGCGAAGTTGAACACAAGCTGGGGTAAGAACTTCGTCGAAAACAAGATGCCGGAAGCGCACTGGAAACTCGAAAGTATCGAGCGTGGAGCGCGGGTGGTCGTGATCACGCCGGAGTACAACCCGACGGCGTATCGTGCCGACTACTGGATTCCGGTTCGGCCGGAGACGGACGCGGCATTGTTCTTGGGTGCCTGTAAGATCATGTTCGACGAGAACATGCATGACCATGATTTCTGCTCGGCCTATACGGACATGCCGATTCTGGTCCGTACGGACACGCTGCAATACCTTGATCCGCGCGACGTGATCAAGGGCTATAAACTGCCGGACTTCTCCAAGACCTATTCGGGGAAAGTGCAAACCCTGAATCCGGCGAAGATTGCGCGTCTCGGCGGTTTCATGGTGTGGGATATGAATAAGAACCAGGCCGTGCCGATTCACCGCGAATTGGTGGGATGGCACTATCAGGAACAGCGGCATCGAGGCAGCCTTGACCGGGACCCACCGGGTGAAGTTGCTGAACGGCCGGGAAGCCGACGTGGTACCGATCTTCCAGTTGTATCAAGTCCACTTGCAGGACTACGACTTGGATACGGTCCACCAGATCAACCGGTCCCCGAAGGACCTGATCGTCCGCTGGGCCAGAGATTCAGGTACCATCAAACCGGCAACGATTCACAACGGGGAAGGCACGAACCACTACTTCCACCAAACCATCATCGCGCGTGGCGCGGCGATGGTGTTGATTATCGCCGGGAACGTCGGGAAGTTCGGGACCGGGCAACATACCTGGGCCGGGAACTACAAAGCGGGGATCTGGAACGCCACCCCGTGGTCCGGCGGTGGATTGGGTACGCACACCGCGGAGAATCCGTTCAAGATCACCTTGGATCCCAATGCGCACGGGAAAGAAGTACACGTGCGTGGGTACTACTATGGTGAAGAGGTGGCGTACTGGAACCATGGGGACACGGCGTTGATCGTGAACACGCCGAAGTATGGGCGCCGGGTGTTTACCGGGAAGACGCACATGCCGACCCCGACCAAGTTCCGGTGGGTGGCGAACGTGAACGTGTTGAACAACGCCAAACACCACTATGATATGGTCAAGAACGTGGACCCGCACATTGAATGTATCGTCACCCAGGATATCGAGATGACCTCGGACGTGAACCACGCCGACATCGCGATGGGTGTGAATACGTGGATGGAGTTCACGTATCCGGAACATACGGCGACGGTGTCGAATCCGTGGTTCCAGGTGTGGAAAGGGGGCATCCGGCCCTTGTATGACACCAGAAACGACCTGGATACGACAGCCGGCGTGGCCGCCAAATTGACCAATATGACGGGCGATCGGCGGTTCCGGGATTACTTCAAATTCGTCTACGACAACCGGGTGGACGTGTACGTGCAACGGTTGTTGGACGCCAGTTGTACGGGGTACGGGTACAGCGTCGACACCATGCTCAAGTCCGAGAAGGGCTGGATGGTGCTGTGCCGGACGTATCCACGGCAACCGTTCTGGGAAGAGACGAATGAAAGTAAGCCGATGTGGACGCGGACTGGCCGGTATGAAAACTACCGGACGGAGCCGGAAGCCATTGAATACGGGGAAAACTTCATTTCGCACCGGGAAGGTACGGAAGCCACTCCATACTTGCCGAACGCGATTATGACGACGAACCCGTACGTACGGCCGGATGACTACGGTATTCCTATCACGGCGCAGCACCATGACGACAAGACGGTGCGGAACATTGCGTTGCCGTGGCAGGAAATCAAACGGTACTCCAACCCGCTGTGGGAGAAGGGGTATCAATTCTACTGCGTGACGCCGAAGACGCGGCATCGTGTACACAGCCAATGGTCAGTGAACGACTGGGTGCAGATGTATGAATCGAACTTCGGTGACGCGTATCGGATGGATAAACGGACACCGGGTGTGGGTGAGCATCAATTACACATGAACCCACAAGCGGCAAAAGACCGGGGCATCAACGATGGTGACTACGTGTACGTTGACGGCAATCCGGTTGATCGGCCGTACCGCGGATGGAAGCCGAGTGACCCGTACTACAAAGTGGCTCGGTTGATGATCCGGTCGAAGTACAACCCGGCGTTCCCGTACCACGTGACGATGGCGAAACACGCTCCGTACGTGGCAACCGCGAAATCCGTGAAGGGTCACGAAACCCGACCGGATGGACGGGCCATCGCGATGGATACGGGTTATCAATCCAACTTCCGGTATGGGGCGCAACAGTCCTTCACCCGTGACTGGTTGATGCCGATGCACCAAACCGACTCACTGCCGGGCAAACACGCAGTGGGCTGGAAGTTCAAATTCGGGTTCCAAGTGGACAACCATGCGGTCAACACCACTCCGAAAGAATGTCTGATGCGGATTACGAAAGCAGAGGACGGTGGTATCGGCGGCAGGGGTCCATGGGAGCCAGTCCGGACCGGGTTTACGCCTGGACAGGAAAATGAGTTCATGATCAAGTGGCTCAAAGGCGACCACATTAAGATCAAGGTGTAAACATAGAACCGAGATCAAATGTGGACTTTTAGAAATTGAACTAACTTTGGTTCAAAGAAACGGAGGAAACCATGCCAGAAGTTTATAATTGGCACTTAGGGCGGAAGATGCTGTATCCCTACGAGGAACGGCATCCAAAGTGGCAATTCGCCTTTGTATTCAACATCAATCGCTGCTTGGCCTGTCAAACCTGTTCCATGGCGGATAAATCCACATGGCTGTTCTCGAAAGGCCAGGAGTACATGTGGTGGAACAACGTGGAAACGAAACCGTATGGCGGATATCCACAGTTCTACGACGTGAAAATCACGCAGTTGATTGAGCAAGTCAACCCAGGCGGACAGGTGTGGAACGTGCGGGTCGGCCGCAAACACCATGCGCCGTATGGGGTGTTCGAAGGAATGACCATTTTCGATGCCGGGGCCAAAGTCGGCCAGGCCGCGATCGGGTACATTCCGACGGACCAAGAATGGCGTTTTGTCAACATTTATGAAGACACGGCCACGTCAATGCGCG
Organism: Nitrospirales bacterium; assembly: GCA_965204475.1. Lineage (GTDB taxonomy): Bacteria > Nitrospirota > Nitrospiria > Nitrospirales > UBA8639 > Bin75. The sequence continues at coordinate 1,900,970 of OZ241988.1, forward strand.
CCATTGTGGAAGGCATTGATAAGACCGGGTTTACCAAAGAAGAACCATGGCGGATGACCGGCAGCAGCTTGCCGGAACATGAAACCTACTTCTTCTATCTTCAACGCATTTGTAACCATTGCACCTATCCGGGTTGTTTGGCCGCGTGCCCGCGGAAGGCCATCTATAAGAGGCCGGAAGACGGGATCGTGCTGATCGACCAGAACCGGTGCCGTGGGTACAAGAAGTGCGTGGAGCAATGTCCATACAAAAAGCCAATGTATCGGGGTACGACTCGGGTCACCGAGAAGTGCATCGCCTGCTATCCGCGGGTCGAGGGGAAAGATCCTCTCACCGGCGGCGAGCCGATGGAAACCCGGTGTATGGCGGCCTGCGTGGGTAAGATTCGCTTACAGAACCTCGTCAAAGTCGGTGAGGACGGACTGTGGGCGGAAGATCGGTGGAACCCCCTGTATTACACCATCCGGGTGGAACAGGTGGCGTTGCCGCTGTACCCGCAATGGGGCACGGAGCCGAACGGGTATTACATTCCCCCGCGGCAATCGCCCCGTGGCTACATCCGGCAGATGTTCGGGCCGGGCGTGGACAATGCGATCGAGAAGTACTTGGTGCCGAGCCGGGAACTGTTAGCCGTCCTCCAGCTCTGGAGAGCGAGCCAACAGATCGTCTTCCGGTACGACATCATTCCTGGACCGAAAGTGTTTGAAACCCAAATTCACGGTCGGAAGTTCGAGATGTACAACGATACCGTGTTAGGGTTCAACAAGTCCGGGAAGGAAGCCGTGCGGCAGCAAGTGGAAGAGCCGATTTACATTCGGCCAGCCGAACGCGCTACCTGGCTGTAAGAGCCTGAGCCTGGTAGGGTATGAAAAAGAGCCGGAGGTTTTCGGACCTCCGGCTCTTTTTTTTGAAAAGCCGGTATGAGGAGAAAGGATCCCCAAAAATTTGCTTAGATTCCTTCTCTAAATGGTGTATCCTAATGGGATATTCTTGCTTTAATCAGACACCGTGACGAAAGACGTGATCCCGACACCATGAATCCCGCTCCTCCTGACCCCGTTCCGGTTTCAGCTCAGGCCATTCCCTTTTGGGAATTCCTGGAAACCGGAAAGGTTCCCGAAGAATATCTCAAGACGGAATACGTGACTCAGCAATTTGTCGAACGGTTGGTGCATTACGTGTTGAGCATTCCCGCAAAATCCATTTCCATTCCCCAACTTTCGACGATTCTCGAACAAATCGAAGCCCGTCAACAGATATTCTTTTTTAAGCGCCTCAAGGAAACGAGTCCTCACAGCTTAAAGGAGTTTGCTCCGCTGTATTACGGCTTTATGGCGGAATTTCATCCGTTATTATTTACCTGACCCTTGGTCCGGAGACCCCTGTGTTAGGAAGAACGTAGGAGGAATAATGAACTCAACTTTACATCGAGCGATTTCAAGTTTTTACAACCTGATTTATGAAGCACAGGCGTTTTCCACGACCATGGCTCGAATCGATTCGGCTGAACATGACCGGTACTTGGGGCGAGTAGAAGGGCTCAATTGGGTGCTGGATCGGTGCCAGGAGTTTGAAGACGTAGACCAGAATCTCACCACGCCCTCCCTCCACAAACTGTTAGGCGACGTCAAATCGGATCTTGATCATGAATTATCCGTCCAACGACGAGAAAAGGGCAGGAGGGCTGATGGACGGGAAGAAGCGCTGATCTTCGTGACCGATTACCTCACGAGTTTGATTACGGCCACGGAAATCGAATCGGCCAAAAGCCCGGTCTAACGGGTTTCCATGTGCCGGCGTTTCCGGGACGTGGCCCCACACGGAGGAAACGGCCCCGTGCCGTCCTGACAGAGAATGTTCGCCGCCGACAAATTCAAGTCCCGCTGGATACGCGAGTGGATTATTTTTGCCGTCTGCCTCGGCCTGGGCGGCCATATCGCACTCGGCCTCTTGCTGCATGCACCGGACCAATGGCCTGCCGGCACCTTGTGGCTCTACGGCTTGTTACTCGCGCTCTCCGTCTACGTGTGCGTCCAGTTGTTGCGCTCGGTGTGGTGGTTGTGGAGAGGGGAGCGCGCCGCCGATTCGTGACACCGCCTTCTACGCGGCCGTAGGTACGGCTTACAGGATGCCGTCGAGAGGGATCCCTTCCTCAACGAGCATGATCGGAATTTTTTCCCTGATCGGATAGGTCACCTTCTTATCGTTGCGGATTAACCCGCCGTCGAGGGGTTCTTTCACCGGATTCCCGCCCTTATTCTGCAATTCCCCGTTCGCAATTTTTTGGTTCAGGACGTCGAGGGAGGCGGCATCCAGAAGCGTCATGGCCTGCTTGGTCTCCGGACAACATAAAATCTCCAGGAGCGCGGGGTCGAGAGGCATCGCCGGGTCTGAATCGCCGTCAGGACTCATGAAATCCCTTTCCCGTTTGTGTAGTTGTTTTCCACGGCCGTCTTTCATACACTAGGGAATACGTCGATGGAATGCAAGGCGAGCCGTGATGAACGGCCGTGGAGACGGGATGATGGATAAGCGCACTCGACTTCAGCAACTCAAACGATATTTCGTCGCGGGACTCTTTGTTGTCGTCCCGGCTTGGGGAACCTTCCTGATTCTGTCCACCCTGTTCGTGACGTTGGATGGCCTATGGGAGGATCTGCTGGGCCCAATGATGACGTTTGAAATGCCGGGAGCGGGCATCGCGCTCTTGTTCCTGCTTATTTTGGGGGCGGGCATGTTGGGCACGCGCCTCGTGGGGCAACGATTCGTCAAACGAGTGGAGGATCTGTTCGAGCGGATCCCGTTGGTCAGAAGTATCTATTACACCCTCAAGGGTATGACCGACGTGTTTCAATTCCGGGAACGATTCGGCCAAAGTACGGTGGTCGTGTTTCCGTTTCCGCGTACCGGCCTGTGGGCGATCGGATTTTTGATGGGCGCCGCACCCGGGATGCTCCAAATTGCCGAAGACGATTCACTCATCATGGTGTTCGTGCCGACGGCCATTCACCCCTTTACGGGCTATTTGGCTTTCGTGGGGGCCTCGAAGGTCCACCGCGTCAACCTGCGTCCCGAAGAAGCCATGAAATTGGAATTTTCCGCGGGGCTGTATCGACCGCCCCAAGGGTGGCTGGCCGCCGACCCTCACGTCCGGCCGCTTCCCTAGTCTTGCCTCGCATTGATCGGCGATCCAGTCGGGTAATGTTCGTTTCATGAACCAGTCAGATTTCCATATCCGGTTAGCCGAACCCCGTGACCTTGAGTCGTTGGTCACGTATAACATGGCCTTGGCGTGGGAAACGGAGGGCAGACAATTGGAACGATCCCTCCTCCAGTCCGGCGTAGAATCGATCCTGACCGACTCCGCCAAGGGGTTTTACGTGGTCATGGAACACCGGCCTACCAGGCGGACGATCGGGCAGTTGTTGATCACCTTTGAATGGAGCGATTGGCGAAACGCGATCTTCTGGTGGCTGCAAAGCGTGTACGTTCACAAGGACTGGCGACGACAGGGTGTGTTCAAAACCCTGTACGATTACGTGTTACAAGAAGGAAAACGCCAAGGCAACGTGGCCGGCATCCGCTTATACGTGGAACAGGACAACGCCGTCGCCCAGGAAGTCTACACGCAAGTCGGCCTGTCAGCGGCACCCTACAAGGTCTTTGAAACCGATTTCGTCCTCCCCACCAGACCAAGTGAAAAATCCTGAATCTTGCAGAAGGAAATGACAGACCTGAGTCCGCACTCCGACTCAATCAAAAAACCCAGGACAAACACCTTCCTTCTCGCTGCATTTTCCCCGCTTACATCATGAGGACTACTGCTTGTTGAGTCGCTCGCAAGCCTTTGCTGGCTTGAGTGGTGGACAAGTACGATCACACCCGGTTAAAGTGTTTTGTCGATCAGGCGTCCTTGTCACTATTTCAAAGTCAAACAGCACTTCCAGGAGCGACAAAGAGTTGCAACCAGATATGGGAAAGCGACCATGCAATTCCACGTGGCCATAGCTCGTGATTCGGGCGCAGAGCAGGCGGCGCAGGCGTTAACCGCGTCCGTTCGGGAGGCGTTTGGCCGGACGGCCCCTGATTTGGTCTGCCTGTTTTTTTCACCGCATTATGCGAATGCCTCGCGTGAATTGGTCGAGACCCTCCACCGGGAGCTGGCCCCGCGCGTGATGGTCGGTTGTATGGGCGACGGCGTGATCGGACCGGTCGAGGAATACGAAAACACGTCGGTGGTGAGCTTGTGGGCGGCACGGTTACCCGAGGTGCGGATGGTCCCCTTTCATTTGACGTTCCATGAAAAGGAAACCCAATCCTCCGGTCCCGGGTCACAGCCCGGGCTGGGTCTTGAGGGATGGCCGCAGGAATTGGAATCGCTGTCTGACCGGCCCACGTTCCTGGTTTTCGCCGATCCCTTTTCCACGCCCATCGAAGACGTGTTTGAGACCATGGAGGAACGCTGCCCGGGTGCGCCCGCGATCGGGGGCGTGGCCAGCGGGGGGACGGACCTGGGTGAAAATCGAATGGTGTTCAACGGCGGGATCGAAAGGGAAGGTCTCGTTGGCGTGGCCCTGTGGGGGCCGGTATGGATTCGAACCCTGGTGTCTCAGGGCTGTCAACCCATCGGGGAACGTTACGTGGTGACCAAGGCCGAACGAAATATCATGTATGAATTGGGCGGCGTGCCGACCTTGGAACGGCTCCAGGAGACGCTCGAACGTTTGGGTCCCGAACGGGGAAAACAGGTCGCCATGGCGGTGCAGGTCGGCGTGGCGTTTGATGAGCAACGCGAACAGTTTGACCGGGGAGATTTTCTCATTCGCGGGTTGCTGGGCGCGGACCAACGATCCGGGGGCGTGGCGATTTCCGATATCGTGAAGGAAGGGCAGACGATTCAATTTCACGTGCGGGATCCGAGGGCCGCGAGTGAAGATTTCAATCTATTGCTGGCTCAGGATCGCTTGGACTTCCCGAATTCTCCTTTCAAGGGTGCCCTGTTGTTCAGTTGCAACGGCCGGGGCCGGCGATTCTTCGGCGAACCGAACCATGATATTACGGCCCTCCAACGACAGGCCGAAGGGATTCCGGTCGCGGGGTTTTTTGCCGCCGGAGAAATCGGACCGGTGGGCGGGAAAAACTTCATCCACGGGTATACCGCGAGTGCGGCGCTGTTTGCCGAGCCGTTCCCGGATAAATAGATTCTCCCATTCAGAGTCCATGGACATGAGCTTTGTTCCCAACCTGAAAGAGTAACAAGGCCAGGCTTCAACAACGTGAGTCCATCAGCGAAACGAAAGGAACGAAAACACATGCCGTTCAAAAACATCGGAACATGGGTATGGATCGTGAGTGGTTTATTCTTTCTTCAAGGGCCGGGAACGGTTCTTGGAGCCGAACCCGAACCCGTCAAGACGTCGTCCGGGCTGCAATACGTGGACCTGGTGACGGGCGATGGCCGGGAGGCTCATGTGGGAGAAACCGCGTTCGTCCATTATACGGGGTGGCTGGAAGATGGAACGAAGTTCGATAGTTCGGTGGACCGCGGAGACCCGTTTTCCTTTCGGTTGGGTGCCGGTCGGGTCATCAAGGGTTGGGACGAAGGGGTCGTGGGCATGAAAATCGGCACGAAACGCAAGTTGATCATTCCGCCCCATCTCGGATACGGCCGTCGTGGCGCGGGTCGGATCATTCCTCCAAACGCCACGCTGATTTTTGAAGTGGAACTTCTGGATCTCCGGTAACGAGTCGTTCTGTTCGGCCCGACTTCCGAATTCTCTGCTTATGAAACAGACCTCCCTACACGAGGCCCACGTGGCCCGGAAGGCCAAAATCGTGGATTTTGCCGGCTGGGCCATGCCCTTGCAGTATTCGGGTGTCCTCGATGAGTATCACACGGTCCGCACCGCGGCGGGCTTGTTCGACGTGAGTCACATGGGTCGCCTGCACGTCGAGGGTCCCAGGGCGGTGCCCTTTCTCCAGCGAGTCACCACCAATGACGTGCAACGAATCGAGCCCATGGGCGCGCAATACTCGATGATTTGCAACCCCGACGGGGGCGTCAAAGACGATGTTTTCGTATACCGGTTGGGTACGGAGGAATTTCTGCTGTGTGTGAATGCGTCCAATCTTGACAAGATCAGAAGTTGGCTGTTCCAACAGCAGGATGAAGAACAGGGGCAGTTGCGCATCGTCGATCAATCGGACGATCTGGCCCAACTGGCCTTGCAAGGGCCGGCCTCCAAGTCGCTGTTGCAGGCGCACGTGGAATCGTCACTCGATGGGCTGAAGCCACGACAATGTTTGCAAGAGACGGTCAATGGCATCGAATGTTTGATCACGCGAACCGGCTACACCGGAGAGCCGGGGTATGAATTGTACGTGCCGGCAGCGCAGGTTCGCCACGTGTGGGATCGACTGATGCAGGCTGGGGAAGAGTTTGGCCTGAAGCCCGCGGGGTTGGGCGCGCGGGATTTGCTGCGGCTGGACATGGGATATTTGTTGTACGGCAATGACCTGAGCGAAGCGACCACCCCTATCGAGGCCAATGCCAAATGGGTCGTGAGTTTTAGCAAAGGCGACTTCATCGGCGAGCCCGTGCTCAAACGACAAGCCCAAGAAGGACCATCCCGACGCCTGGTAGCATTCGAATTATTGGAAAAAGCCGTGCCCCGTCACGATATGCGATTGTTCGCTCAGGACAAACCGATCGGGACGGTGACCAGCGGAAACCTGTCGCCGATTCTGCAAAAAGGCATTGGCTTGGGGTACGTGGATCCCGCCTATACCGAGACCGGTACGACTTTCGACGTCGAGATTCGAGGCAAGCGCGTGCCTGCCCGGGTCGTGGCCCTTCCATTTTACAAAAAGCCCAAACCGCCGGCATGAGTGAGAACCTTGTGCCATGCTTCCAGGGCATGATTCACAATGAAGAAACCGATCTATAAGGGAAAAATCATCGATCTGTCCGTGGAGACGGTGACCCTGCCGAACGGGGCCACGGCCGACCTTGAGGTCATTACCCATCCCGGAGCCGCGGCCGTGGTGCCGATGAAGGACGACCGGACGGTGGTCATGGTCCGGCAATATCGTCATGCCGTCGGACGCTTCATCTATGAAATCCCCGCGGGCAAACTACATCCCGGCGAGGACCCCAGGAATTGCGCGGCGCGGGAAGTCGAAGAAGAAACCGGTTACAAGGTCGGGCGGTTGGAACCGCTCCTGAGTTTTTTCACCACGCCGGGGTTTACCAACGAGATCATTCACATTTTCGTGGGGCACGAACTTTCACCAGGCACGCAAAACCTGGGTGCGGATGAAGTCCTGGAGATCATTGAAATGCCGCTCGACCAAGCCATCGCCCGTATCAAGGACGGCGTGATCCAGGACGCCAAGACCATCATCGGCCTCCAGGCGGTTTGTCTTGGATTGAAAGATCAATGACGAGAACGGTTCAGTCGCTGTCTCGCACCTGACGATCCGGATCCCCTACCCCAACAGAAATCCCTCTTTTAACGGGTCGTCCGGGTCGATCATGGATTCGTGACGGCCCGTGAACCAGGCGTGGCCTTCGACTTCCGGAAGGATCGCCGGGTGCGGGGCGATGCATTGCGCCACTTCCAGCACACGGTCCCCGCGTAAGTCCTTTCTGGCATGATAGATGATGAGTTCCCCGCCCCAATCGGTGTTCCATTCGGAGTGGACGTAGGTCACCGGGGCCAGCCTCCGGAGGGGCGGTGGGCGGTCACGGTTGGCGGCATAGGCTTCATCCGTATCGTCATGCGTCGGCAGGCAGTCTCCGGCGCCATAGGAATAGTAATTGAAATTCACGTGCCGTTGCCTGATGTTGGGAAAGGATTCCATGTACGTCGCAATGCACGGCAAAGACATTTTGTCGAGAAAAAGTTGCCGCTCGCGCGGGCCGATTTCGGCTTTCAACCAATTGCCTGAATCGGGGAAAGCTCGCGACACCGCGGGCATCTCTTGCAGGCCCGTCTAGGTCGAATGCGTCATCGCCGCCCGAAAGGTGTCCATTTCCTGTTCGGTCCAAAAATTTTCCAGCACCAGCACCGGGTCTTTCCGAAAAGAAAATTTTTTGGGATTGAATTGATGAAACGATGCTTTCATGCACGGACCTCACGCCGGCGTGACGCCGGGGCGAACAATAGGTGTTCATCGAAGGGTAAGGGAACGGGAGGGGGAGGGTCAAGAACGCGCGGGGTCCGGCCGGGACAGGCGTTTGGCCAATCGACGCGCCACCCGGGTCATGGCGGTGGAGCGGTCCTTGGGGTCGAGGATCACGTTGAGGACGTGCAGGTGTTCGGAATCCGCCATGGCCGCATCCATGGCCTGCACAAACGTCCCGAAGGTCTCGACCCGGTGCCCGATCCCGCCGCCGAGTAACGTGCAAATTTCGTCATAGCGCCATTCATAAATGTCATTAAACGGACCTTCCAGAATTTCCCGTTCGGTGGAATAGCCGCGGTTGTTGAGAATGATGACAATGGGTGTTTGCCGGTGCCGCAGACAGGTCGCGAGTTCGGTCCCGGTCATCTGAAACGCGCCGTCGCCGACCAAGACCAGGGGCCTCAGGGACGGATCGGCGAATCCCGCGCCGAGCGCCGCGGGGACGCTGAAACCCATGGACGTATAATAAGCCGGAGAAAGGAACTCGGCGCTTTTCCGTACGCGAAGATCAGCCGAGGCGAAGAGCGATTCGCCCACGTCGGCAATCACCACGTTGTTGTCGTTCAGCAGCCCGTCCAGGTAGCCGACCATATTCTGAAGGGTCACGGGCGCGTAAGGGGCCGGTGCTTCAAACGCGCCGAGATCCCGAGTGGGCAGCGGGCGCGGGAGAAACGAGGGCAGCGGGGCCGTCGAGAGCGCCCTGATGAAGTCCTCGAATCGGACGCCTTCATAGCGGTGGTGCTTGATGGCAATCGAATCGGCCGTGGCATGGATCGTCCGCCCTGCGGCCAAGAGCGTGGAATGGATTTTGACGTCTTCCACGTCGGTCAGGAGCGTGCCCAACGTCAGCAGGCAATCGGCCTGGTCCACGAATTCCAGGATTTCGTCACGACCCACGAGCCCGCCGTACACGCCGATGAACAAGGGATGATCCTCCCGAATAACCGATTTGCCGAGCAACGTCGTGGCCACGGGGACGCCCATGCGTTCGACCAGCGCCGTGAGTTCGTGCTGGAGTCCAAACCGGTAGATTTCCGCGCCGGCCAGAATCACCGGTCGTTCCGAACTTGACAGAATGCCGCGCACTTCGGCGACGGCTTCCTTTAATGCGATGGGATCGCTTTCACCGGTCGTCGTGGGAGGCGTGGGGGAAGACACCCGGACGGGGGCGAAGACCATATCCCGGGGAATTTCCAGATAGATCGGCCGTTTGTATTGCAGCAGGGCGGCCAGGGCTCGATCGATCTCCCGTTCGGCCGTGAGGGGATCGTCCAGGATCACGGACGCCACGGTGATCTTTTCGAACACGTCGCGTTGGGTAAAGAAATCCCGGACCATGTGATGGAGAAAGGGCGTGGTCAGTCGTTCCGCCAGTCCAGGCGAACCCGACAGCAGCACGACCGGCGACCGCTCCGCATACGCGCAGGCAATGGCATTGACGATATTCAGCCCGCCGACGCAATACGTGACACAGGCCCCGCCGATGCCGTGCAGCCGCGCATAGGCATCCGCGGCAAACCCGGCGCAATCTTCACGGGTGGTCCCGACGTGCTCGATGGGTGATTCCTCGATCAGTTGAAAGAGCGAGAGGACGTAGTCGCCCGGAATGCCGAACATATGCTTCAGCCCGAGCCGGTGCAGGCGATCCAGAACCAGGGATCCGATGGTGTGAGACGTACTCATTCTCTATTGATTATAGCATGGCAAATAAGTATGTTGAGCAAAACTTCGGCTCGCGTCATGAGTAAGGCATACTTTCTATATTTTTTTAGCGAGGAGGGAAAAACGATGCGCACGGATCACTCATTTGTTGTCGTTACCCACGAGCCTGGGTTGCCGCCCGGCGTGCGGCGTATTTCGAATGGAATGAAAGGCGTACTGGTCGCGCTCGCAGTGCCCAAGCGTTCGTCTCATTCGGCACGAGTGTCTATGCCGCCGAGGGGCCGTACGTCGCGGTCGGGGGCGGGGTCAACATTCTGAACGATGCCGACGTCACGGCGCAGTACGACAGTGACCTGCTCACCCCGCTCGACGCCACGTCCAGTACCGATACCGGGTATAAGGTGAAGGGCGCGCTCGGTTGGGCCTTTGCCAACGGCTTTCGCGTCGAAGGCGAGATCAGCTACCGGAAGCACAAGCTGAACGAAATCAATGTCAGAAGTGCGGGTGCCTTTGTCCTTGACGCTTATAACGCTTTCGTAAGAAGCCCCCGCGGCATGGGCCTATCTGAGGGACGAGATGCCTACTTTCAGGCCGCTAGAGCAAACCCAACGCTGAAAAATCAATTGGAACAGGCAACTATCCAAAGAAGCCCCCACCCCCTCACCGGCGATTTTCAGGCACTGACCTTCAAGGCCAATGCTTTTTATGATATTGACCTGGGTTTCGCGTGGAAACCTTACGTCGGTGGCGGCATTGGGTTGACGAAGGTTTCTGTGGATGTGAGTTCGGGAACCACAGGCAATGTGCTTGTTGACGATAGTGAGACCGTGTTTTCTTATCAGGTGGGTGGAGGCGTCGGTTACGAGTTCCCCTTGCCGGAGGGCCGTTCGGTCACCCTCAGCCTGGACTACCGATACTTCGATGCCGGTTCGCCGACCTTCACAGGATATGAAAGCAACCTCGATTTCGACGCCAGCATATCCGGAAATTATGTGGGTGTCGGGCTCCGGTACGGGTTTTAGGCCGGGAATGTTCGAAGAGCCATAAGGCAGGCGGCAGGTTCATCCACTGCCGCCCCGGTTCTCCAACCGGTCAATCACGGCCGATCCTGCGGCGTCTCCCCAGACGTTGACCGTGGTGCGGCAGCGGTCCAAGAACCAGTCGATCACGAGAATGAGGGCAATGCCTTCGATGGGCAGGTTGACGGACTTGAGCACGATCACCATCGTGACGAGACCGGCTTCGGGGATGCCGGCGGCCCCGACCGCGGCCAGGGTCGCCGTCAGCACGATGATCACCGTCTGCGCGAACCCGAGTTCGATTCCATAGGATTGCGCAATGAACACGGCGGCCACCGCCTCGTAGAGGGCCGTGCCGTCCATGTTGATCGTGGCGCCCAGGGGCAGCACGAAGCGCGCGGTTCGCGGCGAGACCTTGTTTTCCTCGATGACGGCTTCCATGGTGAGCGGCAGCGTGGCCGAACTCGAACTGGTGGAGAACGCCGTGGTCAGGGCGGTCCCGATGTTTCTCGCGTACCTGAAGACGTTCTGTTTCCCGAGAAAGTGGAGGAGCAGGGGAATCACGATCAAGCCGTGAATCAACAAGCCCAGGATGACGGTGCCGGCATAGGCCCCTAATTGCACCAGTTGCGGCCAAAAGCCGCCGAATCCTCCCGCCTCGCCCAAACGGCCGGCAATCAAGGCGCCGATTCCCACCGGCGCAACCCACATCAGCAAATGGACCATGGCCATGATGGCCTCGTTCACGCCTTCAATGACTTGGATCACGAGCCTGCCCCGTTCTCCCACCGTCGTCAGGATCCCGCCGAACACCAGGGAAAAAATGATCAGCGGCAGGACGTCGGCGTTGGCCATGGCCGAGAACAGATTTTTCGGAATGAGCCCGGTCAGGATGGTCCGGAGCAGCTCGGGCACGCTGTCGGGTTTGTCTTGCAATCGTTCGGACACGGACGTCATGTCGCCGGCTGGTGATCCGGCCGATCCCGGGGCACCCGGCTGGATCAGCAGAACCAGGACCAGCCCGATGACGACCGCGATGCCCGTGGTCGTCATGAAATACAGGACCGCGCGGCCTCCCAAGGGGCCGAGTCGCCGCACGTCGCCGAGACTGGTGACGCCGACGATGATGGAACTCATGACCAGGGGAACCACGAGCACGAATAAGGCTTTGAGAAACAATTCTCCAAGGAACGCTACGGAATGTCCTGCTTCCGGCCAGGTCCCCCCCAGGATCGTTCCGGCGACAATTCCCGACACGATAGCGAACAGCAGCGTGTTTGGTGATTTCGTTTTCATGGCGCCTTCGGTTGACCCCGGCGATCAGGGCGTTCGGAGGTTATTGATAATGCTCGACCGGAGGGCACGTGCAGACCACGTTGCGGTCCCCATACGCACTGTCGATGCGTGAGACGGCCGGCCAGAATTTCAAATCCCGGAGCCACGGCAGGGGAAAGGCCGCCTGTTCGCGGCCGTAGGGATGATTCCAGTCCGTCATGGTGACGTCTTCCATCGTATGCGGGGCGTTTTTCAACGGATTGTCGTCTCGCGGGAATCGCCCTTCTTCAATCTCCGCAATCTCTTTGCGAATCGCCAGCAGCGCATCGCAATACTGATCGAGTTCCGATTTGGATTCGCTTTCCGTGGGTTCGATCATCATCGTGCCGGCCACGGGCCAGGAGATGGTCGGGGCGTGGAATCCGAAATCCATGAGACGTTTGGCCACGTCTTCCACTTCGACGCCCGCGGACTTTTAAACGGTCGCAAATCCAGAATGAATTCATGGGCGCACAGGCCGCCCTTCCCGGTGTACAAAATAGAAAAGTCTTTCTCCAATCGCTTGGCCATGTAATTGGCATTCAGAATGGCGATGCCGGTGGCGCGGGTCAACCCCGTTGCGCCCATGAGCGCGATAAAGGCCCAGGAAATCGGCAGGATGCTCGGGCTCCCATAAGGTGCCGCGGATACCGGCCCGATGCCGTGTTCTCCGCCCGTGTCGCGGATCGGATGTCCGGGCAAAAACGGAGCCAGGTGCGCGGCCGCGGCAATCGGTCCCATCCCGGGTCCGCCTCCGCCATGGGGAATGCAAAAGGTTTTGTGCAGGTTGAGATGACAGACGTCGGCGCCGATGTCAGCCGGCCGGCAGAGCCCGACCATCGCGTTCATGTTGGCGCCGTCCATGTAGACCTGACCGCCGTGTTCGTGCACGATTCCGCAGATTTCCTGGATCGTTTCTTCAAAGACCCCATGCGTCGAAGGGTACGTCACCATGAGGGCGGCCAACGTCTCGTGGTGGTGCTCGGCTTTGGCGCGCAATTCGACCAGATCGATGTTCCCGTGTTCGTCACAGGCCACGGGCACGACTTGCAGGCCGGCAATTGCCGCGCTCGCGGGGTTGGTCCCATGAGCCGACGCCGGGATCAAACACGTGTTCCGGTGCCCTTGCCCGCGGCTTTCGTGATACGCCCGGATGACCAGCAGCCCGGCATATTCCCCTTGAGAGCCGGCGTTGGGTTGGAGTGAGACTGCCGGATACCCCGTGATTTCCGAAAGCCATGTCTCCAATTCCCGGAACAGTTGGGTGTAGCCTTCCGTTTGTTGCGGAGGGGCAAACGGATGAATGCGACTGAATTCCGGCCACGTCACGGGAAGCATCTCCACCGTCGCGTTGAGTTTCATGGTACAGGAACCCAGGGGAATCATGGAATGCACCAGCGAGAGGTCCCGCGACTGGAGACGATGCATGTAGCGTAACAACTCGTGTTCGGAATGGTACCGATGAAAGACTTCGTGCGTCAGAAAAGGAGTCGTCCGGGCAAACAGGGCCGGCAGAGAGACGGCGCGCGCGTCCGCGAGTTCTTTTGCCGTAAACCACACCTGCCCGTCTTTGGAGAACGTTTTCCAAAGCGTCTCCACGTCGGCCATGGTTGTCGTCTCATCCAAGGCGATGCCGAAGGAGCCGTCTGCAAATTCGCGAAGGTTGAGACGATGCCGCTCCGCTTGCTCGCGGACCCGTTCAGCCGGGAGCGCGTCGGTGGATACCCGCAACGTGTCGAAAAAGAGTTCCTCCGGCACGCGACACCCGAGGCGGGTCAGGCCCTCGGCGAGGACGAGGGTCAAGCCATGCACGCGCTCGGCAATGCGTTTCAACCCGTCGGCCCCGTGAAACACGGCATACATGCCGGCAATATTGGCCAACAGGACTTGCGCGGTACAGATGTTACTCGTGGCCCGGTCTCGACGAATATGTTGCTCGCGGGTCTGTAACGCGAGACGGTAAGCCGTTCGCCCCTGGCTGTCTTTGGACACGCCGACGATGCGCCCGGGGATTTGGCGCTTATAGGCTTCGCGCGTGGCCAGGAACGCGGCATGCGGGCCTCCGAATCCCAAGGGAACTCCAAATCGCTGGCTGGAGCCTACGGCGATATCCGCGTCGAATTCTCCCGGTGGTTTGAAGAGGGTCAGCGCGAGCAGGTCCGTGGCCACGACGACCTGGGTGCCCGCGTCGTGGGCGCGCAGGACAAGGTCGTGGTTGTTGTGAAACGTGCCGTCCGTGGTGGGATATTGCAGGAGGAGCCCGCCATACGACGCCCGTTCCCAATCGATCTCATCGACCGGGCCGATATCCAAGTGGAGACCGAGCGACGTCGCGCGCGTCCGGACGACCGCCAGCGTTTGCGGGTGACAGTTTTGCGACGCAAAAAACGCCGGCCGGCCGGTGATGGCTTTGCACATGGCCATGGCTTCCGATGCGGCGGTTCCTGCATCCAGGAGCGACGCATTGGCCAAGGGGAGGCCGGTGAGATCAGCCACCATCGTTTGAAAGTTGAGCAGGGCTTCCAGGCGTCCCTGGGCGATTTCCGCCTGGTAGGGCGTGTACTGGGTGTACCAAGCCGGATTTTCTAGGATGTTCCGGAGAATGACCGGGGGCGTGTGACAATCGTAATACCCCATGCCGATAAACGACCGGAACACCTGATTCTTTCCGGCCATGCGCCGGAGGTCGGCTAACACCTCCTGCTCGCTCCGGGGGGGCGGCAGGTCGAGCGACTCATGAAAGCGAATGTCCTCGGGGACCGTGGCGTTGACCAACGTCTCCAGCGACGGGAACCCGAGGACGTTCAGCATCTCCCGGCTCTCGGCCTCCGTCGGCCCGATATGTCGATCAGAAAACGTCTTCTCGGACCTCAACCAATTTTGTGCGGTGCGGTCAGTCATGAAGCGAGGAAAGGGCGAGGCTCAGTCCGGATGAAAACGGCTCATCATGGTCTCTTCAGCGCGAAGTCGGGAACAAGTAGAGACGGCACATGCGATTGAAGAACGTTCAACGAATATGAAGCGGTTGATGAGGCCGTTGCGTGCCGTCACCGTTCCGTGGTCCAGCACACGCGTTGTCCAAGCCAATGAAAAGATTAACACGGTTTCGCGGAGTCTGCCAAGTGATCGACCGTCATCAGCGCAACCAACCGTCCACCGGGGTTCAACCAGGTGAAGATGTTCTGAAACATGCCAAGGAATGGCGGCCGTTCGAGCCAGTTTCAGTTTTCAGTGTTGATCGGAACTGGGGAAAATCGATGAGATATCTCTCATGCCTCCTGCGGGTTCACCATGCGGTAGCCGACGCCGCGCGCGTTGAATAACCAGGTTGGGCTTGCCGCGTCCTCGCCAAGCTTCGCGCGCAGCTTCTTGACGAAGTTGCGCACCAGATCGACGTCGACCGTCTCGCGCCCCCTCCAGACCTGGCGGATCAGCGAATCGTAGGTCACGACCCTTCCCGCGTTGAGCGACAGCACGCGCAGCAACTCGAACTCCGTCGCGGTCAGCTGCACGGGGCGGTCGCCCATGGTCACCCGTCGCTGTTCGTAGTGGATGGCGAGCTCGCCGAGCACGAAGGGTTCGGGGCCGATTTGTTTGCGCAGGGCCGCCCGGATCCTCGCCGTGAGTTCGGTGGCCGAGAAGGGCTTGACGAGGTAGTCGGCGGCGCCGGCCTCCAACGCCTTGGCGATGGTCTCGTCCCTTCCGTAGGCGGAGATGAAGATGACCGGCAGATCGGCGAGCTCGGGAACGCTTTCCAGGAGTTCAAGGCCATCGGTGCCGGGGAGGACTAGGTCGAGCAGGATCAGATGGGGCTTCTCCTTCCCGATGATCCGGGACAGTTCCCGATGGTCGCCGGTGACGATCGGTGAGTAGCCTGCCTTGGCGAGGGTCTCCCGCACGTAACGGAGCGTCTGCGGGTCGTCGTCCACCACCAGGACCCGAATCTGGTCGCGTTCGATGCGAGGGGAGGAGGAACGGGGGGAGGCGGCACCGGGTTCTTCGGCCACCGGAATCGTGAAGGTGAACTGCGTCCCCTGGCCCGGTCCCCCGCTTGCGGCCCAGATGCGGCCTCCGTGGGCCTCTACCAAGCCCTTGCAGATGGCGAGCCCCAGGCCAGCCCCCCGAAGCCCGTGCCTCCCGTCATTGCTGCCGAGGTTTGTGTACTTCCGGAACAGGTCAGGCAGCTGCTCCGCCGATATCCCCCTGCCCTCGTCCGCGACCGAGATCGCGACGTGCAAGCCATCGCGAACCCCGGCGACCCGGATGGGCGAGGACTCGGGAGAGTGTCTGGCGGCATTGGCAAAGAGGTTGTTGAGCACCTGCACGATGCGCCGCCTGTCAACCAGCACCCGGGGCAGGTCCGGCGGCAGGTCGATGAGAATCGTGTGCGTGCTGCCGCCGCTCACGAACGCGGTCCGGGCCTGGTCCACCGCCCCTGTCACCTCTGTGGACTCAGGTGAGACCGACAGCGTGCCCGCGTCGATGCGACCAACGTCCAGCAGGTCGCTGATCAGGCCCAGCATGTATTCGGTCTGCTCGTCGATGATCCGGTGGAACTCGTGCATCTCGGCCGGGTCGAGTTCCGCCGCGGCTTTCAGCAGGGTGGTGGCCGAGCCCTTGATGGAGGCGAGCGGCGCGCGCAGTTCGTGACTCACCATGCCCAGGAACTCCGTCCGCAACCGGTCCAGTTCCTCCAGCGGCGCCAGGTCCTGCATGGTGATGACCACTGATGTCACCGTGCCGTCTGTGGCACGGATCGGCGTTCCGTTGACCAGCATCGACACGCTCCGCCCGTCGGGCACCGAGACCACAATCTCCTCGGCGCGCACGGTTTCGGAATGGATGAACGTCTCGGCGATGGGAATCTCACGGAGCGAGATCTCGCGCCCGTCGGCGCGCCGGAAGGTCAGCACCTCGAGCAACTCCTCGACGGGGCGGCCCGCCGTGCGAAGGGGCTCGATGATTCGCTTGGCTTCCCGGTTCGTGAACACCGGCTGGCCGTTGCGGGCGTCGAAGACCACGACGCCCACCGGCGAGGTCTCCACCAGGGCTTCAAGGTCCGTGCGTGCGCGCTGCTCGGCGCTGTGGGTGCGGGCGTTGGCGATCGCGGCTGCCGCCTGAGACGCGAACACCATCAGCACCTCCTCGTCCTCGTCCGTGAACTCCGGCGCGCCCTCCTTCTCGGCGAGAAAGAAGTGGCCCACGTGCACGTCCCGGTGACGCATCGGCGTGCCCAGGAAGGTGTGGGAGCGCATGAGGTCGGCGGAGAAGCCGAGCGCGCGGACGTAGTCCGGCAGGTCCGCGAGCCGCACCGGCCCCGGCAGGTCGCGCAGGTGGGCGAACAGCCGGGGGCCGTCGGGCCATTCGGCGAACCGGCGCTTCTCCTCGGGGGTGAAGCCCGAGGTGACGAACTCGCGCACCTCGCCCGCCTCGTCCACGGTGGTGATGATGCCGTAGCGCGCGGAGGTCAGCGCGCGGGCGGTGTCGACCGCCTCCTGCAGCACGGTGGCGAGGTCGAGGCTGGCGCTGATCCGCAGGATAGCCGCGCTCAGCGCGGAGATCCGTTCGCGCAACGTCTCGGTCTTCCGTCCCGGTTCCCCGGCTTCGTTCAACGCGCCCTCCTCTCCGAACCCGGTACGAAACCCGGGTCACGAACCCGCTTCGGTGTCGATTTCATTTAGAAAATACTGTAATATTTGCAAAATTTACTAAAAAACAATTATTTTAGTCAATATAAATACGAAAAATTTATAATAGTGTACAGTAGTGTATCAATAGAGCTATTTTTAAAGGGACTATTTTGGCTAATCCAAACGTTTAGGATGGCCAGAGGGATATCCGGCGCCCTCGGTTAAGTCCCTATAAACAAAACGCTCTCCAGAAGCTGTTCGTCGCTGGGACCCCGTGCACTCACAGACAACCTCCTGCCGATTATCCGGCAGCAGGTGCATCCGGACAGCATCGTGTACACCCGCTGCCTTCCGAGCCTGCAATGCGCTGGATGTCCGTGATTTTCACCATCTACGGATCAGCCATGCCAGCCGCTTTGCCGACCACGACAAGTCTATCAACGGCATAGAGCACTTCTGGCCCAGGCGAAGCGCACTTGCGTCAGTTCAACGGCATCAACCCCGAGAATTTTGACTGGTTTTGGAAGGAGTGCGAATGGCGCTTCAATGGAGCCAATCACCAAGCCCTGCGGAGGCAGCTTCGGGCTTGGTATAAACACGCTCACCACTAACCCTTAACGGGGACAGCCCCATAAGTCAACACATACAAGAATGACGAACAAGGGAGAGGTAAGAGGCGCAAAGAACGACGAAGCGAATAGGACGGTGAACGACGGCATGCACGATCCGGTACAGGAGAGTTTCAGCTATTCAGATCCGAGCCTGCGTCGAGGGGAAATTGCGCCTTTTTGTCATACAAGGGACGGTCACACCGTCACATCCGTCTGTCAACTATTCAGCGTAATTCCCCATACATCGACGAGATCGCTTAGGGAAACGTATGAACGTCTTACGGCTGAACCTGGACGGTCACGGTCATGGATTCCGTGGCGTCTCCGATCCGGATGCCGGATACGGGCGCGGCGTCTCTGTAATCAAGACCCGTTGCCACGCGTACGTAGCGCTCATCCGGCGAGACTCCGTTTGACACGTCAAACCCGGTCCAGCCTTGGCTCTCGACCCAGACTTCGGCCCAGGCATGGCTGGCGTCCTGTTCCGCCCGTTTATCCATCAGGAGATACCCGCTGACGTATCGGGCCGGAAAGCCGAGGCAACGCGCCGCACTGAGAAACACGTGCGTATGGTCCTGGCACACGCCGTGTCCCGCCCGTAGCGCGTCTTCCGCCGTGGTTTGGGCGCTGGTCTGTCCCTTCTTGTAGGAGATGGCCTTTGTCACCAGGCCGGAGAGCGCGTGCAGTCGTGTGAGGTCGTCTTTGGCGTCATCGACCAGCGATGCGGCGAGAGCTTGGATTTGCTCCCCCGGCTTGGTGAGTGCGGTGGACCGTTTGAAATACCACAACGGCGTGTCGCTGTACTGGTGGCCGGTGATCCCGCTTTGCGCGGTCGTTTCGACTTCCCCTGTGCAAAGGATACTGATCTCCGACTGATCTTCGTGAAGGCTGATCAGGGTCACGAGGTTCTGGTGCTGATCCGTAAACTCGAGTTCTTTGCGACCGCCTTCAACCGTAATGCCCCACGCTAACACGTTCTGTGACGCCTGGGACTTCGGCGTCAGCCGAACCTGTTGCAAGGCATAGTGCACGGGCTTGTCGTATTCGTATTTCGTGAGATGGGAAACGTGCAGTCTCATCCTGCTATCCGTAAAATCGGTAATCCTTTTCAATCTGTCTTCCCAGGGCATTGTTGTCCCGGATGAAGTCCTGGATAAATTCGTGCAACCCGGCTTCGAAGACCTTGTCGATTGAACGGTCCGTCAGCCTGGAGAACACCGTTTCCGCTTGATCGAAGCAGGCGTGGCGAACCTCGTAATCCTTGGCGAGATGCGTGAGATTATCCGTGATCTTTGAATAGCAGAAGGCCAGAGAACGCGGCATTCGGAGATCGAGCATCAGGAAATTCGCGATCTCTCTCGGGCGAACGTCGCCTTTATGGAGCCGGTGGTAGGAGCGTTGGGCCGACACCGACCGGAGAATGGTTTCCCACTGGACGTTATCCACGGAGCTGCCGACCAGTGAGACGGAGGGCAAGAGCAAATAATATTTGACGTCGAGGATCCGCGCCGTGTTGTCCGCCCGTTCCAGGAACGTGCCGAGCCGGGCGAAATTAAAGATTTCATTGCGCATCATCGTGCCGTGGAGCGTGCCGTTGAGCAGGGCGTTTTGCTGCTGAATCGTATTGAGGACAAAAGGCAACTCCCGTTCCCGCACGGGACGGATGAGCAATTCCCTGAGGGTCAGCCAGCATTCATTGGTGGCCGACCACAGCTCACGCGTCAGCGCGGTGCGCAGGCGCCGGGCATTGTCGCGCGCCGCGTGGATCATCGACATGACGCTGGACGGATTGGACGGGTCGCGCAACAGGAAATCGATGACGTGGGTTGTCTCCATCCGTTCGTATTTTTCCATGAAGACCGGCTTGACGCCGACCGTGGTGAGCACGGACGCCCATTCGTTCTCCGCGGCCGCGGCGCGGGTCAGGGCGATGCGAAAACCCGCGTCGAGCAGGCGCGCGGTGTTTTCGTTTCGTTCCAGGTAACGAAACATCCAGAACAGGCCGTCGGCGGTTTTCCCGAGCATCCCGATTATTCCTCCAGAACCCAGGTGTCCTTGGTGCCCCCGCCCTGGCTGGAATTGACGACGAGCGATCCTTTGTTCAACGCCACGCGGGTCAGTCCTCCCGGCGTCATATGAATCTCATCGGGCGCAGCCAGGACAAAGATCCGCAGGTCCACGTGTCGCGGGTCCAGGCCGTTCTTGGTCAGAATCGGCGTCGTGGAAAGCGAAAGGGTCGGCTGGGCAATGTACTTGCCTGGCGAGGCTTCCAACTTCTTCCGGAAATCGACGAGTTCCTGGTTGCTCGCGGTCGGCCCGACCAGCATGCCGTACCCGCCGGAACCATGCACCTCCTTGACGACCAACTCGGACAGGTGATCCAGCACGTAGCGCAACGCCTCGGGCTCGCAGCACCGCCAGGTCGGCACGTTCTCCAGGAGCGCCTGTTCGCCCGTATAAAACTGGATGATGTCCGGCATGTACGAATAGACGGCCTTGTCATCGGCAATGCCCGTGCCGGGCGCGTTGGCGATGGTAATCCCACCGGCCCGGTAGACGTCGAACATGCCCGGCACCCCCAGGAGTGATTGCGGATTGAAGTTGAGCGGGTCCAGGTAATCGTCGTCCACGCGCCGGTAAATGACGTCAATGGGTGCGTATCCTTGGGTGATACGCATGGCGACGCGGCCGTCGACCACGCGCAGATCATGACCTTCGACCAGTTCCGCGCCCATCTGGCCGGCCAGGAACGCGTGTTCAAAATAAGCCGCGTTGTAAATGCCGGGCGTCAGCACCGCGATGACGGGTGTCCCTTTGCAGGAGCGCGGCACGCTGTTGCCGAGCAAGCGTCGCAGGTTTTTGGGATAGTTGCCGACGGCCTGCACGTTGATCCGCGCAAACAGTTCCGGAAACATCTGGAGCATGATTTCCCGGTTCTCCAGCATGTAGGACACGCCGGACGGCGTGCGGGCATTGTCCTCCAGGACGTAAAATTCGTCTTCGCCGGTGCGGACGATATCGACGCCCACGACGTGGGTATAGACGTTCCCCGGTGGCGAGACCCCCATCATCTGCGGGAGAAATGCCTCATTGGCGGCGATCAACTCCGCGGGAATGCGACCCGCCCGGATGATTTCCTGGCGGTGATACACGTCGTGCAAAAAGGCATTCATGGCCTGGACCCGCTGCCGGATCCCGCGAACGAGGCGCGACCATTCACGGCTGGAAATAATGCGCGGCACGACGTCGAACGGGATCAGTCGTTCACTGGCTTCCTCTTCTCCATACACGCTGAAGGTGATCCCGATCCTGCGAAAAACCGTCTCGGCCTCATCCGACTTCCGATGCAGCCACGCCGTGTCCTGGGACTCCAGCCATCGGTGATAGTCACGATAGGGCACGCGCTGCTTGTCGCTTGTCCCGAACATTTCGTCGAAATTCATAAAGGCATTCATACAATCAGAATTTCTTGCGCCGGGTGATGGCCACTATAGGCAAACGCCGAATCGTTTCATTCCTCTTTCGCTATGCTCACGGATCATGATGCCGGTGGCCTCACAGTGAGGGGAAACGGCCACAACAATGGGAAGAAAGTCATTCGCCATTATCCAGATATTTCAGTATTTTTCAA
Source organism: Nitrospirales bacterium (assembly GCA_965204475.1). Classification (GTDB taxonomy): domain Bacteria; phylum Nitrospirota; class Nitrospiria; order Nitrospirales; family UBA8639; genus Bin75. The sequence continues at coordinate 1,923,024 of OZ241988.1, forward strand.
TCAGGAACACGGTATCCGGCATCGAAAGATCGTGCTCATAGGGAACGCCGGGCATCCTCGCCAATCGTTGTCCTGCCGCGTTGTTCCGGCACCCGGCGAACCTTCATTCTGCACGTTGCCGAAGCCCCTGCTGCTTGAGAAATTTTCGAGGTTCCGGTACACAAGTAAACTTCCGGCTTCCACGAAGGGTGACGCGATGGTCATTTTCTCCAACATCAAGAAGTTGTATGACGGAACTTCAGCCACCGGTGCGGCGGTTCATGAAGGAGTCGACGTGTGGGTTGACGGGGGTAAAATAGAGGCGGTGATGCCGCACCAGGCTCGACCCGGCAACGATGTCCCTCGCGTCGATTGTTCGTCACTCACCGCAACCCCGGGACTTGTGGACTGCCATGGGCACGTCACCGTGTTGGGTATCCACGACGAAGACCTGGCGACCATGAACGGGCCCGCCGGCCTGCTCTATACCGAGCGGATTTTGTATGCCACCCTGGTTCATGGCGGCGTGACGACCGTTCGCGACGTGGGAGGGGCCACACACGTGGTGAAACGATTGGTGGAGGAAGGGGTCATCATCGGACCTCGTTTGAAAATTGCCATTTGCATGCTCTCCACGACCGGCGGCCATGCGGATTTTCGAGGCACGGACCGGTGCCATGATACGGTTTCCCGGCTATGGCCTGCGGGCCCCGGCCGCCCCTCGAGCATTGTGGACGGGCCTTGGGACTGTCGAAAGCGGGTGCGTGAAATCGCCGCGTGCGGCGGGGACCTGGTGAAAATTTGTACGAGTCCGGGGGTCGTCTCTCCCTCGGACAAATTGGAGAATCGGGATTTCACGCAAGCGGAAATCGAAGCGATTTGTGACGAAGCCGCCGGTCGCGGCATGATGGTGGCGGCCCATGCCCATAGCCGTCACGGTATCGAATTGGCCATTGATTGCGGGGTGCATGACATTCAGCATATCTCGTTTCTGAATGAAGCCTTGGCGGAAAAAGCCTATGCCAAAGGGTGTACGGTGACCCCCACGTCATGGATCAATTACGAGTTGCCCAAGGTGGAGGGCCTTTCTTCTTTTGTCGCCGAGAAAGTGCGACAAGTGACTGCGTCACATGCCGAATCGGTCAGAATCGCGCAAGCGAGCGGTCTCAACATGATTACGGGAACCGACCCGATTCTCCCCCGAATGCATGGCCGGAATTATATGGAGATGGTCTCGCTGATCAAAGACGGCCTGCCTCCCCTGGCGGCATGGTACAGCGGGACGGGACTCGCCGCCGAGCGCATCGGACAAGACGATACCGGGAAATTGGCCCCGGGGTATCGGGCCGACATTCTGTTCAGCCGGGGCGACGTGATCGCCGACCCGCACATGTTCGACCAGGGAGCGTTGGCGGAAGTGGTCAAAGACGGCGTCGGCTATTGCGGTTGTCTGAACGAAATTCTTCAGAAAACTTTTCGTTCCGGGGTGGACGACCTGCTGGCGGGTTCCTCTTAAATCGGAGATTCCCAGGCAATCAGGACGGCTGAATTTCCGGTTTAGAGAAGTCCTGCTGTGCAGGATCATCCTGCAAGTCCACGACGAGTTCCCCTTTGGGTGAGAAAAAGCCCTGCCCGTCGATCTGGACAATCCCGTTACAGTTGTCCTGGAAGAATTCCAGGATCCACCCGTTGAAATCATAGCCTTCGTCGGTGATATCGTTTTTGAGGATTCGGGTCGCAAGAATAAAGTGGGCTCGGACGACGAATTCCCTCGCCAGATCGGCCTCCACGTCCCCAAAGGCGGACAGGTGCGCGGAAAAGTTCTGTTGTTCTTTCTCGAAGACGTCCTGATAGGTGCCGTCGTTGCGAATGCAAAACAGTTGAATCGGTTTCTTCTCACGATGATACCCGACGGCCATTTGGACCCATGAATAATCATCGAGTACTTCAGGCTCCACGTTGGGTATGAGGGGTACTTGGCTTTTCGATCTTAAGAAATCCAACAACAAGCGGAGAGCAGGAGGGTCTTTGCGTTGGCAAAAGACCCGTGAATAGAGAAACTCGTTCCCCGCGTCATCGGATTTGGTCAGTGAAATGACGGATAATTCTCTTCCCATGGTTATTCCCCTTCGCTTGAATCACTCGAATCACTCGGATTAAGCACACTGTACCTTGGTCGGAACTTGGGCTTCAAGGAAACCAATTGATTCTTTCGAAAAGAATTCGCAAGTGTCTCGCACGATGCAAGGGTTTTGTGGTTGACAGGGTATGACGCTTTCGGTAGACTCGCCTTCATCCTTTTTGTACTTTTTTGTTCTGTTCGGTTTCGTTAAGCGTTTCAACATATCTTCCAGTTTGAGCTGATTCTGCACGTGTTCCATCCTACTGACACGTATCCTTTTTGAAGAGGAGGTTCCTCATGGCCAAAGCTATGACAAAATCCCAGATCGTTGATCAGTTGGCGACAAAGTCTGGGGTTACAAAAAAGATCACGAGTGAAATTCTCGATAACTTGGCTGCCCTGGCTTACAAAGAAGCGAAGAACTCCTTTACCGTGCCCGGACTTGGAAAGTTAGTGCTGTCTCATCGGAAAGCTCGAACCGGAAGAAATCCTCAAACCGGTGAGCCGATCAAGATTCCGGCCAAGAAAGTGGTGAAGTTCCGCATGGCCAAGGTCGCGAAAGATTCCATCCTAGGCAAAAAGTAGATTTTCAGGTGCTGAAGAGTTCTGACGGCGAGGGGGCAATAACCTTTTTTTCGAACAGGCTGGTAGGATAACAGATTAACCGGTTCTTTTTGGAACAAGGGAAATCGTCGCACACGCAGTCTTCTCGCCGGTTTGGTGTTCCTCTCCAACATGGGAGCACCGAGTGTTCGTTTCAATAAAACGAAGCCCCTAACCCTTTCGTACTCATTCCATCATGAGCCACGAGGCTGATTTCATCTCCATCGTGGACTGACGTGTCTTCGCTCGCCACGCGTCGATTGATCGTCACCATCACCTTATTTTCTCGTAAGAGTCTGGTCACCTGTCGAAGTTTGCGCCCCTGCTGTTTAAGCAGTTGTTTCACCGAAAGGGGATCTTCCAGTTCACAGGACAAATTTCGTTCGCCGTCGGACGTTTCCAATTCTCCCATAAGGGTTATCGTGACCATCAACAACCTCTCTTGTTCAGCGACTTGACGCGGTGATTCCGGTTCAGCCGGAACGAACCGAGTCGGTGCATGAGGAACGGGTCAGGAGAATTTCGTCCGGAATACCCGCAACGCAGGCTTGGCCATCCTATCAGGATGAACGTCCACCCGGCAATTGGGCGTGAGAGAGCCGTGCCTGGGCATTGGCCAAGGGAAAAGAAATCAGTATACTGGATTGACGACAATCCCGTAGCGGAACACCCCGATAGACTCATGTGGCGCATCATCATCATTTTGGTTCTTCTGATCATTCTGTTCTTGATGATCCGGAAATCCATCCGCGATTTTCGTGGCCGGAAATCCGCCGATCCCTCCTTGCCCTCGAAAGACATGATGGTGCAGGACCCCGTCTGCAAACTGTATATCACGGCGGGCTCCGCGGTGGTTGAAAAAATCGGGGGGCAGCACTATCACTTCTGCAGCGACGAATGTGCCCACAAATTCAAGAGCTATATGTCCGGATAAGGTCGGGGAAGCAATGGCCGGGAGCGGTCAGGAGGGATCAGGCGAGCGCCCCGCCGCAGGATGAGCCCGCACCGGCCGTGCACCCGTAGCAATGTTGGCCGATGACGATCGGGCGCCGGGCCAATGCCTCGAAATCAAATTCCGCGATGGTTTGCGGCAGGTCGCGGCCCACGGGTAAATCGAGCATCTGGTTAAAATCGCAATCGTACAGCCGTCCGTCCCATCCCACGCTGAGCAAGCTTCGGCACATGACGTGTTCGACCGAGTGCGGGTTGAAATTCTCGACCAGAAGGCTCATGTACGCTTCATACTGGCCTTGGGCGTGCAGGTCGTTCAGAAAACGGTTAATGGGCATATTGGTGATGGTGTACAGGTGGTTGAACCTGATCCCGAAACGCGAGAACAGTTGATCCTTATAGGCTTTCTCCAATTCCCGTTGATCGGGAGGCAGTTGCGGTCCCAACGGGTTGTAGACGAGATTCAAGACCAGGCCCGTGTTCTCGTTTCCGTAGCCCAACGCGTTCAATTGCCGTAAGGCGTCCAGACTCCGTGCAAAGACCCCCTTCCCCCGTTGCTGATCCACGTTCTCCTCGAGATAGCAGGGCAAGGAGGCAATGATCTCCACCTGGTGATCGGCCAGAAATCGGGGAAGGTGGGATTTTCCTTTGACGGAAAATACCGTCAAATTGCAGCGGTCGAGCACCGTTCTCCCGAGGACGCGAGATTCCGACACGAGATATTCAAAGTGCGGATTCATTTCCGGGGCCCCGCCGGTCACGTCCACGGTGGAGATCTGAGGATGGCGTCGAAGGACCTTCAAAATGCCCTCCATCGTCTCGCGGCTCATGATCTCCGTCCGGGAGGGTCCGGCGTCCACGTGACAATGATGGCAGGTTTGGTTGCAGAGTTTCCCGACGTTCACCTGCAACGTGTGAATCGTCCTGGCGCGGAGGGGGAGCCCTCCAAGTTCCGTCAGGGTTTGGGAAAAAAGATTGGGGAGCACAGTAAGAGGCGTCATCTTGCCCCGTGCATTCGTGAATGGAAAGGATTTCGTATCAATGAAACACCACTTGTAACAAGGCCGCAGTCCGTTGAGCAAGGGATTTTACGAAGGGGGGAACCTGGGGCCTCAATTCATTGTACCACGGGGAAGTTTTTCAAAAGGCCTGAATCTGACGGTGTCCTTTTCCGGACGGTATGTCCTATTGTTGCAGGAAGGTCAGTGCGCCGCCGGCCTCCTGATCCACGAACCAAGTCAGCGTCCCGGCCCGTGGTCCGATGATTTGAGCGGGGAGTGCGTCGGGTTGAAAAGGCCCTTCCAGCACGGCGTGAAGCGTTTCGGCTTTGGTGTGGCCACAGATGAGAAAGGTCACCTGCCGGGCGTGATTGAGAAGAACAGGGGTGAAGGTGATCCGGGACGTCTGCAACGGTTCGACCCAGGGCGCGGCCACGAGCCGGCGCGTTTCATGCACGGCCCCGGTGCCGGGGAAGAGGGAAGCGGTATGCCCGTCCGGTCCCATGCCCAACAGGATCAAATCGAAACGAGGGACGTCCGGTTCGGAGACGCTGAATTGCTCGCGCAGCACGGCTTCATATTGGTCGGCAACGGTGCGGGCATCGGGGAGTTCGCTCGGCACGCGATGAACCTGCCCCGTGGAAATGGGCAGGTGGCGAAGGAGTGCTTCATGAGCCATGCGATAATTACTGTCGGCATGATCAGGCGGGACGTGACGTTCATCTCCCCAGAAAAACCTGACTTTCGTCCAATCCAGTTGGCTCAGGACCGGCGGGGCGGCAAGCATCGCATAGAGGCCTTTCGGGGTTGAGCCCCCGGCAAGGGCGAGGGTAAATGAGTCCCGCGCCGCGATGGCCTGATGCGCATGATCAAGCAGGTGGCGTGCCGCGGCTTCCAGTAACGCTGGGGTCGTCGGATAGACGTGTATGTCCCGTTGAGAATACGGCATGCGAGGCGTCAGGAAGGTAAACCCATGACCATGCGTTCAGCACCCGGAATAGCCTGAATCTGCGAGTGTGCCCTCTTTGTCGAAGTCCAAACGAATTTGACAGTCGGCGGGGGCCATAATGGAAAGCGGGGAGGAGGACGTGCCGGTCAGGCGGAAATACACCCAGGTCTCGCCTCCAAAAAACCGCTTGGTTTTGGCACCGGGCCTGCCCCAGTGTTCTTGAAACCACGCCTGAGATTTCCCGTTGAGCGTGGCAGGGTCAGGTGGGGCCTCCTGATGAGGCGACGTGCCGCAACCACCTGCCGCCAACATCCCGAGAAGCAGGACGCAACGGAGCGACGCATGGGCATTCATGGTGAGGACGTCGAGTGGCACCTTCACTGTATTTTTCATAAGAAGAGAGGCGGGAGGAAATGCCTTATGGAATCGTAACCGTGGTGCGTTGTCCAGTCAAATGAAGAAACGGCCGCCGCCTCTACACTCATGCGAAGGTGTTTCCGATTGTCAACGTTCTACAGGCTCGATTACAATACACGTGAGCAGTGCGGTGAAGACGGTTTGGAATGGTCAGCATTGTGCCGGGCTACACCCATATGATCGGTAAAAGCTCGAACAACGTGATGAGGGAGGAAGACGATGAAAATCTACTTGGATACGGGTAACGTCAAAGAAATTGCCGAAGCCGCTCGGATGGGGATTCTGGACGGGGTCACCACCAATCCCTCATTGGTCTCCAAAGAAGGGCGGGACTTCAAGGACCTGATCCTGGAAATTTGTCAGCTCGTGGATGGCCCGGTCAGCGCGGAGGTCGTGAGCGTGGAAGCCGAGGCCATGGTCAAGGAAGGGCTGGAATTGGCCCGCATTCACCCCAACGTCGTGGTCAAGTGCCCCCTGATCCCGGAAGGACTCGCGGCAACCAAACGCCTGGCCGCCGAAGGCATTCGCGTGAACGTCACGTTGTGTTTTTCCCCGACGCAAGCCTTGCTGGCCGCCAAGGCCGGCGCGTGGTGCGTGTCGCCGTTTATCGGCCGCCTGGACGACATCAGCAATGACGGCATGGAACTCATCCGGCAAATCGTGACCATTTTTCACAATTACGATTTTCCCACCCAGGTGCTCGTGGCCAGCGTGAGACATCCGCAGCACGTGGTGGAGGCCGCGTTGGTTGGCGGCGACATTTGCACCATGCCTTACGGCGTGTTTCAACAATTGGTCAAGCATCCGCTCACGGACATCGGGCTCAAGAAATTCCTGGCCGATTGGGAAGCCCGAAACGCGCCGAAGGGGTAATCCCGTCAGGGCATGCCGTCCACCAACTGCCGGGCGCGTTGAAACACGCGATGAAACATGGGCCGGGTGAGTTTTCCGGTAAAGGTATTCTGTTGGCTGGGGTGGTAAGACCCTAACAAGGTGACGCCCCACGTCGTGCCATAGCTGGTTCCGTGGCCGAACTTGGGTTTGCCAATGACACGTCCCGGTGGTCCGGCGGCGATCAGATATTCGTCGAAGGCGATTTTTCCCAAGGCCACGACCACGGCGATGCGTTTCAACAAACGGAGTTCTTCCAGCACGTAAGGCCGGCATGTTTCAAATTCTTCCTTCGATGGTTTGTTGCCCGGTGGAGCGCAACGCACGGCCGCGCCCACGAAACAATCCGTCAACCGCAGCCCGTCGTCCCGATGGACGGACTCGGCCTGGTTGGCGAACCCGAATCGAAACAGGGCCTCATAGAGCCAATCTCCGCTCCGGTCCCCGGTGAACACGCGTCCGGTCCGATTGCCGCCATGCGCTGCCGGCGCCAACCCGATGACGTAGAGTCTCGCATGGGGATCCCCGAACCCGGGAACGGGCCGCCCCCAATACTCCCACTCCTGAAACCGTTTCACCTTCACGGCGGCGACTTCCCGGCGGTAGGCGGTCAAGCGCGGACACCGCGTGCAATCGGCAATGGTCTGGTGTAAAACGTTGAGGCTGCGCATCATGGGAATCGTACCATAACGAACGAACCGGGAGACACATGCGAATCCGTATCGAGTGCGCCGATAAACACGTCCGAACGATGCTCGAGCAACTGCTGCTCGCGGGCTTGGAGGCCGCGGACCCCGAGTCGGCGATCCGGCTCGCCGTCCGGATCAGGAACAACAGCCTCAGGGTAGGCACGAGGGAGTACGACCTCACGGAATTTTCGCGCATCGTGTGCGTCGGGGCAGGGAAAGCCTCGGGCGCCATGGCTGTGGCGTTGGAACGGCAATTCGGGTCCCGGTTGGAAGGTGGCTTGGTTGTGGTCAACGACGGCCAGGCCGGGGGAACAAAAAAGATCCGGCTACTCCAAGCGCGGCATCCGATACCCGATCATCGCAGTGAAAAAGCCGCGCGAAGGATGATCCGGCTGCTCGAGTCGTTGACGGAGCGAGACCTGGTTTTGATGGTGTTGTCCGGCGGCGCGTCGAGTCTGTTGGCAGCCCCGGCCGGCGGCCTGACCTTGAAAGAGAAACAACTCACCACCCGGTTACTGCTCCGTAGCGGAGCTGCCATCCAGGAGATCAACACGGTGCGCAAGCACCTCTCCGGGATCAAGGGCGGTCGCTTGGCAAGTTCCACGGTTGCCACGGTCATCACGCTCGTCCTGTCGGACGTGCCGGGCGATGATCCGGCGACGGTCGGGTCGGGCCCCATGGCTCCGGATCCCTCCACGTTTGCAGATGCGAAAAGAGTACTCGATGCGTTCCACATCCGGAACCGGATTCCCGTGGCCGTTCGGCAACACGTGGACCGCGGAGTCCGGGGACGCATACCCGATACGCCCAAACCCGGTGAGGCGTTGTTTTCCCGGGTCCGGCATCACGTGATCGGCGATAACCGCGCTGTCATCGAACGGATGGCCAAGCGAGCCAGGGCGTTGGGTCTCCGGCCCCTGATCCTCACCACGACCCTGTCCGGGGAAGCGTGTGATCTCGGGAAGCTCTTTGGGGATCTCGCCAGGGAAATGCGCGTTTCAGGAAATCCCATCCGGCCGCCGGCGTGTCTGCTGGCCGGCGGGGAACTCACCGTGACCGTGAAAGGGAAGGGGATCGGGGGACGCGCCCAGGAATTTGCCTTGGCTGCCGCTCGTTCTATCGAAGGGTTGTCAAAGGTGTTCGTGGCCGGGTTCGGCACCGATGGGATCGATGGGCCGACGGAGGCGGCAGGGGCCGTCGTGGATGGGAGAACCATCAGCCGGGCCGAAGAGAAGGGAGTGAGCCCTGAAGCGACGCTTCGGGAGAATGACAGCTATGGGTTTTTTCAGCGGGTGGGCGGACACGTGATAACCGGACCGACCGGCACGAACGTGAATGACGTCTATATGATTCTGGCCTTGTAATCAACGCTTGACCGAAAGGACGGGGAATGTACGAAGCGCAAAAAATGGTTCGGGAATTTCACAAGGAGTTCGATATCCACGTCGCGGAGCGCCCCGGCGTGCCGGACCCGAAGACCACGGTCCTGCGCGAGCGGCTCATTCAGGAAGAGTTCGACGAATTGAAGGAAGCCATGAAAGCCGAGAATCTTCCCGCTATTGCGAAAGAACTTGCCGATCTGCTCTACGTCGTGTACGGCACGGCCGTCTCCTATGGGATCGACATGGCGCCGGTGTTTAGGGAGGTCCAGCGTTCGAACATGAGCAAGGTGGGCGGGTATAAACGGGACGACGGCAAGTGGGTCAAGCCACCCACCTATTCACCGGCCAGGATGGAGCCCATTCTCGAAAGCCAGCAAAGACGGTCATCCTCGCGCCGGGCGGGAAATCGTTCATCATGAGGAACGCGATACATGCCCCGGCTTCAGGGATGGTGGCTGCTCTCGTGAGCCAGTAAGGTTTCTTTAATGGAGAGTCCGCCGCCGTAGCCGACAAGTTTCCCGTTGCTTCCGATAACGCGATGGCAGGGGACGATGATCGAAATGGGGTTCTGCCCGTTTGCCGCTCCCACGGCGCGGCTGGCCTTGGGCTTGCCCACGGCTTTTGCAATCTGCCCGTATGACAGCGTTTGTCCATAGGGGATGGCCCGGAGGGCCTGCCAGACCCGTTCTTGAAACGGGGTTCCCTGCGGGGCCAGTGTGATCGTGAACGTTTTCCGTTTTCCGGAAAAATATTCCTTGAGTTGCCGGATCGGTCGTTGAAACGGCTGTTCGGAATAGATCCACCGGGGATCCGGTTCGGTCGGATGCCGGCCATCCTGAAACGAGAGGTGCGTCAACACGCGGGCAGTCCCTGCCAGGAGAAGCCTGCCCACGGGACTCTGCACGACGCAATAGGAAACGGCATCGCGTCGAACGCGACCCTTGGCAGGGACAGGGTGGTGACGGGAAATGGATGAAGGCATGTTCACCGGCCGTGTGGACGAATGATATTGTAGCATAGGCGCGTCAACTCACCAAATTGCCGACCGGGGAATAGTGAGACAGGGAAAATTGGATCTCGTGTTCCACGTTGAATAACGTGGGGATGAGGAGAAGAAACTGGTCCGTCAGGTCCGGGTCGAATCGGAGGCCGGAACCTCCCTTGAGGACCTGGACGGCTTTTTCGAACGGTTGGCCTTCGCCGTGTGGACAGGGAGACGTCAATTTATCAAACGTATCGGCAATGCTGAGGATCCGCGAGCCCAAGGGGATCAACGTGCCCCGAAGTCCATAGGGATAGCCATAGCCGTCCCATCGTTCATGGTGGTGAGCAATCAGGACGGAAGCGGTATTGAGACAGGGCCATTGTTGAAGGATGGCGGCGCCGACCCGGGGATGGCATTGATGTTTCATCTCTTCTTCCGGCGATAAATCGGTGCCGGTTCGAACGCGGGGCGGGAGGGAAAATTTTCCGAGATCGTGTAACAGGGCGGCATAATGGAGTTGGAGCAGTTCCTGGTCGGCCAACTCGATGGCATGTCCGAGGGCCAAGGCAAATTGGGCCGTCCGTTCGCAATGGCCGACAATCAGCGGGTCCTGGTTTTCCATGAGTTGCAGAAAGCCGCGAACGAGGCAAAACGGATTTTCTTTATTGGGGATGGGAGTAGCCGGTTGTCGTAGCGTCAGGGTATAGGAACCTTTCATCGATGAGTCCTCCTTTGTACGTTTCGCATGGGCGCATCTAATACAATAATGATTATGATACTCATTACTATATAAGGACGTGTCTGTCAAGGGGGAAAGATCTGCTCCTTGCGCGGTTGCATAAACCGCAGGGATATGAAACCGTCGATCGATTGAGGCCGCCTACGTAAGAGGGAGCAACGTGTTACCGGTGCGTTCGTTTACATTGAATCGGGTCCTGAAATTTGCAGGTCTGGCCTGTCTTGGGATGACGTTGACGGGATTCGCATTCGCGTCCAAGGACTCATCCCCGGTTTCCATGATGCAGGGTCAGGGGTCGTGGGAAGTGCGTCCCCTGTTGACGATCGGAGACCATTTGCCTTCCCGGGATCCTCGTTTCGCCGAGCAGGGGTATCAACCCGTGGGTGCGCCGGACGGCCTCGGAGCCTTTGAACTGGATGACGGGACGATCCGGGTCCTGGTGAATCATGAGTTGGCGGGGAAGGCCGGATATCCGTACCGGCTCGACAACGGCACGACGTTGACAGGGGCTCGCATCAGCTTTGTGGATATCGATCGCCGGACCTTGCAGGTTCTCGACAGCGGCATTGCCTATGGAACCATTCGTGACCGGCAAGGCCGGATCGTGGAGAAGGGATTTCAGGTCAATGAGGTCGTTCGTACCGAACAGGGCTTGTCACGCCTTTGTTCCAGCCAATTGATCGAAAAGGGCACGTTCAATTTTGTCGATACCGTCTACATGACCCAGGAAGAACTCTCGGATCCCCTGGGTCATCCGTATGGAGGAACGGTCTGGGCCCTGGACGTGGAACGACGGACGCTTCAGGCGGTACCGGCGATGGGGCGCATGGCCGGAGAAAATACCACGCCGTTGTCCGGCCCGCAGGACTCGGTGGCTCTCCTGATCGGAGACGATACGATCCCGCAAACCGACGAGGGAGAGGCCTTTGGACAAGACGCCGACCTTCATACGTCTCCCGATCATGTCGTCACGGCACCCCTCTGGTTGTACATGGGTCAAAAAAATGCCTCATCAAAGGCGCTTCCTCCGGGGGTTGAGCCGTCAAACGCGACGTTCCTGAACCGGAACGGGTTACTCGCGGGACAATTGTATTACTTCGTGGCGGAGCATGGCGTGCGGACGGTGGCGCAATTCAACGGGACGGGGTCCACTCTCACCGGAGCCTGGAAAAAGATTGAGGTGTTGGACAGGACGAAGGCCGGGTCAAAGGGGTATGACTCATTGGGCTATAAAACAGGCTTGACGCTTCGGCGAGAGGCGAAAGCCGGTGGCGCCTTTCAATTTTCCCGGCCGGAAGACGTGAGCACGCATCCCTCCATCGGCACCAGGGCGGTCCTGGCCTCGACGGGACGGGATACGGTGTTTCCCGATCATGATGCGTGGGGGACCATTTACCGGATAGATGTCGACCTGAAGGGGATGAAGGCCGTGCTCACCATCTTATACGACGGCGATGATGCCGGCGGCGCCTGGTTTGCACACCCCGACGCGGGGATTCGCAACCCGGATAATCTGGATTGGGCAAAGGACGGATTGATTTACATCCAGGAAGACAAGGCGAAACAACGAGATCCGCTGTTCGGAAGTCATTCCGGGCAGGAGTCTTCGATTTGGCGTCTGGACCCGATCACGGGTGCGGTGCAACGAATTGCCCGGATCGATCGATCCGCCGTGTTGCCGGAAGGCAGCACCGATGAAAGGCCCGGTGTGATTGGAGCATGGGAGTCGGCCGGGATTCTCGACGTCACGCATCTTTTCGATTCCCGCGCTGGAGAACGCGTGCTGCTGGCCACGGTCCAGGCGCACACCATACGCGACGGCATGATTTCGACGCGCAACCTGGTCGAAAGCGGCCAACTCATCCTGCTCAAGCAGTCCCCGGCAGAATCACCCGAACGGGCTGGCAAGTGAACGAGCGGAATGCCTCTTCAACCAGGCCTACTTCCCGGAACATCCGGCAAACCCTGTGGGTTGTGACGGTTTTTCTTGTCTCCTGTGTCGTGGGACCGGCGAGTGCTGCTCAGGAAAACACCGATCCGCCGCCGGAGTTGGAGCCGCATCTGGCGGCCATCGCCGCGTTAGCTCAACCCTCTCCGATGGTGAAGATTCCCGCAGGCTGGTTCCTCATGGGAACCGTGCGCAAGGATGATGATCCGTTCGGGTTGGAAACGCAGTATGACGACACGGAGTTTCCGCAACGACGGATCTGGCTGGACGCGTATGCACTAGATCGCGATGAAGTGAGCATGGGCGAGTACCTGGCGTTTCTATACCGGCACGGGCTTCCGGTTCCGCACAAACTGCGCCACCTGATTTGGCACCTGATCGACGTCCACGTCTCCCGGATTACGTGATGGCGCGGTGGCCGGCCCTGTACGTCTCGTGGGAGGAAGCGGATCAATTTTGTCGCGTGCGAGACAAACGGTTGCCCACCGAGGCGGAATGGGAAAAGGCCGCCCGTGGGACCGACGGCCGGATATTTCCGTGGGGTGCCGGCCCGCCCACCCCGGACGTGGCCGTGTTCGGGTTGTATCACGTTCACCAGATCCCATTGGTGGCGGCCGTGGACAGTTTTGAAGAGGGACGGAGCCCGTACGGGCTGCATCACATGGCCGGCAACGTGCGGGAATGGGTGCATGATTGGTTTGGTCCGGACACCTATCCATTGATGCCCGAACGGAATCCGCAGGGTGCCGAGGCCGGGCGGTATAAAAGCGTGCGCGGCGGATCGTGGCGCAGCCGGCCGCAGCTCCTGCGAACGGCCACGCGCAACGGAGCCACCCCGGCGACGCGCTCGCCCAATATCGGGTTCCGGTGTGCCCGAGGGCCAACGCCCTTATCGTCGGATCCGGACGATGAGATTATCGATGAAGCGCACTCCGCCGATCCGGATCGCTCCGAGTAGGACGACGGTTCCCCGGAGACGGTCAAGCGGTTCGAGCGTGCGGGCGTCACAACACGCCAGGTAGTCGATGGCGAGTCCGTGCCCCGCGTCGAGGACCTTCGCCATTTTCTTTTCGATCAGGGCTGCGCGCCGCGTCCCCGCTGCGATCGCTGCCTTCCCAACCGACAGGGCCTGATAGAGGGCCAGGGCTTGTTGGCGTTGCGTTTTCGTCACGTAGCGATTGCGTGAACTCAGGGCGAACCCGTCGGCATCGCGCACGGTGGGGCACAGGGTGATCCGGGTGTCGAGGTCGAGGTCCTTCACCAGTTGCCGGATCAGGCAATATTGTTGGTAGTCTTTTTGACCGACCAACGCGCGGGCCGGACGGATCAGGTTCAACAGTTTCGTCACGATCGTGGTCACGCCCTGAAAATGCGTGGGCCGGTGTTCTCCCTCCCAACGTTGGGACAGCGTCCCGACGGACACGGTCGTTTGAAAATCCGGTGGGTAGAGGATGTCCGGTTTCGGAAGAAAGACCAGATCGACGTTCTCCTCGCGGCAGCATGCGAGATCCTGCGACAGGTCTCTCGGATAGCGACGGTAATCCTCGGCCGGGCCGAACTGGAGCGGGTTCACGAAAATGCTGACCACGACCGTGCCGCACGTTCGACGGGCGCGTTGGATCAATAGCCGGTGCCCGGCGTGCAACGCGCCCATGGTCGGAACCAGACCGATGGAGGTTCCGAGCGGATCGTGCCGGCGTCGCCAGGTTCGCAGGGCTTGAGTCGTTCGGATGATGCGCATTCAGTCAGCGGGAGGCAGCGCGCACGATGGCTTGCTGGCGAACCGGGAACCCGGAACTACGTCGAGCTTGCGCACGCGACGGGTGTCCGTCAGCCGGTCGAGCAAGGCTTGCATCGTTTGCTCGTATTGAGGATGGATCCAGTCCGGAGCGAGTTCGGCCATCGGCACCAGGACGAACCGCCGTTGATGGAGACGGGCATGCGGAATGGTGAGCCGCGGGGTCTCGATGATGCGCTGTCCATAGAACAGCACGTCCAGATCAATGGGCCGGGAAACGTTTCGCAGCACGGGATCACGTCCGAGGCTCCGCTCCGTTTCCCGGCAAATGGCCAACAGGTGTTCCGGCTGGAGTTGCGTCTCAAGGCGAACGACCCCGTTATAGAACCACGTAGCGTCGTGTCCGTGAGCCATGCCGATGGGTTCGGTCTCGTAATACGACGAGACGCCCGTGAGCGTGGATTGCGGCAACAGTCCCATCAAGGCCACGGCCCGGTCGCACAAGTCCTGCCGGTCTCCCTGATTCGATCCGAAGGCGATAAAGACGGTTTCGACGCTCACGAATGCCTGTAGGGGCCGACCTGGGTACCCGCCCGACCCGTTACCACCCGATTTGTTTAAGCCGGTCCACGGCTTCGGCCAATCGCTCTTTCGTCGTGGTGAGAGCCATGCGAATGTAGCCTTCACCCGGAGCCCCGAA
This sequence comes from Nitrospirales bacterium, assembly GCA_965204475.1. GTDB lineage: Bacteria > Nitrospirota > Nitrospiria > Nitrospirales > UBA8639 > Bin75. The sequence continues at coordinate 1,938,115 of OZ241988.1, forward strand.
CCCGTTTCCCGGCGTGGTCACGATCCCGGCCTTTTCCAACAGGTGTGCCGTAAAGGACGCGGAGGTATAGCCCTTGGGTACCTCGATCCAGACGTAGAACGTGGCCGAGGGCGTCTCAAACTCGAGTCCGAGATTTCGCAACCCCGCGGCCAACACGTCCCGGCGTTCCTGGTAGATGGCCCGGAGCCCGGCGGTGAGTCGATCGTCGGACTCCAAGGCCGTGATCCCGGCTTCCTGAACGGCCTGAAATTGGCCCGAATCCATGTTGCTCTTGATCTGGCTCAACCCCGCAATCACTTCGGCGCGGCCCACGGCAAACCCGATCCGCCAGCCGGTCATGTTGAAGGTCTTGGACAACGAATGAAATTCGATCCCCACGTCCATGGCGCCCTCCGCTTCCAGAAAACTGGACGGGCGAAGGCCGTCATAGAAAATTTCCGAATACGCCGCATCGTGGCACACGATGACGTGATGCTCTTTCGCAAACGCAATCACGCGACTGAAGAACGCCGTGTCCGCAATGACCGACGTGGGATTGTTCGGCGAATTCAAAAACATCAGTTTCGCTTTGCGGGCCACGTCCGGCGAAATCGCGTCCAGGTCCGGCAGGAACCCGTTCTGTTTCAACAGCGGCATCTCGTGGGCAATGCCGCCGGCAAAGCTGGCGGACACCGGATACACCGGATACCCCGGGCTTGGGACGAGCACGACGTCACCCGGATCGATAAAGGCCATGGGGACGTGGCCGATGCCCTCCTTTGACCCGATCAAGGTGACCACCTCGGACTTGGGATCCAGGGTCACGTTGAAACGTCGCTTATACCAGCCGGCGACCGCGGTGCGAAACGACAACATCCCGCTCGACGAAGGATATTGATGATGCTGCGGATCGGTCACCGCTTTTTGCATGCGTTCCAGGATGGGATCCGGCGTGGGCAGGTCGGGGTCGCCGATTCCCAAATTGATGATATCCACCCCGCGAGCAACGGCCTGTTGCTTCATCTCGTCGATGGCCGCAAACAGATATGGGGGCAACGTCCTGATGCGTTCGGCATACGTGATGGGAACACCGCTCATTCCTGCCACTCCTTCTTCAATGATCGAACATGTTCAGAGTTTCGTTATCAAAAACACGGAGGGTTCACGTTACTGTACCGGCTACGCCATAATCAAGGAACGTGTCGCACAGGTCGGCTACAAGCGTGATTCCCACAATGGTTGGTTTCTTCACTACCGCGCCAAATGGGCGATGAGGCGGTCGGCGAGGCGATGGCATTCGGGAAGGATGTTCTCCGCTGATTTCAATAAGGCCTCTGTCGTCGTTTGTGCGCGTTGCACGTCGGTGGCACATTCGCGGCAGAGGGCTTTGACGCCTTCGACTTCCAATTCAAGATGAAACAGGAGTCCGTAGGCGCGGTCCCCGTACCGGAAGGCTTGAACCGGGTAGAACTCGGACGAGGCGAGCACGCAGGCTCCCGGCGGCAGGGTGAGGCCTTCCCCGTGCCATTGAAACACCGTGAACTCGCGGGGGAACGCGCCGAACACCGCGTCGGCGTCTTCCTCCACGGCACGCGTCACTGGGGTCGGTCCGATTTCCGGACGAGGGCCGGGACGCACCTGGCCGCCCAAGGCCTTGGCTATGAATTGCGAACCCAGGCACACGCCCAACACCGGAACGCCCGCCTCGATCGCACGTCGAATAAACTGCAGTTCTCTTTCAATCCAAGGGTCGGCATCATTCACGGACATGGGCCCGCCCATGACCAGGAGGAAATCCGGAAGCGTGGCGGGAAGATCCCGTTCCGGGACCAGCAGGGTGTTGAGTTGATATTGACGCTTCTCCAACGCCGGCCGAAACGCGCCGGGGCCTTCAAAGGAAACGTGTTGGAGGCACAGGGCCTGCTTCATGGGGACGACGGGTCGAGGAAGGGATGAGTCGCGGCGATTACGAGTGGGAATACCCGTTTTTCGCGTTCACGCATTCCACCAGGTACCAATATTGGAAGGGATTCATTTTTTCTTGTTTCGTGACCTGGAGGGTCGTGCCTTCGAGCACGTGATGCAGGGACAAGTCCGTGCGGAACCCGATCCGCTGGCAGATGGGGGAAATCAGTTTCTCCACGGCGGCGATGAATTTATTGCCGTTGCTGAAGTGGTTCAACATGACGATACGCCCGCCCGGGCGGCAGACGCGAATCATTTCCGACACGACTTTTCGATAATCCGGGACAGCGGTGACGACGTAGGCGGCCATCACCAGGTCGAAGGTATCGTCCGGGAAAGCCATTTCGCCGGCATCCATGCGCTGGAGCGTGACGTGCTCGAGTCCATGCTTGGCAATGCGCTCTTCGGCCTTTTTCAGCATGCCTTCCGAAAGGTCGATGCCCATGATTCGACAGTGGGTCGGATACAGGGGCAAGGCCATGCCCGTGCCGACGCCGACTTCCAGGACGTGTGCATCGGGAGCGATGTGCAGCCCTTTGACAGCCGATTCGCGTGATTGATCAAAGGCCTTGCCGAAGGTTTGGTCGTAGACCGACGAGTAATTCGTATAGACGCGCTCGAGGTTTTCAAGGTTCATGGGCTGTTCCTGTTGGTTTATCCCATTTCCCATGCCATACCCCTTGCTTGTTTGAGCGACCGGTTTCCGTGCGGCTACGTTTATGTTCGGGAGAGCGTGATACGGGCGTGATCCCGTTCTGCCCAAGAACCGTTGGAAGGCCCATCTGAAGCGGGCCCGATAGGGACAGAAATTTAACACTACGCCGACGATGAGTCAACCATTTGGTTTCCCGTCAGCGCCCGGTCGAGAGGACAGCCGGGAGGCTGATAGGCATTGAAAAGAGGTAAGGAGGTTTCTTACAATTCAACCTTGCCGTCAGGCTAAAAAGATCCCTTCGTTATCCATGCCAATCTGAACCAAAAAGGAGAGACCGCATGAGCTCACATGGACGATACCACCACCGGCAAAAAGCATTCGGGCTCATGTTGCTGTTTGTGTTGGGAGCGATGGGGTCCCCGGCGTTGGCGATCGACGTCAAGTTGACGTTGGAGCAAGCCCAGCAGATCATGGCCTCGGCCCGGGGGCCCATGGAGCAGGCGGCTTCCAACGAAGAAATGTTCGGCCTCATCAAAGCCGCGGACAAGAACTCCCGCATCGGGGACGACCCGGCCACCACGCCCTGTGGAAGCAGCGCCATTCTCCGAACGAAAACGTATTGGTTCGAATATTTCGGACGCGAAGAAGGCCGGCGGTCCAAGGTCGCGAAGCAGGAAGTCCGGATGCCGGAATCCAAAATCCAGGAGATTTTGGGTATGCCCTACCTTGAAATGGAGATCGGGCTGTGCGGGCAGGAGGAGTTTTTTGCCGAAGGGGCCGACGTGGCGCTGCAACAAGGATCCACGAACGTCATGGCCGTGGATAAAGGCAAGCCCAGCCGTGGCCGGAAAATCCCCGGATCCGAGATGGACTACGTGTCCCGGTTTTCCGCCCGGTTCGCCTATCAGGATTTTGACCCGCAGGCCGCGACGAACATTGTCGTGTTTTTCCCCGACGGGAAATTGGTCACGATTGAGGCGGACTTTTCCACAATCAAGTAGGGCCCAACGATCGTCGGGCCGGGGATCAACGACGGTTGTTTCCCCTCAAGAAGCGGACGCCGGCGTTTCCGATTCCACCATCCTGAGTGTATACAGGTGGCGGTACAGGCCGTCCCCTTCCATGAGGGAAGCATGGGTGCCTTCCTCGACGATCCTGCCCTTGTTGAGCACGACGATCCGGTCGGCTTCCTGAATGGTCGTGAGGCGGTGGGCGATCACCACGGTCGTCCGTCCCGCCATGAGTTCTTGTAAGGCCCGTTGGACCAGCAGTTCGGATTCGGAATCCAGCGCCGAGGTCGCTTCGTCCAGAATCAGGAGCCGGGGATTCTTGAGCATGGCCCGGGCAATCGCAATGCGTTGCCGTTGACCGCCCGACAGGTTGACGCCTTTTTCCCCGACCAGCGTGGCATACCCGTCCGGCAGCGCCGAAATGAAATCATGGGCATGAGCCGCCCGGCTCGCGGCCAGAATGTCCTCTTCCGATGCGTCGTCGCGTCCGTATCGAATGTTTTCCAAAATCGTGTCCCCGAACAGGACGGTTTCTTGAGGCACGATGGCCAGTTGTTGATACAAGCCGGCCAGTTGCACGTCCCGCAGATCCCGGTGGTCGATCGTGACGGCCCCTTCCGTCGGATCATAAAACCGGTGCAACAGGTTGGCGATCGTACTCTTCCCCGAACCGGTCGGCCCCACCAGCGCCACGATTTCGCCAGGCTGCACTTCGAAGGAGAGATCGGTGAGTACCGGGTGACGCGGGTCATACGCAAAAGTGACGTGTGAAAATTTGACGTGGCCTTGGACGGCGGGCAACGGTCGGGCGTGCGGGGCGTCCGTGACCTCCGGCGTGGTGTCGAGCAACTCGAAGACGCGTTCCAGGGCGCCCTGTCCCTCCTTCATCTGGGAAAAGATTCGGGCCGCGGCGCCGAACGGACCGATGAGAATCCCCGCAAACAACACAAAGGCCAGGAGATCTCCGGGTGTCATGACCCCGTCGATGACTTGCTTGCCGCCGTACCACAGGACCACCCCGGCCATCATAAGCGTCAAGAGGGTGATGACGGGGATGAACACGGAAAGAATCTTGGCGCGGCGAAGCGTGCCGGCCACCAACGCGTCGACCGCGACGCCGAATCGGCCTTCTTCGCGGCCCGTCCGGACAAAGGATTTCACGACTCGAATCCCCGAAACCACTTCTTCGATGAGCGTGGACAGCGCGGCGGTGTGATCCTGTATTTGCGTGGAGAGGGATTTCAACCGCCTGCCGAACAACCGTGCCACCAGGACGAGGAGCGGCAGCAACAGGACGATCAGCAGGCAGAGTTTCCAATTCATGAACAACAGGAACGCGATGCCGCCCACCAGCGTGACCAGTTGCTTGGCGGAATCGATTGGCGTTTCGGTCACGAGGTTCTGAATCACGCCCACGTCGTTCATGAGCCGCGAGAGAATTTCCCCGGTGCGCCGTTTGGCAAAAAAACTGAGAGACAGCGTTTGCAGATGACGGAACAGGTGAGTGCGGAAATTCGCGATGATCAGTTGGGACAGGCGGGTGCTCAGGTAGCTCTGGCCCATGCTCAAGGCGCTTTGGACGATGGCGATCACCAGAAACAGCAGGATCGTCTGCGTCATGCGTTCGACGTTCCGTTGAACCGTGATGAGGTCCCACAGCGTGCCGCCGAGCTTCAGCAACGTCAGGTTGAGGGCCGCCACGCCCATGATCAGGACGCCGGCCAATGCCAGTTGAGAAAGATGCGGCCGGACAAACGGGAGCAGGCGGGAGAAGTGGCTCATGGCAAGGGCTATACGTCAGACGCGGCAGGCAACGGCTGCGGGGAAACAGGTGCCATGGACGGTTACAGGCTGGAACACACAAGGGCTGACGATGCCGATGAAGTCACCGGCTCCATCCTCGTGGCCCCGGACGCCGCAACGCCGGTGCGGTCGTGTCGTCCATGGAATTGTTTCGGTGCCGGCCCACCTGGTGCTGGTCTGGTGTATCTCAGTTCCGCCGACGGGCGAATTTCATGCGTCGGCGAAGTTTCTTATGCTTATGCTTCCGCATTTTTTTTCGTCGTTTTTTAACTACACTCGCCATTCACACTCCTTCATTTCTTCCTCAGGCGGAAGCGGGGAACTGTTCGCCGATCGGGGTTTCACTGGTCGAGAGACACGCGATCGAAACAGGTATGGAGAAATGGAGAGGTAACACAGCGTCCCGAGAAGTGTCAAGAAATGCGCGGTTCGGTCTCCGTGAGCCGTTAGGCGGCCTTGAAATTCATAGTCATCGCGATACCCTTTATTTGTGGTTACAGTGTAGTCTTGACCGTAGACACGGAATGGTCCATACTATCGTTAATGTGAATCAACGGGAGGTCTTTCATGGAATTTGCACTACGGCAGGCAAAAGCCCGTCTTTCCGAACTTGTCGCCGCTGCCCAGGGTGGTGAGCGCGTTGTTATCACGAAACATGGAGAGCCGGCGGTCGAACTCGTGCGCTTCCGCAGAGTTGGCGGGATTGACTTCGACAAACTGAAAGAGGCGCGTCATCGTCTCGGAATTAAAGACGACGAGAGGGAGTGGCCCGAGCAATTTGATGATCCGGCGTTCAGCCGCAAGGTGCTCGGGCTCGAATAGGCTGGATCATGCGGATTCTGCTTGACACTTCATATATCTATCGCTTGACGACGCAACCCGCGCGTTTATCCGATGCCGAGCGGCTCATTCTCACAAATCAGGCGATACAGCTCTATGTGAGCGCCGTGTCGATCTGGGAGATGCGGCTGAAATTCCAGAGCCGTGACAGGTCAGGCAGACGCAAGAGTTTCTTCGATCCGAACGTTGTGATCAATATGCTTGAAGACCAGCACGTCATCTTCCTGCCGATGACCCCGAGTCACGCAGCCCGGTCGCTGGAGATTCCCGTCACCCACAAAGATCCGTTTGACGAACTCCTGCTCGTTCAGGCCCAGGAAGAAGGCCTCAAACTCCTGACCATCGATCGACACCTGATCGGGCATCCATTGGCAGTCCGGGCATAGAAAAGAGCCGCTTTTGAGGTTTTATCATGCTCCCGCTATAATGGACCCATGCCCCGCTCCCCCCTCTCTTTCTTCAGCCTGCTCCTGCTCCTCGTCGTGGTTCTGTCGGGGTGCCAGTTCTTCTCCAGTGACAAGAAAGTGTCCGCAGACCATGCACGCTTTGAGCGAATCGTGCAGGCGGTGGAAACCCTGCGCTCGGCGTATGAACAGCAAAAGTTCGACGCGATTCAAAAATTGATGTTGCCATTACAAGGCTTTCAGCAACTCGAAGGTCAGATCCAACGGGACTTCGACTCGTATGCCACCATTTCCTTGCGCGTCGCGATTGAGCGGATTTACATTAAGAGAGAGCAGATCAAAGTCAACGTGCGATGGGATGGCGTATGGCAACGTTCCCCCGCAGAAACGCCGGTGACGGAAGGTGGCCACGGGGTGTGGGTGTGGAGTGGCACAAAGGATATTTTGTTGGCGGGCGTGGAAGGAGCGATGCCGTTCGGAAAGGCAGACCGCTAGCCCCCGTTCCCTGTTCCTGATGAACCTGCGTATCATGTCCCATGTTTGAGGGGGTGCCGGTGTGGCCGGCCGTCCTCGACGCCAATCACTTCTTACTTCCATGAAAAAAAGCACGACACGGCATCGGTGGGGGCCGGAGGCTGACTTCCTGGTGATCGGGAGCGGGATCGCAGGGTTGCGTGCCGCGATCGAGTTGGCTCGATACGGCAAAGTGCTGATCGTGACGAAAGGCAGCCGCCTGGAAAGCAACTCGATCTACGCCCAGGGCGGCGTCGCCGTGGCCATGAATGCCGAAGACGACGTGAACCTGCATTTCTCCGATACGATCCGGGCCGGGCATCAGCTCGGCCGGGAAGACGCGGCGCGGGTCCTGGTGGAGGAAGGGCCGACCCGGATTCAGGAACTCATCACCTGGGGCACACAGTTCGACAAGGTCGGCGGGAAATTCGCCTTTACCAAGGAAGGGGCTCACAGCCGGAACCGCGTGCTGCGGGCTCGCGGCGACGCCACGGGCAATGAAATGATTCGCGTCCTGTTGGAACGCGCCCGGCAGCATCCGGACATTCAATGGTTTGACCGTCATTTCACGATGGACCTGTTGGTCGTGGATGGCCGGTGCTGCGGCGCGGTGGCGGTGAGTGAAGCCACGGGGGACGTCAAACTGCTCCCGGCCACGGCCGTGATTCTGACCACCGGGGGCGCGGGCCAGATTTACGGGAGAACCACCAATACGGGCAATGCCACGGGCGACGGCATGGCCATGGCCTATCGGGCGGGCGTGGTGTTGGAAGACATGGAATTCGTCCAGTTTCATCCCACGGCCTTGTACCTTCCCTCCAGTCCCCCGTTTCTGTTGTCCGAAGCCATGCGGGGTGAAGGCGGGGTGCTCCGCAATCGGAAAGGCGAGTTGTTCCTGTCACGGTATCATCCGGCTGCGGAAATGGCCTCCCGGGACATCGTTGCCCGGGCGATCTGGTCGGAAATGGCCGCGTCCCGGTCGCGCCACGTGTATTTGGACGTCACGCATTTGGGGAAAGATTTCATCAAGAAACGGTTCCCGACGATCTACCGGACCTGCCTGCGGTTCGACACCGACATCACGGAAGAATGGATTCCAATTGCTCCAAGCGCCCACTATTTCATGGGCGGCCTGAAAGCGGGGATCGATGGCGAAACCACCTTGCCCGGCCTGCTGGCCGCCGGGGAAGTGGCCTGCAACGGGGTCCACGGGGCGAACCGGTTGGCCAGCAATTCGTTGTTGGAAGGGCTGGTCTTCGGCTACCGCGCCGCCGAGTCGGCGGCATCCCTTCCGGCGGGCCCCAAGCGGGCGCACCTGAAAAGTCTGGCCGCGCGGTTCGCCGCGGAACCGGCCGGCGCGCTGGAAGACAGCGAAAAGCTCAGGAACTCCTTACGCCGGCTGATGTGGACCAAGGTGGGCTTGGTCAGGACCGGCGATTCCTTGATCCAGGCGCTGGCGCAACTTTCCCGGTGGGACCCGCAGATCCGGGCTTCGCTCCACACGCGATCCGACCTCGAGGTCAAAAACATGATCCAGGTGGCGCGATGCGTGACCGAAGCCGCCTTGTGGAGGGAAAACAGCCTGGGCACGCATTATCGGGAGGATTTCCCGAGTTGCCGGGGTGAGGCGTGGAGGACGCACAGTCAAGTCCGTCTGGACGAACCGCTCCATTCGTCTCCCAAAACCCGCCGCCGCGCCGGCTAGCCCTTCTTGCCTGCTGTCCCCCGATGACAACCGTCGGGGACGAGCCTTATCGACTCTGTGCCCGCAGGAGTTGCTCGTACCGGGTTTGCAGCACGGCCACCCGGGAACGGGCCGTTTGCTTGGGGAAGGCATGCCCGTCGATGGTTGCAACCGGGAGAATGCCGACCCCGCTGCCTGTCAAAAAACATTCATCAGCTTCGTACAGGAATGCAGGGCGGTAGCGGCCCTCCCGGGTTTGCAGGCCCAGGGCAGGGGCCATTTCCAGCACGACCTTCCGGGTGACGCCGGGCAGGACGCCGCAGGCCAATGACGGTGTATAGACCGTCCTGCCCTTGATGAAAAACACGTTGCTCATGGAGCATTCGGCCACGTGTCCGCCCGTCGTGACCATCAACCCTTCGAAGGCGCCCCGTTCCACAGCTTCCTGTTTGGCCAGCAGGCTGTTCAGATAGTTCAGGGTTTTGGCTTGTGTCGGAGACGAGAGCGGTGACGGCCTGCGAAGTGCGGCGAAGGTGAGCTTGACCCCTTTGCGCCGTTGGGAGGGTGTCACGTGCGGGAGGGACCGCGGAAACAACACAATCGTGGTGGTGCTCCGGAGCCTGTCCTGAGCGGAGCGAAGGATCGGAGTGGTCCCGGTGTCTTGGGTTGCCGGTCCGCCGTCTCCGGGGTTTCGTTCCCCCCGGGAGAGCGTCAGCCGGATCAACGCATGGTCCACGTGATTCTTGTCAATGACCTTCTGGAAAATCGCGGGCCACAATTTGTCAGGTAACGGCAGTTGGATCTGCCGGCAGGAGTCGGCGAGCCGTGCGAGATGACGGTCCAGCCACACCGGGCGCCCGTTATGGATCCGGACGGTTTCGAAGACGCCGTCTCCATACAGGAACCCGCGATCGAACACGGAGACCCGCGCCCGTTCTGCCTGTACGATCCGGTCGTTCAGATACACCCACATGGAAGGCAACGCGGCGTCCTATTGCAACGCCTCGAACAGGGCCTGGGCCTTGTCCAGAGTTTCTTGGTATTCGCGACGGGGATCGGAATCCGCGACGATGCCGGCGCCCACTTGCAGGTAGGCCCGTTGCTGCGTCAACACCATGGTGCGGATCAGAATATTGAAGTCCACGTCGCCGGTCCAACTCACGTATCCCAGGGACCCGGTATAGGGGCCGCGACGAACGGGTTCCAGTTCCTCAATGATCTCCATGCACCGGATCTTGGGCGCGCCGGTGATCGTGCCGCCGGGGAACGCGGACCGAATGAGGTCCGGCGTCGAACAGGCGGGCTTGAGTGTCCCCGTGACCTCGGAGACCAAATGCGCCACGTGTGAATACTGTTCAATCGTCATGAATTCTTCGACGTGGACCGACCCGTATTCGCAGACCCGGCCCAGATCATTGCGGGCCAGATCCACCAGCATGACGTGTTCCGCCCGTTCTTTCGCGTCGAGCCGCAGGTTATCCATCAAGGCATGATCTTCACCCGCGGTGCGGCCGCGAGGTCGAGTGCCGGCAATGGGACGCGCGGTTACCCGGTTGCCGGTGACCCGAACGAGTCGTTCGGGAGAGGAGGAGACCAACGCGAGGTTTCCGGTCACGAACAACCCGGCAAAGGGCGAAGGGTTCACCGTGCGCAGGCGGTGGTACAGGTTTTGGCCGGCCGCGTGCAGCGCATGATCCTCCGACGGATTGAGGGCGACGGAAAAGCGTTGGGCGAGGTTGGCTTGATAGATGTCGCCGGCCCCGATGAATTCCTGGCATTGTTGCACGCGTTCGACGTACTCCCGTTCGGAATGGGTGCCCCCCATGGTTGACGCCACGATCGGAGAACCCGACGGGTCTGTGCACGGGGCACTCAAGCGGCTGTCCAGTTCGGCCAGCCGGGCGGTTCCTTCACGATGCAAGGCATCATGGGATTCGGAAAGCAGCCGCTCGGGAGCCGGCGTGAAAATCATATGCAGCAACCGGCTGTGATGATCGATCACCACCACCAGATCGAAAAACAAAAACTCCAGGTCGGGCAGGGAGAGATCCCGGCGGGCCAGCGACGGCAGCGATTCGTAGTGCCGAACAACATCGTAACTGAGGTACCCCACGGCCCCCCCGACAAACGGCGGCAAGGAGTCGGAACGAGGAACCAGGCAAGGGCCCAGCAGCCCGAACAATGCGGAAAGGGGATCCCCGGGATGCCTGGTCTTTCCATGTGTCGTTTCCAGGGTATAGTGCCCCGGGCCTCCGGCAAAAATCAGGTACGGGTTTCCGGCCACAAACGAATAGCGGGCCAGGCAGGACGACGGGTTCCCGCTTTCCAGAAGAACGGAAGGCCGGTGCGGAACGGCAATTCGCCGGTAGACATCCCAGGCACTTTCGTCCAGCAAAGGCCTGGTCCGGACCAGCGGAAACCGTCCCGTGTCAGGACGAGTGGAAGAACGTGAAGAAAGAACGGGCTGGCTCATGGTTGGGGAACGGGTTCAGACGGTTGTCCCTGCATCATAGCGGAGTGGACAAGGGAGAGAAAGCCCTTCTGAGAGAAACGTGGAGGGAGAGAGGTCGAGTCCAAGGAGGAGAACAGGTTCGGGTTGACAGTCGAAACCGGATTTTGTTTGAATAGCCTGCCCGGATTCGAGAGGGCGGGCCTATGCCTTCGTCACCAGATCCATTGTTTGCGGGGTTGGGGCAAGCCGTGCGTATCGGCACGAATCTGCTTGCGACTCTAATGGTGGGCGGAGGGTTGGGGTGGAGCATCGATTCCTACCTGTTGCCCACTGAACCGTGGGGTTTGGTGGGAGGTCTGATCCTCGGGCTGATTGCCGGTATTCGAAACGCCTACCGTGCTGCCCAACGCTGGGATCAATCGTAGCGTTTCCCCTGAACGTTTTCTCGAACACGAAGACGAGGTTCCGTTGGAAGATCCCCTGCATCCTTTTGAGCTTCATACGATTGTCCCGCTGTCCCTGTTCGGCCTGGACGTGTCCATCAACAAGGCCGTGATCATGATGTTTCTCGTAGTGGGGCTGGTCATCCTGTTGCTCACGAAAGCGCGGTCGTCCGGTTCCCTGGTTCCCACGAAATTACAGAGCGTGGCCGAACTGCTGGTGGAGTTCATTCGCGGGATGATTCACGAGACCATGGGCCCGGAAGGGATGCGGTTTTTCCCCCTGATCGCCACCCTGTTCTTGTTTATTTTGTTTTGCAATCTCCTGGGGCTCATGCCCGGCGCCTATACGGTCACCAGTCAACTCGTGGTCACGGGCGTGTTTGCCGTGGGGGTCTATATGCTCAGTCTCCTGGTCGGGCTCAAAATACACGGGATGAAGTTTCTGGGAATTTTGGTCCCGTCGGGGACGCCGGGTTGGCTGTTGCCGCTCATGGTTCCGATTGAAATCATCAGTCAACTGGCCCGGCCGGTGTCCTTGTCCGTGCGCTTGTTTGCCAACATGACCGCGGGGCACGTGATTCTCGGAGTCCTCTTCGGATTGTCGATCAGCGGCGGGTTGCTGCTCGGCTGGCTGCCGTTTTCCTTTACGGTGGCGCTCTACGGATTGGAAGTCGGCATTGCCTTTATTCAAGCCTACATCTTTACGATCTTGACGTGTGTCTATATGGGAGACGCGTTTCATCTCCATTAAAACCGAACCATCTGTTTGCCATACTGTTACTAACGATTTCACGAGGGAGAACAACACATCATGGATTCTGCAGCGTCAGCATTATTGGGCATGGGGCTCGCGGCGGCGGGGTTTGCCGGCGCCGGCGTGGGCATCGGGTATATTTTCGGCAAGATGATCGAGGCCGTGGCCCGTCAACCGGAGGCCGAAGGCCGGGTCGGCAAGTACATGTGGATCGGCTTCGCGTTGGTCGAAGCGATCGCCCTCTACGGGCTGGTGATCGCGTTCATCATTATGGGTCTGCGGAAATAGGACGCGCACGCCATGCCTCAATTTGACGTCCATTTCTTTTCGTCCCTGATTTTTTGGGAACTCATCTCATTCGGCATCCTGCTCTGGGTCCTGTACAAATTTGCGTTCCCGCCGATTTTGGAGGCCCTGGAAACGCGCGAACGCAAGATCCGTGACAGCATCGAGCAAGCGGAACAGAACCGGCTGACGGCCGAGCAACGCCTGGCCGACTACGAAGCGAAACTGAGCGGTGCGGCGCAGGAAGCCGAGGCGATTGTGGCGGAAGCCAAAGCCAAGGCCCAGCGGCTGCTGGAAGAAAACGAGCAGCGGCTGCGCACCGATTCGGAACGGATCCAGGCGGAGACCACGCAGGAAATCGAGCGGGAACGGCGCAAAGCCCTGCAAGACATCAGGAACGAAGCCGCGGACCTGGCCTTGACGGTGGCGGAAAAAGTCCTGGCGCGGAGTCTGTCGGACGACGACCATCGCCGTCTCGCCCGGGAAGCCGTGCAAGCCGTGGCCGCCGGCGAATCCCGGAAGTAACCTTTTCCTTCACGCTCCCTCCAAGGCGAGATCATTCAACGTTCTCAACGTTCCACCGAGACGGCTCGGTGGATTGGGGCATTTCTGATAACGCCGGATGGTTTTGTGCAAAGGATCGACTTTGCACGAACATATCAAATTTGCTATAATCTCGATTTACATGCTGTATGAATTGGACCGTAGAAACTCTGAATGCGACCGTGGATAAGGAGCTTGACGCTCTACCCAGCGACATGCGGGCACGGTTCGTGCGTATCTGTGAGTTGATCGCACAGTTCGGGCTTGAGCGTGTCGGTGCATCGTATGTCAAACACCTGACTGGCCCGCTTTGGGAAATGCGGATGCGTGGCAGGGACGGGATATCGCGAGCACTGTATGTCGCCGTCCGAGACAGACGAGTCTTGGTTGTGCGGGTCTTTGTCAAGAAGACACGTAAGACGCCCCAGCAGGAGATTAACTTGGCGTTGCAACGCGCCAGAGAGGTGCTGAAATGAGCAAAGTCATCGACTTGCATAAGAAATGGAGTCGGGATTTAGACTATCGGAAGGCCTTTGATGAGCTTAAGCCTGAGTTCGACTTGGCCCGCTCACTGATTGAGGCCCGCATCGGTGCCGGACTGACCCAGGCCCAACTGGCAAAGCGCATGAAGACTTCGCAATCGGTCGTGGCTCGGCTTGAGGGCGGGCGCATCCACCCCTCCACGAGAACATTGGGGAAGGTCGCACGGGCTACCGGCACCAGGCTCAGGATCCGCTTCGAGTCCGTCAGAGATACAGCCTGACTTTGGGAACTACCTCACGCTTCCGCCCATACGGTAGCCTTCCAGGTCCAACGTGACGAAGTGAAACCCGAGGGCTTTCAGGCCCCGGGTGATGCGGTCGCGGCGAACGGGCTCGAGAAACGCGGAAAGCTCCGTCGGGTCCACCTCGATGCGCGCGATGCCTTCATGATCGCGGACGCGAACCTGCCGGAATCCTTCGTCCTTCAACACTCGTTCGGCTTGCTCTACACGTTGTAATTTCTCTTCGGTAATTTTAATCCCTCGCGGAATGCGGGAAGACAGGCACGCGGCCGCGGCCTTGTCCCAGTTGGATAACCCCAGGGTTTTGGCCAGGGCGCGGATATCGGCTTTCCGAAACCCGGCTTCCACCAGCGGGCTGCGCACGCCGAACTCCTTGGCCGCTTGCAGCCCCGGCCGGTCATCGCCCAGGTCGTCAACGTGGGCGCCGTCGACGATCGTGGCAACACCCGCGGTCTGTTTGATGGGCGCCAGGAGCCGGTACAGATCGGTTTTGCAATGATAGCATCGCCCCGCGTCGTTCCGCACGAACGCATCATCGTCCAATTGATTGGTCGAGGCCACGATCAACCGTGCCCCGATTTCCTTACTGAGTTGCCGGACGGCCGCCAACTCTTCGCGCGGCAGGGTCGGCGACGCCGCGGTCACGGCGGTCGCTCGATCGCCCAACACGTCTCTGGCGATTTTCAGCACGAGCGTGCTGTCCACGCCACCGGAAAACGCGACCAGCACGCCATCCAGCCGTTGAAAGAAGTCACGCAGGTTCGCCGTTTTACTCTGCAGGTCACGGGGAATGGATAGCCGGTGCAGCGCTTGCATCAGGGTCCTATCGAAGGAGACGCGGGCGCCGTTTGCGCGGGTAGGGTGCCCAGTTGCCCGCAGGCCCCCAGGACGTCACGCCCGCGATTGTGTCTGACGAACACGTCATAACCTTTTTGCCGGAGGATCGTCTGGAACGCGGCAATGACGGGATCGGCCGGCCGCCGGAACGGGCTGTTCGGAAATTCATTGAACGGAATGAGATTGATTTTACATCGAATGCCGCGAAGCAGCCGGCTCAGGCGAACGGCGTCGTCCGCGGAATCGTTCTCCCCTTGTAACAACACGTACTCGAACGTCAAGTGCCGGTTCGCCGGGATGGGATATGCACGGCACGCCGCGAGGAGGTCGGGCAGGGGGTGCAAACGATTCATCATCGGCATGAGCCGCTCTCGCTGCTCGGACGTCGAGGCATTCAACGACACCGCCAGGTTCACCCCGAGCTTGGCCACGTCGGGGAATCGTGGCGAAAACCCCGCCGTGGAAATCGTGATGCGTCGTTTGGGAAAGCCCATGCCCCAATCGGTATCGGTCAGCCTGGTGAGGGCCTCCGACAGTTCATCGAAATTCGCCAGCGGTTCGCCCATGCCCATGAACACCAGGGACGAAATACGGTCGCCGGGTTGCAGTTGATCCTGGGCCGTCAAAATCTGATCGACGATCTCATGCGCCTTCAGGTTCCGCTTGAGTCCCATGTGTCCCGTCACGCAAAACCCGCAGTCCAAGGTGCACCCGACCTGGGTTGACACGCATTGAGTCAACCGCTCCCCATCCGGGATCAGCACGCCCTCCACCGTCAACCCGTCTTTCAGGGAAAACAGGAATTTCTTCGTCCCATCCGCGCTTTGAAATAGCGTGGGCGAGGCCAAGCGTTCAATGACGGCCTCATACCCCAGCGTCTCCCGATCCATAAGTGAAAGATTACTCATCCCGGCGATATCGCGAATGCGGTGTTGGTAGATCCACTGGAGTATTTGCCGGGTTCGGTAGGAGGGCCAACCCAGCCGTTCTACCAGGGAACCCATGTGCGCCACGTCGAGCGCAAAGAGATTAGTCCGTGTGGTTATGGGCCGGTCCCGGGTGTCTGGGTAGGGTGGGTTACGCATGGGAAAACCCTATCACAGGCGAGAAATGTTCGACAATGAACCCACAGGAAGCTGGCTTTTTCGTTTCGAGCCTGACCGTCGGCTGGGCTGACAGGGACCGGATTGACCACTTAGAAGATAGTGTCATGGATCGCCATTTCTACCGAGTAAGGAATAACTGGCTTGAAATTCAAAGATACTGGATTTTGTAGAGTAACTGGAAACAACACCAAATATAGGCTTAGAAATATTACATGACAGCAAGTTCATATAGTGAGTGTATGAGTAAACTAAATAATATTAAATTGTCATGAAATTTTACTCATTTATATATTTTAAGAAATGTAATCATTTTGTATTGACTTGCTTTTAAAACAATGATAAAAGCAAGCAACATTAAAGATTGCTTGTCTTATGGAAGAAATCAAAGATGAACTCAGGGATATTATTGTCGGCTTGGAGCAGCGCATTACTGCGTATGAAACCAAGCTCAAGGACTTCAAGAAAAAGAGGGAGAGGCTCAATGAAGAAATTGCGACCATTGAGAAATACTTGGAGTTGGCAAGGACGTTATATCGAGTTGAAGCGGACAAAGCGAAATTGGCCAGTCTCTCCAGCCAAATCATTTCGGACGAAACGGGCGCCCCACCATTACCGGTTACGGATGTCACGGATCAATCCAAGGAAATCCTTCTGGGGCGCAGCAAGTACGTGGGGATGAGTGTCCCTGATGCCGCGTTCATCATTTTCCGGGAAACGCGAGGGCCGATGCATGCCAAAGAATTATGTCAGCTTCTCCTTGAGGGCGGGATGCAGATCAGAGGAAAAACCCCGGTGACGTCGATTGCCACCTCGCTCAAACGAGACCCCCGTTTCAAAAAAGTTGGACCGAACACCTTTGCTCACGCGGAGTCAACCGAAAAGTCCGTAAACGCGTCCGGATAACACATCCGGGAAGCGTCAGTCGATGAACAAGAGTTCAGTTCATCATCATTGTCATAACGCTGGAAGGAGGTGAGACTTTTGGCAACAGCAAAGAAGAAGGCACCGGCTAAGAAGGCTGCCAAGAAGAAAGCGCCAGCTAAGAAAGCTGCAAAGAAGAAGGCGCCGGCCAAAAAGGCTGCCAAGAAGAAAGCTCCCGCCAAGAAGGCTGCAAAGAAGAAGGCACCGGCTAAGAAGGCTGCCAAGAAGAAAGCTCCCGCCAAGAAAAGGTGAGCACTCCCTCCGCTTAACGACACTGCTGGGAGTAGACCAGTCTACTCCCAGTCAGCCTTCCCGCTCATGTCTCAAAAGGAAAAATGAATGTGTGAATCGAGGCAGGTATGCTGCAATGTTCTTCATGAAACGGATTGGCGTAGTCCGTGAATGGCCCGATAAGGTTGACAGTGTGAGAGGAACAGCGATTCGGAAAACATGTTGCAATGAACGACGTGCTTTTGCGCGACGAGTGACAAGCGTGTGTCATGAATAAAAAGGGATTGAATTTTTTTTAAGAGGAGCGTAAGAAGCACTGAGGGTTTTACGCTTCGCTGTGATAAGAGAGATAGACGTAGTCTCGAAAAAGACCTGAAAGGAGGTGAGACTATTGGCAACAGCTAAGAAGAAAGCCCCGGCCAAGAAAGCTGCTAAGAAGAAGGCGCCGGCTAAGAAAGCTGCCAAGAAGAAGGCTCCGGCTAAGAAAAAAGCTGCCAAGAAGAAAGCCCCGGCCAAGAAAAAGAAATAGATTCTCTCCATGTTGAACATGCGGCGGAAGAAGGAAACCTTCTTCCGCCGTTGTTTTTTGAAAGCCCACTTGATCCGTTCCCGGGTTTTGCGTCCCGGAGTGGAGCAGGCGTAAGATCGCTCTTCAATGAATCATTCATCCTTACGATCGTTGCCGCATCGGCCCGTTTCCCACCCGGGGCTTCCGGGTGTGATGCTCTCGCTTCCGCTGATGGACTACGACGCGGCCCGCCGGCTCCAATGGCATCTTCACGATGAACGGGTCTCAGACGTTCGACCGGATACGTTGGTGCTGGTGGAACACGAGCCCGTGCTGACGCTCGGCCGGACCACCAAGCACGCCCATTGGGACGGGCTTCGCGCAGTACCCGGAGGGCGCGGCCTTCGGGTGATTGAAAGTGAGCGCGGCGGGTCCGTGACCTACCACGGGCCCGGGCAGGTGGTCGGGTATCCGATCGTGAAGCTCAGACACTTTTGTCCAGGCCCGAAGGCCTACATGCGCATGTTGGAAGAGGTGATCATTCGCGTATTGTCGGACTGGGGGATCGAAGGCCGGCGCGTGGACAAGTTCGTCGGGGTTTGGGTGAACGATCCCGTCGACCCGGCCGGGCCCTTGGCCAAAATCGCGGCGATGGGCGTGAAGATCGCTCGCGGCGTGACCTTGCACGGCTTTGCGTTGAACGTCACGGTCGATCTCGCGCCGTTTGCGGGGATCGTGCCGTGCGGCATTCAAGGCTGCCGCGTGACGTCCATGGCCGAAGTGCTGCGCAGGAAGGTCGAGCCGGACGAAGTCCGTGACCGGATCAAGCGATGTTTCGGGGACGTGTTCGGACTGGAATGGAAAGACTCCCGCCATGAGCGGGGCGCGGCGTGAGCCGTGTTACAGGCCCCACCCGCCGCTGACCTGAATGTTCGTGCCCGTCACGTACCGGGCCTCATCGGATAACAGGTACGTCACCGCCGAGACAATATCGCGCACTTCGCCGATGGCCCCGGCCGGAATTTTTTTCGCCATGCCATCGAGTTCTCCCGGCGGGGCGCTTCCCGAATCAATAAAGCCCGGTGAAATCGCATTGACCGTAATCCCGTGCGGGGCCAATAGTTTCGCCAGGGTCCGCGTCAGGATCAGGATGCCCGCCTTGGCGATATAATGCGCCGTAACCATGGGCTGGGCTTCCATCTTGTCCGCGTTGGCCATGCCGAACGAGATGATGCGTCCGTACTGTCGCGCCTTCATGCCGGGGGCCACCGCCTGGGCCAAATAAAAAATCGGGTGCAGGTTATTGGTGAACATGTCCGACCAGCCTTCCGGTGTTTCGTCGAACAAGTTGACCCGGTGATACGGTCCCGCCCCGTTCACCAGCACGTCGATCCTGCCCCAGCGCTCCTCGACTTGTCTGACCAGGTCCCGGCAGGCCGCGGGATCGGACACGTCGCAACGAATCGCGAACTCTTGGCCGCCTCGCTCGACGATGGCCCGGGTGGTCGCGGTTGCGTCCTGTTCACTGGTTCGATAGCAAATGGCAACGCACCATCCCCGTGTTGCCAGCTCAATGGCAATCCCCTTTCCGATACCGCGCGCCCCACCCGTGATCAGGACGACTCTTGATTCCATCGACGTTCTCCCTTCAGTGATAGCGTTTGCCGCGAACGCTGGGCACAATCATTTTCGGCCGTTCATAGCCGGCACGGCGGTCGCCCGTTACGCCGGGGGCGACGCGTTCCCATGCCGTTGGATCAACGTGTGCAACACGTTGCCCGTTCGCGTGGACAACGTCTGTTTGCCGGATCCCGTGTCTTCCTGCAAGAAAGCCCGTATGTCGTCGAACGTATCGAGATCGCGTTCGGGATCCAGCAACCCGACAACCAGGCCCGCCCGTTCGGCACGGGCTTGGCTTTGAGCAAGCACGTTGCCGGTCGACCAGGGGATATCGGCGAAGAGTGCGGGCACGGGGTGTTTCGCCCCCACCAGATAATAGCCGCCGTCTTCCGTGGGCCCCAATACCACGTCCGTGGTCTGCAAGAGCGTTTTCGCGCGCTCATAGTGCCGGGCGGACAGATTCGGGATATCCGTGCCGACAAGCAAGGCATGTGCATACCCGCGGTCGAACACGGCGGTGAGCGCGTGATCCATGCGCTGTCCGAGATCCTCGCCCACCTGCTCGCACAAGCGGATGCGATTCCGGGCCGCCAGCGTTTGAAAAAACGGATGCTCCATCCCTGGCGTGCAGGCCAGAAACACGTCGAACCCTCGAAGCGAACGGGTGCGTTCCACGGCGTCCATGACCAGACTCCCGTGCAGGCTCGCCGCCTCATCGGGGATCAGGGGCGGGCACATGCGCGTCTTCACGGTTCCGGGCACCGGCGCCTTGGCAAAAATAATGATCGCCCCTGCTGCGGGTCCCGGAGACGGACCGCCTCTTCGTTTGCGGCGGTCCCGATGCGCTGAGCCGGCGTTACCTGATCGCGCCATACCATTGCTGCAATAGATGAGGCGGAATGCCGAGCCAGTACAAAAAGCGGAGGAGCCACATCTGCAAGATGGTGCGGACGGCACCCTGTCGCTCCCATCGCCGGAATGACGTGGTCACCTTGGTGCGCAAGGCCGCAAGGGACCCCATGCGTTTGAGGCGCCGCGTCAACTCGATATCTTCCATCAGCGGCAAGTCGGCAAACCCGCCCAAGTCGTCGAACGCGGAACGACGGACGAAGAGCGCCTGATCGCCCGTGGCGATGCCCGACCATCGCGAGCGCCAATTCATCAGACGACTGATGAGCCACGCCCACCCGCGGTCGTCTTCGAACCGGACGTCGAACCGGCCCCCCACGTACTTGGGATTCTCCAGGACCCGCTCGATTTCGTTGCGCGTCTCCGGCGGAAGCAGCGTATCGGCATGCAGGAACAAGAGCGCGTCGGATCGCGTGGCCCGGGCGCCGGCATTCATTTGCGGGGCGCGCCCCTGCTCCGCGACCATCATCTTTGCGGGTTGCAGGCTGAGCCCCTGCAACTGGTTCTGTGCAATGGACACCGTCTGGTCCCGGCTCCCGCCGTCCACGAGCACGACTTCATCGAAACGCAACTGTCGCAACGCAAGCAGCGTCCGTGACAAGACGCGTTCTTCGTTCAAGGTGGGAATCACGACGGCGATCGAGGTGGCCATACTCCAAGGGGAGAGGGGGTTATGTGGTCCAAAACCGCTACGACGGTTTGGAGGGTTTCATCGGGTTCTGGAACATGAAGTAGACCACCATGGCGATGGTGCCCCAGTAAATGACGTATTTGTGCCAGAAGAGCACTTCGCCGATGTTGAGGAAGGCGACGATGCAGAAGAGGGAAAAGGCGATGACCGCATACCGGACAACGGGGATCCGGACGGACGAATAGGCCCACAGGGCCAGGCCCGAAAAATACAGGATCATGGGAAAGATGGAAATTTCCGCGCCGGTGCTGGCGGACATGAAGACCTGAATGAACCCGATGAAGACCATGGCGGAGCCCACCATCTTCATGGCCACTTTCATTTGCAGTGCTTCGTGCGCTTCCTGGTCCACGTCCGCATCCTGGCGCGGCGGTCCCACGGGGATGCCGGGTACCTGCCGCTTGGGCGGGTCGGGCTGTTCGGGAGCGCGGGAAGGGTCAGGCTGTTCCGTCTCGGGTGTCATACGTCACCACTTGAAATGTTTACTCAGCGTGAGGCCCTGTTGATGATAACTGGACCCGATGGAGGCCCCGTACAGGCGTTCCGGCAGGTCCAACATATGCTCGTACACGACCTTGAAAAACGTCTGGCCGTCGTGAATCAAAAACGGCACGTCGTGCGGTCTCACTTCCAGCACGACCTGCGTGCCTTTGCGCGGCCCGTCCCCGGCGCCGAAGCCCGGGTCGAAAAACCCGGCGTAGTGGGTGCGCAACTCACCGAACGCCGCCTCGTAGGCCACCATCTCGGCCGCGTACCCCGCGGGCACTTTGATGCGCTCATGGGACGCCAGGATATAAAACTCCTCGGGCTCAAGCAACAACGTATTATTGGGCTGCCGGTAGATGGGTTCCCAGAAGTCGAGCGCCGAATAATGGCCGGTCTTCGACAAGTCCACCACGTGACTGTTCTTTTTCGCCCGGTACCCTACGATCTCACGATCCGTGCCGGAACCCCGCAGGTTGATCCGCAAGAACAGGCCGTGATCCACCCGGACGTCCGGCGCGCCGAGCGGCCGGGACTCCACCGGGTCGTCGTCATTGTGGTACAGCAGCTTGGCCGACCGGTGCAAGGCGCGCAGGCGCGAATCCGAAACCGTGGGCCGGCCGGTCAGGAGCCGGAGTTGGTTCAACGCCAACCCGGTCTGCACGCGAATGGTAAATGACCGGGGCACGATCTCCAGGTAGAGCGGCCCCTGGTAGCCCGCAGGGATTTCATCGAACCCCGCGTTCAGGTCCGTGATGAGCCGCGTGAAAATATCCAGGCGACCCGTGGAGCTTTTGGGATTGGCCTTCCCGCGGACGTCCGGGGGCAGCGCCACGCGTTCCAACAACGGCACCAGGTAGACGTGCCCTTTTTCCAGGATGGCGCCCTCGGTCAGGTCGATCTCATACATGACCAACTCGGATTGGTACAGGTCCAGCACGTTCAAGCGCGCGCTGATCTCCGAGCGTTCCGGGAGAAAGCTGCTGATCAACCGGTACGCTTTCGTGCCGAGCCGGAGATCCACGCTGGCCGGTTGGATCTGGCTGTCGGTGACCGCGGGATTCGCGTCGATCGCGCCGCCCCGAATCAAGGTTTTCAGGTGAGTGTCGGACAGAATACCGTGCTTGCGCGTCGCGCCCATCGTCACTCGTCCATGGCGCCCAGGCTACAGAGTCCCTCGGAAGCGGAGGTGCCGACCATGGGCAGTTCCCGGAGGCGACCCGCGTCGGGCTGCGGATAATGGTAGGTCTTGTTTTCGTAATTCTTCAGCACCGCGCCGTTTTCATCCAGGTTGAGCAGATAGTCGGAAGGCAACAGCGGAATTTTTCCGCCGCCGCCCGGGGCGTCGATCACGAAATGCGGAACGGCCATGCCGCTGGTATGCCCTTGCAGCGCCTGGATGATGGACAAGCCCGTCTCCACGGTCGTGCGGAAATGGTTGGTGCCCTTGGTCAAATCGGCCTGGTACAGATAGTACGGCTTTACCCGGGCCAGCAGGAGTTCGTGCATGAGCCGCTTCATGACGGCCGGGTCATCGTTCACCCCTTTCAGCAACACCGTTTGCGCGCCCAGCGGCACACCGGCGTCGGCCAGGCGCCCGCAGGCCGCTTTGACCTCCGGGGTCAGTTCATCGGGATGATTGAAATGCAGGTTCATATAGATGGGATGATACTGTTTGACGATCTCGCACAGTTCCGGGGTAATGCGCTGGGGCAGGGTCCCGGGCACGCGGGTGCCGAACCGGATGAGTTCGAGATGCGGGATGGTCCGGAGCGCCTTCAGAATGCGTTCGATCAGGTGATCGGGCAACAACAGGGGATCGCCGCCCGACAGGATCACGTCCCGGACTTCCGTATGCTCGCGGAGATAGGCGATGGCCTGATCCTGTTCGCCCTTCTTCAGGAATCCGGGTTTGCCCACCAACCGCTTGCGCGTACAGAACCGGCAATAGATCGGGCATTGATTCGTGACCATCAACAGCACGCGGTCCGGATAGCGATGGACCAGGTGCGGCACGGGACTGTCGGTATCTTCTTCCAGGGGATCGTCAGGCGCGTCGAAGTCGTCCATCTCGACGGCGTCCGGCACCACCTGTTTCCAAATCGCGTCGCCCCGCTCCTTGATCGTAGCGAGCACCGTGGGCGTGATCCGCATGGGGTACGGGCCGACGACCTGCTCCACCTCTTTGGGATCCACGCCGAGATGTTTCGCCAAATCGTCGGGTTTGGTGATACTCTCGGCCAGGACACGTTTCCAATCATCCATTGATATGCCTCGTGACTAGGGGTGGTATGCGGGTGCGATTCTGTAGGGAACAACCATGGTGATTCCCTACCCGGACGCCAAGGCGTCAAGATGGTCGAGAATGTCCGGCGTTTCCGTCAGGACGGTGTCTCCATCGACCAGGACGGGGACGTAATACTGTCCCGAGACCTCAAACACTTGTTTTCGGAACGGGCGGACTGTAGGAACAATAACACTTTTATACTCGATGTCCAACTCATCCAGCCGGCTGCGCACCAAGGCACATTCCGGACACCATTCCGTATGATACAACGTCAGTGCGTGCATGGGTGAGACCGCCCTACCCGGCCGGTAACGCCTGCCCTGAGCGAAGTCGAAGGGCGCACGGGGCCATGATGGCGTCCCGCATGCCGTGCAGCACTTTCTTGTCCTTGGGGCAGACCGTCGCCAGAATTCCCCCGAGCGTCACCTCGTCGCCGGACACGAAATAATACGGGGACAGCCGGGCCCGTCCCTCCATGGATGCCGGTTGTCCGGTACGCTCGTCCCAATACGTCATCTCGTACGACCGGCCCTTGTGGAACGCCTGGAACACGTAGGGCGTCGAGGAAAAGGCATCCAGCGCGTGGTCCAATTTCGCCGCCCAGGCGGACTGCGGGATATCATGTCCCACGACCACCCCGCGGCTGCCCCAGGCCAGTTCCGAAAACCCCGACGGCTTCAGGACGCACTGCCGCTGCTTCTGCGTGGCATGGGCCAACTGCCGCCAATCGGACACGGCCTTCCCGTCAAGCGTGAGGCCCGGGATGATCGCGGACGGAGGCAGGGGGCGAGGGTCCACGACCCAGGTCTGAGGCATGACCTGCCGCAGATGGTCAAACACGTCCGGCCCCAGCGCGCCGGTCCAAAAGCCCTCCAGCATGGGGTGATGCAGGAGCGCGAAAGCCAGCTTCTCTTCCATCCAGGGCTTATACGGCGGCGTCACGTGCACACGGCCCTTCTTGGCAGCGTACATGAGGAGTTCGGACTTGGGAATATTGTCCAGATCGAAGAGTTCAAAGAACCGGTACACGTGCGAGACGGGCCGTTCGCCCGAAGGGGTATGTGCAAACAATGCAGGGACCAATGATCGTTGGTCCTCCGTAAACCGGAGATCGCGGGGATGCACACAATAGGCTTCCAACCCGGCGGCTCTGAGCCGGCAGGCCACCCACTCCATTTCGATCCGGTAATCTTCGGCCTCATCGGACACCACGATGGCAAGACATCCCGCGGCCTCGCCCGCCGCGTCCCCGGACCGGTCCCGGAACAGCGTGGCAAACCCGTGGATCATGCCGTCGGCCCCGCCGACGAGCGTATCACCCAACGCGCCGTAAGCAGCGGACAAACTGCCCGTGATGCCGATCCCGCCGGGCACGGAATCCAACTCCGTGATCATCATGCCCGTCTCGGTCGGAATCACGTCGGGCCGGATCACCTGCGGGACCGCGTCACGAAACCGTTTCATGCGAGCATACTCCAACAGGCCTTGTGGTTTGCCCTGGTCCAGATACTGGTGCACCCAGAACGGTTGCCGGCCCTTGAGGCTGTCCAGATACAGCCGGTTGAGCGCCTTGGAAAACGACCAGAGCCGGGGCCCCAAATCCTCGAAGAACGCAAGGTCGCGTTCGGTCAACGGGAACGGAACGGGCGAAACCCGCCAGGCGGGCGTGGACTCGAACAGCCCCGCGGCTTGCAGCGCATGGTGCACGGACAGGCAGCGCCGGCTCTCTTCGCAGAGAGCGGGGGAAGGGACCGCCGTATCCGAACACTGCGGAATCACGGGACCTGCCGCCGGGACGTGCGCCATGAGAACGTGAGACCTCGATGGTTCGTAATGATGGAGTGATGCAGAATGGACGTTGGTGGAGTTTCGCAGGGTTGCAACAGAGTACCCGACAATAAGTGATGATAGCACGACCCCTTGCGGATAGACAAGCGAGCGGCGTGCAGTTGACGATGGTACGGAAGTGGGCTACCTTGCATTGGCGGATGTGGCTACGGCACTTTTTCATGTGCCGGGCCAACGTCGAACCCAAGGGAGAGCATTGAGGCAACGATACCGATTACTCTTGACGGCGGGTTTCGCGGTGATCCTGAGCGGCTGCTCTGGGAACACCTTCATGCCCATGGAGCCGCCGCCCATCGCCCCGGAGGTCGCAGCGGCGCTGGCCGAGTTGGAGGCGGTGAGTGATATCTCGGATTCGATACTGGTCAGCGATCTCGTGTTCACGTTACCCGGCGAGGAAGAGCGGCTCCACGGCGCGACGTCCTGTAGCCGGACGCGGTGTCTGACCAACGTGTTGGGCCGCCCGTTTCTCCTGTACGGGCTGAATGCCGACGACCCCGATTTTGAAGGGGTCTCCAGTGACCCGGTGGTGGAGGGTAGGCGGCTGGAGCAGTACCGGGGCGTGTCCCTGGGCGTGTTTCACGAAACACTCTACCAACGGGAAGAAGACATTGAACGTGGCCTGCTTGTTAAAATCGACACCGATATCCTGTCGTATGAAGGCTGGATGCAGTACAGTAAATTTGGCGGGCAAATCAATATCGTCACCGACGGCTTTATCCAAGTTGGACAATATTATCGAAACTTGACAGGGCAGCGGTATGCCGTGGGCACCTCGATAGGTCAGTTAAGTGAGACGAATCCGGTCGACGGAAACGCCACGTGGGAGGGCGTCATGATAGGTGGGAGAATCGGCGAGACCGTTGATTTCGGGGACCCCGTGCGCGGCGATGCCACGCTCACCTTTGATTTCGCCGATGCGGACTTGGACGTGGCCTTTACCAACATCCAGAGCCTCCGTAATGTGGAGGTGCCGGCGACGTATCCCGATATGACGTGGGAAAACCTGGCGGTCAGAGACGGCCGGTTCGGTGGGAGCTTTGACGAACCGACGATCGAAGGCCGGTTCTACGGGCCCAACCATGAAGAAGTCGGCGGCATCTTTCAACAGAACCGGATCGTCGGGGCCTTCGGTGCGCAACGCGACCCCCCTATGGGAGAAGGAATGTAGGAGACGCGTGAAGGGACACGAAATCGACATCGAGCAATACCGGATCACCGAAGAGCCGTTCTATGAGGAAATCAACGGCGAGCTCGGGTTGGCCGACATCGCGGCGCAACAGCATTTGCCGGTGATGCTCAAAGGCCCGACGGGTTGCGGCAAGACCCGGTTCGTGCAACACCTGGCCTACCGGTTGCAGCGGCCGCTGATTACGGTGGCGTGTCATGAGGACTTGACCGCGTCGGACCTGGTCGGCCGGTACCTGCTCAAGGGCGAAGAAACCGTGTGGGTGGACGGCCCCCTGACGCTCGGGGTCAAACACGGGGCCATCGTCTACCTGGATGAAATCGTCGAAGCCCGGAAAGACACCACGGTGGTCGTGCACCCGCTGGGCGACGACCGCCGGTTCCTGCCGATTGAAAAACGCGGGCAGATCATCGAAGCGGTCGAGGACTTCATGCTCGTCATTTCCTACAACCCCGGCTACCAGAGCGTGCTCAAGGAACTCAAGCAAAGCACCAAGCAACGGTTCATGGCCATCGAATTCACGTATCCGCCCGCCGACATCGAAACGAAAATCATCGCGCATGAAGCCGGCGTAGCCAAAGACGTGGCGCAACGGCTCGTCAAACTCGGGGGCAAGGTGCGGAACCTGCGCAACCACGGGCTCGAAGAAGGCGTGAGCACGCGACTGCTCATTTATGCCGGCACCCTCATGCGGCAAGGCGTCGCTCCGGAGCGCGCGTGTGAGGTGGCGGTGACCCAGCCCATCACGGACGACGCCGATATGCACCGCAGCATCCAGGAACTCGTGAAAGCGATCTTCTAAGCCACGTTGTCGGTTGACATTTCCCCGGTTCTAACCCAGTTCCCCTCCTTTGTAAGGAGGGGCGAGGGGAGGTAGAGATCGCTGTCGAGCGGAAGGGAACTGGTAAAACCGCCCTAAAGGTTTCCGGGGGACCTGACTCTACCCCACCTGACCTCCCCTTACAAAGGGGAGGGAATGAAAGAAGCGTCGCGTTCACATTCCTCCATGTCCGAACCCCAAAACATCATCGCCGTCGTTTACGATTTCGATCACACCCTGAGCCCGCAGTACATGCAGGACCAGACGATCCTGCCTCACGCCGGGATCGAGCCGCAGCAGTTCTGGCAAAGTTGCACCGCGCTCATCAAAGAAAAAGGCTACGACCAGGAACTCGCTTATATGAAGCGGATGCTGGAACACGACGCCATCCGGTCCCTGTCCAACCGGGACCTGCAACGCATGGGCGCGCACCTAACGTTTTTCCCCGGCGTGCCGGACTGTTTCGGCGAATTGAACGCCATTATCCAACAACCCAAATACCGGGAATGGGACATTCACTTGGAACACTACGTGGTCAGCTCGGGGCTGGAAGCGATCCTGGCGGGCAGCGAGATCGCGAAGTGGACCAAGGCCATCTGGGGATGCCAGTTCGACGAAACGGACGGGCACATCAGTTTCCCGAAACGCACCATCAGTCACACGCAGAAAACGCAATACCTCTTCCGGGTCAACAAACACCTCCTGGACCCGGCTCAGGACGTGAACGACCACATGCCCGAAGAAGCCCGGCGCGTCCCGTTCCCGCATATGATCTACGTGGGCGACGGCCCGACCGACGTGCCGTGTTTCACCGTCATCAAAAAGAACGGCGGCCTGGCCGTGGCCGTGTACAACCCGGACGATCCCACGCGCCGGTCATTCAAGAAATGTTACGATCTCACGCGGCATGCCGACCGCGTGCATTTCATGGCCCCGGCCGATTACCGAAGCGGGAGCCCGTTGCGTCTGATTCTGGAACAGCACCTGACCGAAATCGCCGACGGGATCGTCGAGCGCCGCCGCCAAGCCATCGCCGCCACCCGCGTCGCCGCCCCCCCGCCGTAACGTGAAACAGGCGCCCGCCAAACGATTGCGAAAACACCGCGAGAGGGGTACAGTACGGGCAGGAGGGTTTCCTCGCCGAGGCAGGTGAATCATGACAAAGCAAACATCATACGCAAATCACGCGTGTCGCGTTGACCGATGCCTCGGCAGTGTCGGCCTCGCCATTCTCCTGCTCGCCCTCGTGCTGCCCCAGATCGTCGGGGGGGAAGAAGACAAAAGCTTTACTCCCAAGGCGGCCACCATAGAGAGTGAGGGAAGCGTCACCACGACGACCGAACTGATGGCGCTGGACCAGGAAAACTGGAAGCGCCCGCAATCCGCCTTCAAATGGATCGCGATGGCCCGGGACATCAAGGTGCCCTGGGACACGTTTGGCCGGCAGGGGTGGATGACGGATGACGCCTACGTGGAACCGGTGGACCCCGGCGTGTCCGAATTTCCACCGGACACGGAAATCTTCTATCTCGTTTTTGCGGTTTCGGCTCTCGATGCGCCCTCGCAATATCGGGCCGCGTGGTTTTACATGGCGGACGGGCAAACCCCGTCGGACGAACTCACGGGCACCGATGCCCTGTTCATGGAAATGAACGAAAAGGCGGGGTACCTGGAAATCTATCGGCCCGAAGAAGGCTGGAAAAAAGGGAAGTACCTCGTCAAGCTCTACTTCGAAAGTCCCGGCCAGGAACTGTACGACCCCAACGTGATCGGCACCATGCAGTTCACGATCACGGATTGATCGCCGCGGGGCTCCCGCACATTAACCTGCCTTCCCCTTCTGTCATTCCTGCGAACCCTTCGACAGGCTCAGGGCTCAGGGCAGGTGCAGGAATCCAGAGTCGTTCTCTTCACACACGCATGAAAAAGCAACGACGCTGGATCCTCGATTAAAAATGTCGAGGATGACAGGAGGGGAGGTCGGGGATGACAGCAGGAGGAAGGGCGGGGATGAAGAAACCGCTTACGAGGCGCGGCGTTGCGCCGCCGGGCGCGACCGCAACAACTCTTCCAGGGTCAGCAGGGCGTCACGGCCGGAGTTGGATTCTATGCCCTTGGACAGACTCTGGTCCGCGTAGGTGTGGCCGTGGTCCTGCGTGGCGCTTTGACTCAGGCTGCCGGACCAGGGCCGCGGGTCGCGGCTGCCGTGTTTCCGGTTCCAGGCCGCCAGGCACGCCTTCGCGATCAGTTTGTTCAGCGGCGCGGGGTTGTAGAGCATCTTCTTGATGTTCCACGGCGTGAGGCTGAGCGGGTTGTAACCCGCGGACAGATAGCCGTCCGACAACAACCGTTGTTCCAGGTCCGTATTCGGCTGAACGCCCAGAAAGAACATCAGCGGAAACACGCGGTCTTCCCCGAGAATCGACGCCACCACCTTATACGACTCGATACTCTGCAGCAGCGTCTCTTCGGTTTCCTCCGGCGAGTTGAGCGAATAATTCAGGATCACGCGGCCCGCGAATCCCGCCTCCTTCAAATACCGGCAGCCGTCATACAGGTGTTCCAGCTTGAACCCCATGTGCAAGCTGTTCAGCACCTTCTGTGATCCCGCGGTGATCGCCACTTCCAGGTCGCCCACGCCGGACCGCACCATCAACTTCGCCAGGTCCGCGGAAATCAGCGACGTGCGCACGTAGCCCGACCACTCGATCGCCAGGCCCTCGCCAATAATCCGTTCCAGGATCTCCGTGCATTGCGGGTACGCCTCCTTGCCCGTAATGAACTGCGCATCCGTAAACCAGAACCGCCGCGCGCCCCACTGGTGATAATACTGCGCAATATCGTGCACGACGTTCTCCGCCGGCCGGTACCGCACGCGCTTCCCCTCGATGTACGGATACAAACAAAACGCGCAGTCATACGGGCAGCCCCGTTTCGACTGCACGCCGATACACTCGCCCACGTATTCGGGGTACTGCGGAAAAATCGACGTGAGGTACGGCAGGTCCACCGTCAGCGAATCCAGCAGGGCCGGCGCATGCTTCTCGCCCTTGGTCACGCGCCCGTGCTCCCTCACGATGAACCGTTCGTCCGTCAGGGGTTCGTCGTTCAACACCTTGAGGATCGCATCCTCGCCCTCGCCTAAAATTCCGAGTGTGCCGTCGGGCAACTGTTCGATTAACTGATCCGCGAACGCGGTAAACGCCCCGCCGCCGATCATCAGCCGCGCGTCCGGGAATTCCCGGTGCACGAGCCACGGGTACGACAGGTTCCGGCGGATGTCCTGATAGTACCGGTACAGGTTGCGCAGGCCCTGGAACGACGCCGCGACGCGCTTCAGGGGATTGCTCGCGTAATAGAAATTGAACGCCTGCTCCAGCGACGCGTCGCCCTCGTGCGGCGAAAAAATCTGGATGTCGCGCCACGAAAAACACACGAGCTCCGGTTGGAATTGTTGCACCGTCTCCCGCAACGCGCGCGACCGCTCGCCCAGCGGAAACAGCGACAGGTCCAGGATCTGTTGGCGGACCTCCGGCCGTCGCCGGTGAATGAAATCGGCCAGGTACGTAATGCCGGTGGGATAGACCTTCTTACACGGCAGGAACACGTAGAGGAGCGAATCCATGACGCCTCACTTCACGGCCACGTGAATGGCTACGATCCCGCCGCTGAGATTGTGATACTCCACCCGGCCGAACCCGGCCTCCCGCAGCATCGTGGCCAACTGTTCCTGATCGGGAAACGTGCGAATGGATTCGGGCAAATAGCGGTACACGTCCGTATGATCCTTGGCCACCCAGGTGCCGATCGCGGGCAGGAGACGAAACGAATACCAGTCATACACGCGCCGGAGCCAGGCGGACACCGGCCGGGAAAACTCCAGGCACACGAACCGGCCACCCGGTTTCAGCACGCGATAAATCTCACGAAAAGCCTGCGGGCGGTCGCCCACGTTGCGAATGCAAAACCCCGTGGTCACCGCGTCGAACGTGTCGTCCAGAAACACGATCCGCTCCGCGTTCCCGCGAAAACAGGCGATGCGGGAACTCAAGCCGTGTTGGGTGATCTTCGCCGCGCCCACGCGCAGCATGGCGAAATTCAAATCCATCGCCGCCACCCGGCCGTACTCGCCCATCCGGCGATCCAGTAACAGGGCCAAGTCGCCGGTCCCCGCGCCCAGGTCAAGGGCGCGCCCATGCGTCAGGGCGGGGATATGGCCGGCGGCCAACGCCTTCCAGCGATGATGAAGTCCGAAACTGAGCAGGGAATTATTCAGATCGTACCGGGTGGCGATCGCCGTAAACATGCGCTGCACGGCCTGTTCCCGCGGCGCGCCCGACCATCGCGACACGGCCTTGCCCGAGGAAGCATCGGCGGCGTGTTCCACGGAGGGCATCATGCAAACAGTAAGCACCGGCCCTCCGGATTTGTCAAGGCAAGCCGCCGCTGCACCGGCCTCGCCGTCGCGGGAGCGGATCATTCCGAGTTAAGCCGCAACAAGACGAAAGGGGATTTTCTTTTCGAGGACGACAATGATTTTTAAGAGAAGATCAATGGAAATACTATTCTCTCCTCTATTGCTGATACGGGTAATCCGTGCCCGTGACGTTCCAAGTTTAGCGGCGATGGCTTCGTGGGATTCTCCTGACTGTTGAATGGCCTGGGCGGCCCGTTCGTAAAGTAGCGACTTCAATTCCATGATGGCGGCATCCGCATCATTCAGTTCAAGATCTTTCGCCAATTTTCTGGCGTGTCGACTGATGTTCATGAATCATCCTCCTCAACCGTTGTTTGGCAGTGTCGATTTCTTTTTGGGGAGTTTTCTGGGTCTTCTTGGTAAAAGCATGGGGTACCAAAATGGTATCACCATCAAAAAGAGCATAAAAAATTCTATAGATCCCGTTCTCATCCTTAATTCTCAACTCAAAGGCCGATTGATGGAGCGCCGGGATCTTTCTCGACTGAGGCATCCCGAGAAGCACTCCTCGTTGAAGAGCCAACAGAAGTGCTCCCAACTCTTTCTTGACCTCTACCGGAAAAGACCTCACGGTTTTTCTCGCGGAGAAATTCCAGACAGTCTCTTTCATTCAAGGTATTGTGCTAAAATTAGCACATCAAGTCAAGGGGGGAAACATGCGGGGTTTCGCCCCCGCATGAAAAAAGCCAAACACTGGATCCCCGATCAAGTCGGGGACAAGCGTCGAGGATGACAGGAGGGGAAGCCGGGGATGACAGCAAGACAGATCCGGGGTATCAGGGGCCGGTTTCAAACCGATGACAAATAAGTAAAAACGCGCTAGAATTCTCTTTTGTAAATTGAAAGTTTGCTAATAAAACGTAATTTACAAGATCGCTCCCCCGCGGAGGCCATCCATGAAGAAATCCAAAGCATACTTAACAATGATGTTAAAGTTTTTCTTATTTTTCCCGATGACGATCGTGCTGGGTGCGGGGTCGGCGTTCGCGCAGCCTGTCCTGAGCGGAGTCGAAGGAAGCGGAGTCGAAGGGAGTGACGCCGGCGCGGCCAAGAGCCCCAGCGTGTCGGATATCCATAGCCTGGAAGAAGTCGTGGTCACGGCCACCCGGCGGACCGAAACGGTCATGGACGTACCCTTTTCCGTGAACGTGCAGGAAGAGGCCGACATCCAGCGGCTGAATACCTTCAACCTGGAAAACCTCTCCCGGAACATCGCCGGCCTGAACATCCAGAACCTGGGACCCGGCCAGAGCGTGGTGAACATCCGCGGGGTGTCATCCGGGCAGATCGTGCGCGACCAGCCCGGCGTCAAGGAGCAGGTGGGCGTCTACCTGGACGACACGCCGATTGCGATCTCGCTCTTCACCCCGGACCTGGATCTGTATGACGTCCAACGCGTGGAAACCCTGCGGGGCCCGCAAGGCACGCTGTTCGGCTCCGGCTCCATCGGCGGCACCGTGCGGTACGTCACCAACAAGCCGCAACTCGGCGTCAAGGACGTGAGGACGCAATTCGACCTCAACACCATCGACAGCGGCTCGGCCGGCGGCCACGTCAAGGCCGCCTTCAACGCGCCCCTGGGGGACAACGCGGCCGTGCGCGTGGTGGGCTACGGCACCCGGTACGGCGGGTTCATCGACGCCCTGCGCGTCACGGGTGAAACGGACGACAACGTCAACGACGGCGGCCGCTTCGGCGGGCGTATGTCCGTGTTGTGGAAGCCCGCCGAAAACGTGACCATCACCCCCCGCCTGGTGTATCAGAACATCGACATGGACGGGTTCAACCGCGACGAGATATTCAACCTGTACGCCAACCCGTATTCCACGACGCGGCCGCGCGTTCAGCTCGGCAAGCGCCAGCAATTCCTGCTGCTGGAAGAAGCCTTCGAAGACGAAACCATGCTCCTCGACAACACGATCAAATGGAACCCGAACGACCGCGTCGAGGCGACCTACGTCGCCAGCTATACCAAGCGCAACCTGCTGGTCAGCCGGGACTCCAGCGCGTTGGCCGGCAGCGTAGGGGTCGATATCGGATTCCCGCCGGAAGGGGTGCTCATCCCGTCCAACCTGCGGGACACCACCGGGTTGGAGCAGATGACTCATGAGGTGCGGGTCAGTTCCACCGACAACAGTCCGTTCCAATGGCAGGCAGGCGTCTTTTACTCCAACATCAAGCGCGACTATTCCCAGCGCCTGCCCATGCCCGGGTGGGACCTGACCCATACAAACGCGGGCAGTCCGCTCGGTTCTATAGATGCCGCCAGGAACGGGTTTGTCACCACGGATTCGCCTTATGTGTCGGACTTGACCTATGACCTCAGCCAGATCGCCGTATTCGGCGAAGCCACCTACACGCTCTTCGACCGGCTCGGTGTGACCGCCGGGTTGCGCTGGTACGACTGGGAGGAAGATAAGACCTTCAGATCGGGCGGGAACTTTTCAAACTCGGCGGCGCAGAACCAGGCCGTCACCGTGTCCTCCAACGGCTTCACGCCCCGGTTCATGATCAACTACGATGTGACCGACCGCGTGGCCCTCAACGCGCAGGCGTCGCGAGGATTCCGGCTGGGCGGCGTGAACGACCCGTTGAACGAGCCGCTGTGCGGCGCAACGGCCTATGAAACCTACCGGGGGTTCCAGCGGTTCAAGGACGAAACGCTGTGGAACTACGAGGTCGGGCTCAAATCCTCATACGACAAGGTGACCATGAACGCGTCGCTGTACTATGCCGACATCAGCAACCTGGGGGTGAACGTGGAGGCCGGGGAGTGTTCCTCTCGCGTGACCGTCAGCGTCCCCGAAGCGCACACCATGGGCGGGGAACTGGAGTTCGCCGTCCAACCCACCGATGCCTTGCTGGTGACGTTTGCCGGCAGCTACGTGGAAGCGGAATTCGATACCACGGTACCCAACGTGCCCGGCATCAAGAAAGGCAACCGCATCCCCTCCGTGCCCAACTGGCAACTCTCCGCGGTGGCCACATACACGTTCCCGGGTGTCTTGAATTCAGAGGAGAGTTACGTCACCGCATCCTGGCAGTACGTCGGGAATCAGTTCACGCAACCCGGTGATCAGGAAAGTACGCCATACCCGTCCAGACTCATTACCGGTCTGACCGGAGCAGACATGGCGTCCGACAATTTTCGGGATCAGATGGAGCTGGACGCGTACCACCTGCTGAACCTCAACACGGGCCTGTTGTACGACACGTGGGAAGTCATGTTCTACATCAAGAACATCACGGACGAAAACCCGCAACTCTCCTTCGATCGTGAACGCAATGGCGCCGCACGCATGGCCTATCGCGTGGGCCAGCCCCGCACCTTCGGCATCCTCAGCCGCTTCTACTTCTGAAAGAGACGTACTCGTCTCTCATCCCACACGCCCTCTCCCCTCGCGGGAGAGGGTTGGGGTGAGGGGACAACGCGCATCCTTCTCCTGCTGTCATTCCCGACCTAGTCGGAGATGCCAAAATGCGTTCATGCCATAAGTTGCAGAGAGTCCGCCATTGGCGTAGTCTGTCTACATGCGGTTCATAGAAACTCCCATCTTCACGGAGGACGTCGAGCGCGAACTCTCATTGGAGGGGTACAGGCAGCTTCAGTTAACGCTGCTCCTCCGGCCCACACAGGGTAATCTCATTCAGGGTTCCGGGGGACTGCGCAAACTCCGGTGGCCCCGTGCCGGAATGGGAAAGAGGAGTGGATTACGGGCAATTTATTATTGGGAAGCGATGTCCGAAACCTGCTATTTGTTGATGGTGTACCGCAAGAATGACCAGGAAAATCTAACGTCCAAACAGGTGGCAATCTTACGACGGTTGATCAAGGAGGAATTCAAGTGAAGCAAAAGGACTTTGAACGCTTAGTCACCAGTGTGAAGCAGGCAGGTGCGATTCGCCGGGGGCACCTGAAGCCCGGACGGGCGACCGATTTTCGGCCTGAAGACGTGCAGGCGATTCGTACCCGGTTAAAGAAGTCGCAGCAGGAATTCGCCCTCATGATCGGCGTCAGCGTGGCGACACTCCAGAACTGGGAGCAAGGGCGACGGAAACCGGAAGGACCGGCCCGTGCCTTACTGCGGGTGGCAGCGAAAAATCCGCAAGTCGTTGCCAACGCCTTGACATCCTGAACTCTCCGCCCGTCGACCATTGCAGCCTTCCGCAAACGCAGGAATCCAGCGTCTTTCTCTCGATATTTGACTCCCCAGTAGAAAACTGCCATAGTCACACGCCCGCGCAACCGGCGCGGGGCAGGTCCCTATGCGCACAACCTCCATCCTGCTGCTCGCTATGCTGGTCGCCGCCGCGATGGGGACGGCGGGTTGCCAATCCATCCCCACGGACCGGCAGCTCGGCACCTTCGCCACGGCCACGCTCCTGTTGGCCGATACGGCCAGGGCCACCCTTGAGGCATCCAACGCCGCCGTGGTCAAGCGGAAGCTGCGCGAAACCGCCGAACTCGGGGATGCGGTCGACGACACGCTCTTTCAGCCGCTCGTCGCGGATCACGCCTACGCGGCGCGCATTGAGTTCCTGGATGCGCTGGAGCGCTACGCCGCGGCGTTGAAAGAACTCGCGTCCGCGGATCGCACCAAAGCCATGGACAAAGCCGTCACCAAATTGGCGGGAGCGCTGGACGCCCTGGGGAAGCACTATGAGAGCATCACCGGGAAGAAAGAGCCGTCCGTCCGCCGCGGGGCCGTCAAGCAGCTCGTCACCGTGATCGGCGGGGAAGTCACGGAAGCCCAGCGTCGCGAAGGCATCCGCCGCGCCGTTGAGATCCAGCATCAAGTCATGCCGGAACTGCTGCCGGTCCTCCGCGACGAGGTGGGCCCCGCGGGCATCTTCGGGATCGCGCACCTCAACCAGGCGGAAGGCGAAAAGGCGACCCTGATGAGCCGCTACAACACGGACCACAAGGCGAAGCGCCTATCCAAAAATCCCGACAAGCGGCTCACGCGGTTGCGCCGCATTCGGGAAGCGTGGGACCGGGAGGCAACCGTCAATGCGCTGTACAGGCGCCTGCACGAGGCGGTCGAACAACTCATCATCGCGGAACAGGCGCTCTACGACGCGACAACGGGCTCCGGGAACCACGAGCACCTCTACGAGGCGGTGGGGCGCGCGGCCGACCGGGCCCTGGCTGTGAGCCGCATCCGCAAACGGCTGAAGGAGTAAAGCGATGAACCTCCGATCCGAAATCCTGGAACTGATGCTAAGCCTGGACGAACTCCTGCGCAACGTGGAGATGGACGAAGAACAGCGGGAACAGGTCCTGCGCCGGCGGAAACTGCTCTCCGCCAAGCTCGACGAGGTGCTCCGCCAGAAGATCGACAAGAAGACCGACGTTTACAAAGCCGCCGTCGAACAAACCAACGCGGCGGTCAAGGTAGCCCAACGGGCGCTCCGCGAGAGTGAAGAACGGGAGGCCGTCATCCTGGAACTCACCAAGGCCGCCAAGGCCATCGACGCGGTCATCAAATTCGCCGTCTAGTTTTATGCCCCTCCTTCCTCCTTCTGTCATTCTTGCGCACGCGAGAATCCAGCGTCTTTGTTTTTTCTTACCCTCGCCCCCTGGGAGAGGGCAGGGTGAGGGTGCATCCAGCGTCTTTGTTTTTTGCATTCATACTTACAACTGCGTACTTACGCCAGCGCACCCCTCAAATACCAGAATGCTCATTCCCAAAAATGAACCGCACCCACAACCTTCAGTCCACCCGCGCCCGCCCGTACCGCACAATCGACAAAACCACCAACAAAAAAAAACAAGAAAAAAAGAAATACAAAGGGCTTGACTTACGCATTCGTCAAACGTAGAATCTGACACAGTTTTACGGCCTTGTAGCATTCAAGTTCTTTCCAACAACCAACAAAATCAGGGGAATTAAACAGAGAGGAAGGCTTGACTTACCCACCCGCCGAAAGTAGAATCGTGCGAAACACGTAAATAGGACACTTGACCTACTCTCTATAACTTATCAATCAGCGCCGCCACCCGTATTCCTACGTAGTCCACGTCGTTCCAGGAAATTCCATCAAACGCTAGTGTTCATAGGTCTTTTGTGAGATTTTGTGCCTTGCATTTTCTCTTAGGCTCCCGTATGATCCCTGCAATAAAGTGGTAATTTGGTGGTAACATTTACAGGGAGAGATTGCCGCATGGGGCACTTGACGGAGGCCAAAATCAAGTCCATTCAAAAGGCGGGCCGGTATCGGGACGGCGATTGTTTGTTTCTGAACGTGAGGGAGTCCGGCACCAGAAGTTGGGTGGTGCGCGTGAAAATCCGACGCGGTCCCCGCCGGGATTTAGGCATCGGCCCGTATCCCTTGCTGGGCCTGAAAGAGGCGCGCCTTCGCGCCTGGGAGTTGCGCAAGCAAGTGTTCCACGGCGTGGACCCGTTAGGCGAGCGAAAGCAAGCTGCCATGCCGACCTTTCAGCACGTCGCGCGGCAGTACTATGAGGCCAACAAACCCCGCTGGAAACCGGGGCGGGCTGCCGATCAGTGGTTACGGGTGGTCGAGAAATACGCCGTCCCGGTCTTCGGCCACAAGCCGGTGGACCGGCTCGACCAGGACGATATGCTCGCCGTGCTCCGGCCGATCTGGACGACGATCCCGGGATCGGCCCGGATACTGCGGCAACGGCTGCGGTTGATTCTCAAATGGTGTCAAGCGCACCGGTACGTCAAGGAGAACGTGGCCGGCGAAGTGATTGACGGGGCCCTCGCGCCCATGCCGGCTATCCGAGCCCATCATCGCAGCCTCCCGTATGAGGCCGTCGGCGCGGCCCTGGACACGATTGACGCGAGCACAGCCTGCTTGTCGGCCAAATTGTGCCTCCGGTTTCTCATCTTGACGGCCACCCGCAGCCAGGAAGCCCGGGGTACGCGATGGCAGGAGATTGACACGGAGAAACGACTCTGGACCATTCCCGCGTCCCGCATGAAGACGAACCACGAGCATCACGTCCCCTTGTCGGATGAGGCGGTGAAGGTGTTGGACCGCGCGCGAGTCCTTGAGGATGGCAGTGGATTCGTCTTTCCGTCGCCGAGGAAGAAAGGCGACGCGTTAGCCGTGGTGACCCTGACGTGGCTGCTCGACGCGACGGGCCTGTTAGACAAAACCGTGGTGCATGGCTTTCGGTCGTCCTTCAGAACCTGGAGTGAAGAACAGACCAATGCCGACTTTGCCGTGAAAGAACAAGCCTTGGCGCATCAGGTGGGGTCGGCCGTCGAACGCGCCTATACCCGCACGGACCTGTTAGCCAAACGGCGAGTCCTCATGCAACGCTGGAGTGACTACCTCACCAGGAACGCCCCGGCCCAGGTCATCAATCTCCGGTAAGGGTTCCCTCTCGACAACACGACCAAGGAGCGCTGGCCAGTTCCTGGCTGGTCCGACGGAGCCGTCGGATCGTCTTCGTCTGCGCACATGGAGAGGGAGGGGCATCAAGAAAGGGGGTGCTCGCTCCCCTGCCGTGGCGCGAGGATCCCCTGCCGTCATCCGGAAACTTGATCCCAATATGGGACTATGCTAGGGTTTCGGTGATGAGGATTATCGCGTTGGCGACCCTGAAGGCATTTCTTGACGCCAAGCCCGCTCACGCAGATGCCCGAGAGCCGATGATGGCGTGGTATCGACAGGTCAAAGCTGCTGACTGGGCGAGTCCGGCCGACGTCAAACGGGACATTCGGAGCGCGAGCATCCTCAAGGACGGCCGCGTGGTGTTTAACGTCGCAGGCAACGCGTACCGCATCGTGGTGTGGATTAACTATCCTTACCGGGTCGTGTATATCCGGTTCGTCGGCACCCATCGAATGTACGACGCCATTGATGCACAGACGATTTGAGGAACCAGCCATGGACATCGCACCCATCAAGACCAAACGGGACTACCGCCGCACGCTCAAGGAAATCGAAGGCCTGATGACGGCCCGCCGCAACACGCCGGAGGGTGACCGGCTCGACGTCCTGGTGACGTTGGTGGAGGCTTGGGAAGCCAAGCACTACCCGCTGGATTTCCCCGACCCGGTCGCCGCGATCCGCCACCACATGGAGCAGCACGGCTTG
The DNA here is from genome assembly GCA_965204475.1 of Nitrospirales bacterium. Lineage (GTDB taxonomy): Bacteria > Nitrospirota > Nitrospiria > Nitrospirales > UBA8639 > Bin75. Next base: position 1,978,229 of record OZ241988.1, read on the forward strand.
GCGCCGAAGGGCCTGATTCCCTACCTGGGAAGCCGCAGCCGGGTTTACGAAGTGTTGAACCGTAAGCGGACGCTGACGCTGAAGATGATCTGGCGCCTGCACCACGGCTTGGGAATTCCAGCTGAATCTCTCATCAAGATCGACGACGGCGTCTCGGTCCGGAGACCGTAGGTCGGGGGAGCGAAGCGTAACCCGACAGAATACGTCTCGTTCTGTACGCCTCGACTGTCGGCAACGCCGGCCCCAGCGCCAACAGTGCGCTGGGGCTGGCGTGAGTGACAGGTGTGGAGAGCGGGAGGCCCCTGTATCGTGAAGGCAGCCGGGTGCGGGATCGGGATGAAGAGCGACGCCACGGGGCGACCGCTGGCGCAGGGCGGCAGCCGAATCGGGTGCCCGGCCCGCCGCGCGGAGGCGAGACGGGATTACGTGGGGACCGCGCCCACGCGTCGTTCGGCCGCCGCGCGATCCCGGCGCGTCTGCGCAAGCTCGTAGCTCGCCTGCATCCGCATCCAGTGATCGGCGGTGCCCCAGCCGAGATCTTCCAGCGCCAGCGCCATGTGCGCCGACAGGCCCGCTTTGCCGTTCAGTAGCCGCGACAGCGTTCCGCGCTCGCACCCGAGCCGAGCCGCCGTTTCGGTCACGTTCCAGCCCACCTCGTCCATACTCTCGCGGATCAGTTCGCCCAGATGCGGCGGGTTGAGCATCGGGCCGACACGCTCGCTCGCCAGGTTGTTCATGGTCAGCACTCCCTTCGGTCAGTGATAGTCGATGAGGTCCACGTCCACAGCCCTCCATCGCCAAAGCGGAACACCACGCGCCAGTTGCCGGACACGCGGACGCTCCATTGGCCCGCGCGGGTGCCCTTCAGGGGGTGCAGCCGGAAGCCCGGGGCCTCCGCGCTACCCGGTCGCGTCGCCTCTTAAAGCCGGAATAGGATGCGCCGGAGCCGTGGCACAAGATTGGCCGTTAGCCGCCCCACAGCGTCGCGTTCGTGCAGCGCCCGCAGGCCCTTGTGCCGGATCTTCATGATGCAGGGTAGCGTGACGCGCCGCAAGTGTGCGCCATGTCGGACACGCCGTCCGCGATGCCGTGACGCAGCAGGCCGCGGCAGGTGTCGCCTGTTCGGGAGCGAGTGCCGTGCGCCATGACGGCGCCGGTTCACTCGCCATGCTCCGTTGCTCCGTCCCTGGTTCTCGCCTCGTGTCCGGGGCCGTTGACCGCCCATTCTACCCCTGTATCACCCCCTGTCGCCTGTACAGGGTAGATTCAGTGGTGAATTGACCGGCGAGATTGCCGGTCGGTCTCACCGACCGTGGGGTGAACTGTCCACGGCCTGTCAGGGCCGGGCGCCGGGAGCGCCGGCACCCGGCGGAGGCTACGCCTCTTTGCGAAACGCGCCGCTGGACGCGGCTTTTTCGCAAATTCACCGGCGAGGCCTGGGAGCGCCAGGCCCCGCCCAGGGGGGTCCCCTCTGGCACCCCGCCCCCCGCTGAACGCGGGAGGACGTGGGCCATTCACCCCGCTGCGCTGTCCCGGCTTTTGCGAGGGGTCGCAAGCCGTGACCAACCCCAGGGGAACCCGTTGGGTTCACGTCGCTGGACGCGCCTCTGTCCTGGGGTTGGTCACGGCTCACTCCCGTGCGCCGTGACAGCGCAGCAGCCCAACCAGAGCGGCGTCGCTGGGGCTCTGCCTCTCTTCGGCTCGACCTGGGGGTCGCGCCGTTGGTCTTCCGGTCGCCCGGCCCCTCGTCTGGGGCCAAGGGGGCCGGGCTCGTTCACGTCGGCTCGAGGGAGCCACGTGAACCGCATCGGCAGCCGGTCCGCTGGGGCTCACCGGGCCGCCTGACTCGATTTGGGAATCGAGTCTGCGCCGAGAGATAGGTCGGCGAGGACGACCTGGATCGTCGCCTCCCACCATCGGGGTCCCCTCACGGCCGCGAAGCGTCTAGCGACTGAAAAGAAGATCTTTTCGCTTTGGACAACGGGGACCTTTCGGCTTTGGGCTCACACGGCTGTCTTTGTCATCGCCTCCGTTTTGCTCTCCACTCGAATCCCTGATGGTCCGGTGATAGGCGAATTGACCTTGATGGTTGTGGTCTTCAACGGCCTTGTGACGATCAGACTCAACCATGCATCAGGGTTGAAACGGAAGCCGTGTTGGCCATGCTGGTCTCGGTGCAAGCCGGTGATGGTTCGCTTCTGGGTTCCGAGGCGCTTGATGACGAGGCCTGTCGGATTCCGCATGAGGAACGGCGCGGCCCAATGGCCGCCATCTTGACCCTGGCGCATGAGTATGTGGAACTGACACCAGGCGTGGAACCCTTGGCGGCATCGCGTGAGACGAGCGGCCTCTTTCCGATGGAGGCTCTCCATTGAGCGCTGGCCTCACTCGCCGGGGCCGATTGTTTCGCGACCTGTGACAGCAAACGGTGACGGAAAAGGCCGGTGCCGGCCACGCTTGAGTGTCCGGTGATGTCGCTCCTTGACTTGGCCGCGGAGGTTCTCCCATGAGCCCGTACATTCCCTCTCTTGCTGAACTGAATCAGCAGGTGCCGGACGCGCTGATTCGGGAAGTCGGCGTGGTTGATACCATTCGCTTCCTGAACCAATTCAGAACCGGGTCCGGGGATGACACGGCGGAGCGCGAAGGCCTGTTTCAGGGCATGGCGGTCAAAAATCTTATCAACGGGATGAAGGCTCGTCGTCCTGGAGAAGCATCCACCGATAGTTGAGCACCGTCGTCGCCATCTTTGGCACACCAAGGGGACAGGTCCACGCTCTCGGGCGCGAACAAGAAGATCCCCCTCCCGCTCAGGGTGCCGGGCGGGTGAAGACCACATTCACTAGCAGGAGAGGAGACACGAATGGAACGATTCTTTACACTCGACTACTGGATGGATGACGAATGGTACGTCGGAAAACTCAAAGAAGTGCCCGGCGTATTCAGTCAGGGGCAACCTTGGACGACTTTAGAGGTGAACATCAGAGACGCCTATCACTTGATGGTCGACGCCGAACCCGCTTTGGCACGTCCGGGTATCAGGCGGAAAGACATGGCGGTCCAGGTGACGTGAAGCGGATCATGTTCATTTAAGTATTGGTGGGCGCCGGCTGTTGCGTGAAACGACACGGAAAGAAACATGACATGGATGCGAATCCACAAAACGGCAGACAGGCTCCTGTGCCACGCCACCTCGAAATCAAGGCAAGCCTGTGCGCGCTCATTCGCAGACAACTGGGGCTTGGGTAATCCGCCGGTGGCGACTCGACGACAACGAGCGCCGGCCTCATGATGCCTTGGGGGCGTACGCCAGTCGAGTGCAGCAACCAAAATGCCAAAAACTCTAGTTTAGAATTGTCGCCTTGACGGGGAAGCGTACGTTTCGCCCTACGACCAAAATACCCAAAAAAGAAATAATAAAGGGCTTGACTTACTTACCCGTCAAACGTAGAATCCATACCAATCTTTCGGTCTTGTATCGGTCCAAATCTTTCCAACGTTCAACAAAACAAAAGGAATTAAACGGAGAGGAAGGCTTGACTTACCCACCCGCCAAAAGTAGAATCGTGCGACACACGTAAATTGTAAACTTGACCTACTCTCTAATAACTCATCAATCTAAAGGAGACGAGACAACATGGACACGAAACGATTCTTCTTGTACTTCATCGTGATAACCGCCTTGGCGTTGGCCGGGTGTGGTGGGAACGGCGGAGGTGGGATCCCCCCAGTGACGGACATGTGCCCCACTGGCCAAGTCGGTACTTACCCTGACTGTATGGATCCGGAGCCGACAGTGAATGACGTCACGGTTCCCATGCTGCCAATGGGCTATGATAGCAATCCTGCGGGAATGCAGACCGTGGATGCGGGCGACGATTGGACTAATGGGGACGTCACGTATTCTTGCCCCGCGGGCGGCGCGGCTTGTGAAATAGAAGTGATGGCTGATGGGAGGACGGTCACGTCGACCGGAGGAGCGGCGACCGCGGCGCGTTCCGCGGCCTCCATAGCCCAACAAACAGCAGACGAAGACGCGGCGCGCATGGCAGCAGTGGCCGCGGCCACCAAAGCGGCGGGGACCAAGAGGACGGCTATCGCAGCGGAGGCCGAGCAGGGCACTGACGCCGGCATCGGCGGCAGTGCGGATGACGGTAGTGCGGTCACTACGTATTCGCTCAGCATTAAGCGCGATCGTATGGCAACGACGGTGGAGATCGCCGACACCGCGCTGGCGGGTGATGACGATCCTAAATTCATGCAGGCTATGGACTTGGGCGGCGGCACCACCATGCACGTCCGGGCGATGGACGCGGACGACGATGGCAACGTGGTGGAAGAAGTCGTGATGGTCACCACTGACATTGAGGCACCGAAGGCCGTGGAGTTCGAGAAGTTTCAGTTGGTTGAGGTTCCGGCTGACCAGAGTTCGACTACCACCACCACCCCGCAGGAATTGGACGTCAACCCTAAAACCGCAGGCGGCTCTGACTTCCAGTCCTTGAATATAGCCTCAGGCGGTACCGCTGAAACGGGCATTATTTTGGCGCAAATTATGGGGCCACCCGCCGCCGCCGTTGAGGGCGGTTCGCAAACTACCCCGTATACGGACGTTACGGCTACGCAGGACGTGAACGAACGGAGATTCACGGGTACCTACAATGGCGCGGACGGTACGTTCGTCTGCACAACCGCTGGTGGTACTGCCTGCAGCGCCACGACCAACAACAAGGGCGAGGTGACGGCGCTGGTAGGTGACTGGAACTTCACGCCCGCAATGGGCGCCACCTCAGACCAGCCGGACTACGATTACCTCAGCTACGGTTTCTGGCTGAAGAGAACGACGGACAAGGATGGCGTGCTCACCTACAACGAGGTCGAGACATTTGCCCGTTCGTCGGCCCAGTTGAGTGGTTCCGTCGCTAGCGTCACGGGCACCGCGACCTACAGTGGCGGCGCCACGGGCGTGTATGTCCGTAGCGTGACCAACTCGGACGGGACTGAAGCATCGGCCACCTCCGGCCACTTCACGGCGACTGCCGAGCTGACGGCCACTTTCGCGCAGGTAAACAACGACGCCGGTCAGGGCACAATTGCGCCGAGTATGCTGAACACGCTCACGGGAACCATCAGCGACTACCAGTTGTCTGGCGGCGAGGCTAACAACTGGATGACGGTCCTGGCAGGCGCCATCGTCCCGAGTACGGGCACCGTAGACGCCGCGGCCACCAACACAGCCAAGGGCGGTTCGCCGACAAATGATGGTTCATTCACCGCCACCTTCCACGGTGACGTGACGGCAACGGGTACCCCAGCTGTTGTACCGAAGCCCAGCTCCGTAGTCGGCGAGTTCAACTCCTTCTTCACCGACGGCTCGGTGGCCGGCGGCTTTGGAGCGAGACTCGATCCGTAACGGCCTCTGGCCTATCAAGAGTCCGCGCCGAGCATAGCGGACTGGTATTTAACACAGAAGGGCAGCCACCGGCTGCCCTTCTTTTTTGCCCTTGTCATATGTTAGCAATTCTTTGCGCACTCACCTTCGTGTTCCTGATCCTTGTAGCGCCGGCCACGGCCGCGTCAGGCGATCAGTCTGATGCGGTAGCCAGTGCCACGGCGGAAAACCCATCGGTGTCCATACCAGGGCCGCCGCCGGCGGCGTGCCGGGACTGTGCGGGATTGCAATATTTTCCTCCCTCCGCTACACAGGCCCCCCCTGTTTCTGCCGAGTCGAGCGAGCCGCCTGATGCCCCGCCTGCCGTGCGGGCCCCGGCGACACCAGGGCGTTCCCACCTGTCGTCCGACCCGCGCGTCAATACCGCGCGGGTGCTGGTCGAACGCAACCGTTTTGCCGAAGCTCTGAAAATCCTGCGGGCCTTGGCCCCGGATCATCCGGACCAGACGGACGTGCGGTTTCTCCTGGGCTTGGCCGCCGTGCGGGGGTCTATGGAGTCCGGGCTTGAGGACGAGCAACGGGAGGCGCTCCTGGACGAGGCCATCGCGGCCTTTCGGTCCATTCTGATCCGGCGACCGGATCTTGTGCGCGTGCGCCTGGAACTGGGTCTGGCCTTCTATCTCAAGCAGCAGGACGGTCTTGCCCGGGAGCATTTTGAGCGGGCTTTGGTCGGAAAGCCGCCGGAGGCCCTGGTCGAGAACGTCACCCGGCTTTTGAAGGTCATACGGGCCCGGCGCCGTTGGGACGCGTGGTTCGGCTTCTCCATTGCCCCGGATACGAATATCAACGCCGCGTCGGACGCCGAGTTCATCTATATCAATAACCTGCCGTTCCGCCGGGGGACCGGGGGCCGGGCCAGTACCGGTATCGGCCTCGTAGGCTGGGGCGGCGGGGAGTACCAATTCCCCCTGGCCGAACGCTGGCGATTGCGTTCGGGTCTGAACGTCAACCACCGGGAGTACAAGGGGAACCGGTGGGACCAGACGTTTCTGGCCGGCTACGTGGGTCCGCGCTGGCTGATCACCCGGGATACCGAAGTGAGCCTGCTGGCCACCGCCAGCCAGCGCTGGTGGGGCGGGTCCAGCTTGAACTACGACTACGGCGCCCGCCTGGAAGTGGAGCACCGGGTTTTCGCAGGCCTGCGGCTGAGCGGTCGGGCCCAGTGGAGCGACCGCAAATTCCAGCAGCAGACGTTCCTCGAAGGCCCGCTCATGGTGTTCTCCCTGGGCGCCAGATACGTGCTCTTCCCGACCGTGCAGGTCCACGCCCTGGTCGGCTATCAGCAGCAGGATGCCGCATCTCACGCCTGGAGCAGTGCGGGCTACTGGACGCGCGCGGGGACGATCGTAGCGTTGCCGTGGGGCTTTACCGTGGGCTTCAGCGGCGAGTTCCGGTGGACGGAATTCGAACCTGGGTGGTTTCCGTTCGTGCCGGATAACTCTGTGCCCCGCGAGGACCAGACCCGCATCCTGCAGGCCACGCTGCTGAACCGTGCGATCACGGTGTTCGGCTTCAGCCCGCAGGTCGCGTTTTCCAACCAGGTCCGCACGTCCAACGCGCAACTGTGGGACTTCCAACGCAACCTCGTGGAAATGCGCTGGGTGAGGCAGTTTTAATTTACTCTTTTGTCATCTTCGACAAATTAGTAATCGAGGATCCAGCGTCTTTGCTTTTTCTTCTGGTTGTGAAGAGAAAGATACTGGATGCCCGCAAAGACATGCGGGAATGACAAGAAGAAGAGGCCCGCCGTGTGAGCGGGCTTTTGTTGTCGGCCGGTTTCGGAGATGCGCCGAAACGTGACGCGCCCATCGTTCGGGGCGACCATATGCCGCCGGTCTCGGAAACACCGGGCAAGGAGGTCGTCCCATGCGCATTGAACGCCGTGATCCCACGCTCACCTATCCCCGGGCCGTCCGGGAAGAAAAGCTCCTGCTCATTCTCCCAACTCGTGGAACAACCGTTCTATTCGCCAGGAGAGGTGGCCGGCCACCATTGCCACCAGCAAATATCCGGCAGTAAGGTGCCCATCCCGAGCGTCCCTTCACCCATTCTATTCGAGACTGTTCCTTTCTGATTTTGTCTAGCCCCCAACGCCATCGACCCTCCGATCCGTCAGATCTTTTAGGATAGACGAGTCCTCCGTTAGGTGCAGTCAAAGGGAAATACATACTTGGTCTTGCCTGACGTGTGTCTTCGCCACTGCCCATGGCTCTCAGTGGCTTAAGGTAGTATCTTCGTCCTGATTCATCCGTTTTGTCATAGTGCTTCGGAGCTTCGCCCAAGATTCGATTGACGGAGAAACCACTCATGCTTCGTGCAAAAATAATCACGTGGTCGTGTCGTGACGAAAAAGTCTGGGGGACTATCTGACTTCTCCCGGATCACGTTCGCCACAAAATTAGACCGCCCGAATATTTCATCCATAACAACCTTCAGGTAATGCGTTTCGTTGTCGTCAATCGACACCCAGATCGAGCTGTCCTCTGCCATCAAGTCGCGCAACAGTTCCAGGCGTGGCCACGGCATCGCCAGCCATTGCGTATGTTCCAGATTATCGTCGTAATGCTCGAAGGCCGAGCGGGTGTTGTACGGCGGGTCAATATAAATGCACTTCACCTGCCCGGCATAGAATGGCAACAGCGCCTTCAACGCCTCCAGGTTATCCCCTTGGATGAGCATATTGCCCATGTCCGGGTCGCCAGCCGACAATTCGGGTGCTTCTTCCAACAACCGATCCGGCACGCGCGAAGCCGCGCGAAGGTCCTCGTCACGTGTCAGCCAGTGCAGGGTCGGCATGGGTTATTTGTATTGTCGGCTTTCGGAACCTCCGGCATGGCTTATTCGTACTCGTCAAACCATTGTTCGGCTTCTTCTTCTGTATAGGCTCCAGTAATGGCCCCGCTGTTTTCCGGCAGTTTATTGCTTGCCGGTTTGTCAACGTGTGGCTTCAGCCTCCTTCGTAATTCTGTTGATTGTTCATTGGGTAAATCTTCGACGATGGAATCCAATTCTTCTTGACTCAGCCCACCTTCAAAAATAATCCCACTGAGATCACTGACTTCGCCAATTGCGGCCCCTGTTCCCTCTCCATTGTTTAGGTTGCTAGTGACACCTTGCATTTGTGTCCCGTTGAGTCGAGCCCCTTGCATTTGTGTCCCGCTGAGTCTAGACCCTTGCATCTGTGCGTTGTGCAGATCGGCCCCTTGCATCCGCGCGTTGTGCAGATCGGCCCCTTGCATCCGCGCGTTGTGCAGATCAGCCCCTTGCATCTGTGCGTTGTGCAGATCGGCCCCTTGCATCCGCGCGTTGTGCAGATCAGCCCCTTGCATCTGTGCGTTGTGCAGATCGGCCCCTTGCATCAGCGCGTTGTGCAGATCGGCCCCTTGCATCTGTGCGTCGTGCAGATCAGCCCCTTGCATCCGTGACTCCTTGATGTACGCTCCAGTCAGGACGGCCTTTTCTAAGCTTGCCTTATTGAGATCAGCCCCGTTCAACCAGCTTTCCTCCAAGTTGACATGGAGACCTCCGAAAGCATCGTGTTTCTGCACAAATAGCAGGGCCAACAGGCTTTGGATTTCCTCTGAGGGTTTTGCCTTATGCTTTTCTCTGTATTCTGTCTCACCCGTCGTCCAGCGGATGTGGGCGCAGAGGATGTCCAAAATGGTTTGGCGTAAAGCTTCAGTATCTTGTGCGAGGTGGAAGAGTTCGTAGGCTCCGCCCAAGCGTACCGAGTCTGAATCGTGCCCGAGGTGTTCAATGGCGTTTTTCAAGCGCTCCTGTCGCTGCCCCTGCTCGGTTTTGAGTACAGCGTCCTCCATTGCCTTCGTTTGCCCACTTGCTATTAGGGCTTGTAAGGCAATCAGAATGCCACCCATGCCGAGTCCCAGAAATGTCAGGATTTTGTTTTTCTCAGGTAAGCCTAAAAGTTTGCTAATCTTCCCTTCAGTCGTCTTAGAGAACATGACAAGTATGAAAGACGACAACAGCAGGACAAGTAACAAGATGAGTAATACGAAAAGGGTGTCCTGAGGGGACAAAAAGTCAAAAAAGGCCATCATCGTAGATTTCCAGAAATAGTAACCGAAACGTCTGCAAACATTTCTGTAGCACTTAGAGTCATGTGTTTACTTGGCGATAGACAATGGAGTGTTGGACCGGAGAGGGTAACTTAGTCCCTGGTCAATTGAAAGATATGCACAGAACTCTCACCTCTGAAATTTCTCTGCGTCGGCAGGCCATTCAGCGTGGCAGAGACCATCGTCGCAACCCCGGTCAAGGCGTCTCATGGATCAGTCACAAGCTATCGAGCCTGTGGGACGACGTGCTACAGCGTGACGCTTTTCACGATCCGACGTGTTTTCTTACTCATCGGGTGCTACGTTATTTTTTGACGGGCTTGGACTGTCCTTTGGTGGGCTTCGATTTGCTGGTCGGTTGATGAGTGGTGCTCTGTTTCGCCAGTCGACCCAGGGCTTGTTTAACGGACGGATTTACGTTGTGTTACGAATGAATGTTGTCACGATTCTTTTCTATGAATTTCTCTATCTCCTTCGGGGTCATATGACATTTGTTTTTGGGATGTCACGGACGTGCCTCTTCATGAAGTTTGCTTCTTCCTTTCGGTAGAAAGATGTACTATTTGCCATCCCAATAGGTGACTTGCTTCTTCTCGCAATCATATTTGAATCCATACGTCTCCATATGGCGAATCAACCAAACCGGACTTCCCATCCTTTACGCCCCAGCCGAAGACAGTACGGGCACGCTACTGAAATTCATCGGCAGCGGCAGGACTTGGCAGTCAGTTTTCCCACTTCCAGATAAATTGACTTGCCGAAGAGTCAGCCCTCGCTCCCTTAAATACTCAACGAGAAGACCCTTCTCATCAAGGCTTTCGAGCACCATTTGCATCACTTCGACGATTTCATTGATTTGTTCTTCTTGGGAATCAGACACCAACTGCACCGTTAAATCGAGGGCCTCAAGTGCTGCAATCCATGTTCCATCTTTTTCTTGTGTGACTTTCCAAGTGATAGGGCCAGCCTTTTTTTTCGTTCCTTGCGGTGTCATGACTGCTCTCCGAGGTGATGGTGTGGTGCTGGGGTGATATTAGACTGTGCTGTCACTATCTCCCATCACGTATAGCCTGTCAAGATTTCTACAATCTGGGCAGACCGCATTCCTCACTGGGCGGGCAAACGCCCGATCAGGCATATTTCAACTAGCCCACGCTAATCACGGCGGCCTAACCAGAGCGGAGAACCACTTATCGACAGCCTGCAAGCTGTTCAAGGAAATCGAGCCACCTCTTCAGTCGCGTTGCCGACGCGACTCTGGTCGGCTTGCCAGTGACCCCTGATGCGTTATGCGTGCACAACGTTGGCCGATTTCGATCGGCGTGCCTTGATCGGGTGCACCCTGACCTCAACGCGATGATTGAGGGTTGCCAGGATTTTTATCATGCGGTCCATGGAAAAGCCCTTGAGGTCGGCATTTCGGATGCGGGTGATGTCCGCCGGATCAATGCCTGTGATCGAGGCGGCCTTTCGTTTTGAAAGGTTTCGCGCATTGAGAATCCCAATAATTTCCGCTGCTAGGATAGAGCGGGCATTTTCCAGTTCAGGATTCGGCAGGCCAACGTCACGGAAAGGATTGTCACTGCCGCGTACGACTTCGATCTGTTCTTTTTTCATCCTTTATACTCCTTTAACCATTGTATCCTGTTTTTTATCACATCGATATCGTGTTTGGGTGTTGCAATGCCCCGCTTTGATTTTTTCTGAAAGGCATGAATCACCCATAAGTCATGACCTATCCGGACGGCATAGACGACGCGATAAGCACTGCTCTCGTGTCGTAGCACGATTTCATAGACTCCAGATCCGAGACCTTTCATGGGCTTGACAATATCGGCCTTGTGCCCTTCAGCCGCTATTTTGAGGGCACGGATCATTTTTTGGCGGGCTTCAAGAGGGAACTTTTCGAAATCCTTCTGAGCCGACTTGATCCATGAAATCACCCTCATGTGCATATGGTGGTATATTTACCACTCGATGTCAAGCAGCCGTAGGTCGGATTAGCGGAGCGTAATCCGACAATCGCATAACCCGACAGGGTATGTTGCCAAGGTTTGACGCGAACGGAGTTTTGAAGAGGAGAGGGCTTCCAACTCGGCAATCATCGCTTCGACGCGCGGCACCATGTGTGGCCCCCAGCCCCAGCAGTCCTTGCCCGTCCGGTATAGGGATACAGGAGATTCGATAACTGGCAAAATCGAATCTCCTGTTAAGTTTCCATCATCTAGCCGGAAGGCCCCGTCTTGCTTCTGGGATGCCACGAGGCTGTTCTCTTTCTGTTGTGGCCGGTGGCAATTGTGTGGCAATGAAAAATCATCGATCTTCTAAAATACCCATGAATACAGGCGATTCGAGTTTCTCTTGACTCATCAATCAAAGGAGACGAGACAACATGGACACGAAACGATTCTTCTTGTACTTCATCGTGATAACCGCCTTGGCATTGGCCGGGTGTGGTGGGAACGGCGGGACGTCAATGGTGACTCCGGATCCGGGTCCGGATCCGACGCCCGATCCGTGTCCAGCCGGCCAGACAAGGAATGCTGATGGTGATTGTGTAACACCACCGCCTCCTGGTCCCACAGCTGATGAGTTAACGGCAAGGGCGGATACCAAGAGGAAAGCTATCGCAGAGGAGGCCGATACAGCGTCGGGAACGAATGACGTTGGGACCGGGCTCGGCGGTAGTGCCAGGACCGACGCGGACGGCAGCACCACCGAGACGTCTGACGATGCCATGACCATGACGATCAGCCGTGCTCGCGGCGAGGCTGCCAAGATCGAGATCGCCGACCCGGACAATGCGGGCGACGACGATCCCAAGTTCGCGGTCGCCGAGATGTTGAGCGGCGGTCGTCAGATGCTCACCCGCACCATGGAGGCGAATGACGACGGCGAAGTGATGACCGAGGTTGTGCTGGTTGCGACGGACATCGATGGGCCGAAAGCCACGGCGTTCGCGATGGTCGACGGCCAGGCGCTCGGTGTGAGTAGCGCCACTGGTGTCGCAGCGGTAGACCCCGAGGTCAACAACGCCCTTGCCATTGCGGAGGACACCACCCTCACCGGAGACGCGAATGCGAACCTGATGTTCGCGCGCTCGACCACGAACGGCACGCTCAACTACACCCAGGACAACCCGGTGGCCGGTGAGCCGGCGACCGTGGGCGTGGACGAGGGCCTGCACGACGGCACCTATAACGGGGCCGAGGGCACATACAGGTGCGTGGGAACGGCCGCGTGCACGGTCACCTTCAACGCCAAGGGCGAGGTCATCGGTAACAGCGCCAACTGGGTCTTCGTCCCCGACAAGGGCGCCACCTCCGACGTGGACGATGCCGATTACCTGCATTACGGCTTCTGGCTGAAGAGAACGACGGACAAGGATGGCGTGCTCACCTACAACGAGGTCGAGACCTTCGCCGGTTCGTCGGTTAACGCCACTGGTTCCATTGCTACCGGGGTTGCGGGGAGCGCGAGCTACGAAGGCAATGCGGTCGGCGTCTACGTCTACAGCGTGAGCAACCCGGATGGGACGGAAGCATCGGCCACCTCCGGCCACTTCAGGGCGGATGCCAGGCTGACGGCGACGTTCGGGCAGGTGCAGGTTTCCGATACCGATACCGACGGGACCATCCCGGCCAGCATGCTCAACTCCATCACCGGCGCCATCGACAAGTTCGTCCTCTCCGGCGGCGAGGCGAATGTGTGGTCGGTGGAGTTGTCGGGTGACATCGACACGACCAATGCCACCTTCTCCGGCATGGCCAAGGGAGGCGTGGGCGATGGTTCCCTCAGCGGGACTTTCCATGGCCCCGCCACTGCTGCGACCGCGACGGCCACTCTGGAGGCGAATGACAGCGTGTATCCGAGCAGCGCGGTCGGCGAATTCAACGCCGGGTTCACCAACGGCTCGGTGGCCGGCGCCTTCGGAGCGAGGTTGGATAAGTAAGGTCTCTGGCCTATCAAAAGTCCGCACATAGCACATAGCGGACCGTAAAATCAAAGAAGGGCAGCCAGTTTTCGCTGCCCTTCTTTTTTGTCCTGTCATGATGAACGCGCTTTGTACGCTCATCGTTCTGCTCCTGTTCCATACACCGTCGGCTATGGCCGAGTCCGGCGACGCGTCAGCGGCTCCGCCGGAACCCTGCCGGGACTGCGGTGGTGTGCAATATTTTCGTCCTTCTGCCCCAAGTGCCCCTACTCCTTCTGAGTCGAATCGGCCACCGAAAGCCCCACCTGCTTTCCGCGCCCCGGCTTCTCCCGGGCGTTCTCACCTGTCATCAGATCCGCACGTCAAGCTGGCGCGCGCGCTGGTGGAACGCAACCGCTTTCCCGAGGCCCTGGCGATCCTGCGGCCCCTGGCTCTGGAGGACCGTCCTGACCAGACGGACGTGCGGTTTCTCCTGGGGCTGGCCGCCGTGCGGGGGGCTACGGAGTCCGGGCTCACGGACGAGGAACGCGAGGCGCTCCTGGACGAGGCCATCGCGGCCTTCCGGTCTATCCTGATCCGCCGGCCCGACTTGGTGCGCGTGCGCCTGGAACTGGGTCTGGCCTTCTATTTCAAGCAGCAGGACAACCTGGCCCGGGAGCATTTCGAGCGGGCTTTGGTCGGGAAGCCGCCGGAGACCCTGGTCGAGAACGTCACCCGGCTCTTGAAGGTCATTCGGGCGCGGCGCCGTTGGGACGCGTGGTTCGGCTTCTCCATTGCCCCGGATACGAACATCAACGCGGCGTCGGACGCGGAGTTCATCTATATCCAAGGGCTGCCATTTCGCCGGGGGGCCACAGGCCGGGCCAGTACCGGTATCGGCCTCGTGGGCTGGGGGGGCGGTGAATACCAGTACCCGCTGGCCGAACGCTGGCGGTTGCGTTCGGGTCTGAACGTCAACCACCGGGAGTACAAGGGGAGCCGGTGGGACCAGACGTTTCTCTCCGGGTACGCGGGGCCGCGCTGGCTGATCACCCGGGATACGGAGATGAGCCTTCTGGCCACCGCGAGCCAGCGCTGGTGGGGCGGCTCCTCCTTGAACTATGATTACGGCGCGCGCCTGGAAGTGGAGCACCGGGTCTTCGCGGGCCTGCGGCTGAGCGGCCGGGCCCAGTGGAGCGACCGCAAATTCCAGCAGCAGAAGTTCCTCGAAGGCCCGCTCATGGTGTTCTCCCTCGGCGCCAGGTACGTGCTCTTCCCGACCGTGCAGGTCCACGCCCTGGTCGGCTATCAGCAGCAGGATGCCGTGTCTCGAGCCTGGAGCAGTGACGGGTACTGGACGCGCGCGGGCACGGTCGTGGCCTTGCCGTGGGGCTTTACCGTGGGCTTAAGCGCCGAGTTCCGGTGGACGGAATTCGAACCCGGGTGGTTTCCGTTCATCCCCGATAACTCTACGCCTCGCGAGGATCAGACCCGCATCCTGCAGGCCACGCTGCTCAACCGCGCCATCACGGTGTTCGGGTTCAGCCCGCAGATCGCGTTCTCCAACCAGGTCCGCACATCCAACGCGCAACTGTGGGACTTCCAACGCAACCTCGTGGAAATGCGCTGGGTCCGGCAGTTCTAGCTCTCTCCTGTCATCCTCGACTTTTCCCTCTGTCATGCCCGGCCCCGATCCGGCATCCAGCGTCTTTGGTTTTACCTCCGTTCATAAAGGCGAAAGACACTGGATTCCCGCTAAAAGCTTGCGGGAATGACAGACAAAGGCAAAGACGCGGAAGCCGCCTTACCCGAAGAGGTCCGGGTCTTTGCGTTTGCCGAAGTGTTCGAAGGCTTTGGTGGTGAGCTGGCGGCCGCGGGCGGTGCGGTCCAGATAGCCGGCCTGGAGGAGGAAGGGTTCGTACACGTCTTCGAGTGTGGCTTTTTCTTCGCGGACCGCGGTGGCCAGGGCTTCGGCGCCCACCGGCCCGCCGTTGAATTTTTCGAGGATGGTCAGGAGGATCTTGCGGTCCATTTCGTCGAACCCCGCGCCGTCCACGCCCAGCCAGTGCAGGGCTTCCTGCGCCACCTTTTGGGTGATGACGCCCTTGGCCTTGACGTCGGCGAAGTCCCGGACGCGCCGGATGAGCCGGTTGGCGATGCGCGGCGTCCCGCGCGCGCGCCGGCTGATTTCACTCGCGCCGCCCGGTTCGATGGCCACGTTCAACAGGCCCGCCGAGCGGTTGACGATGGTTTCCAGTTCCTCCGCCGTGTAGAAGTCGAGCCGGTACACCAGCCCGAACCGTTCCCGGAGCGGGGAGGTGAGCGCGCCGGCCCTGGTCGTGGCCCCCACCAGGGTGAACGGGGGCAGGTCCAGTTTCATGGTGCGGGTGGCCGGGCCCTGGCCGATGACGAGGTCGATCTGGAAATCCTCCATCGCGGGGTAGAGGGCTTCTTCCACGGACGCGGGCAGGCGATGGATTTCGTCGATGAACAGCACGTCGTGGGCCTGGAGGTTCGCCAGGATCGCGGCCAGGTCGCCGGCGTGGTTCAGGACGAGCCCGGAGGTCGAGCGGATGCCGCCGCCCATTTCCCTGGCGATCACGTGCGCGATGGTGGTCTTGCCCAAGCCGGGCGGGCCGTAGAAGATGGCGTGGTCCAGGGGTTCGCCGCGGCGTTGGGCCGCCTCGATGCAGACCCGCAGCGATTCTTTCATGCGCTCCTGGCCGGTGTAGTCCTCCAGGGTTTGCGGGCGCAGGGTGCCTTCGGTGTTCTGTTCTTCTTCCAGGAGGTGGTCGGTAACGATGCGGTCTTCCATGAAGGGGGCCGGTCGTGGGCTATGGGCTCGGGACGGCACGGGGCCGTCTCCCGGGGGTGAGCGATGGTCCCACCCCGAGGCCGGTTCGCGGACGGGCGTTACGGGAGCGTGAATTCGACGTTGATGTCCCGCCCCAGGTAGTTCACGAGAAAGCCTTGATTCTGGTAGTTCAACATGGCCCCCATGACGTTTTCGTCCCCGAAGTCTTCGGGACCCAGCAGTTCCCGGATTTCCTTCGCGCTCTGGGCCGTGAGGACGCGCCGGAAAATGCCCCGGGTTTTATGCACGAACCGGTTGTTGATGAAGATCAGCGTGACGCGGCCGTCCAGGATCTGGACGCCGGCCATGGCGCCGGTGGGGTTCGATTGATCCCACAGCAGCACGAAGACGCCTTCCTGCTCGGCACGGACCCCGGAAATTTTTTCGTTGACCAGCATTTCCACGGCTTCGATTTCCGGGTCCCCCAAGCGGACGCCGTACAGGGACACGGTGGTGCTGTCCACGTCCTCGGGTTTCTGCACGTTGTTTCTCGTGAGTTCGTATTTCTTGACCTTGGCCACGGCGTCGGTGGTGGTCATGGCGCCTCCGATGCCCACCAACACGGCCAATACAATCAGTGACAGTCTGCGCATGAAATTCTCCTCCCCCAGTCTGATAAACGCCGCTCTTTTGCGTAGCGAACAGGAATATGGCTGTCATTCCCGCAGACACGGGAATCCAGTGTCTTTGCATTTTGCATTTGTAGCCGCCGCTACATTACCGTGATTGTAACGAACGGCCTGCACATAATCAAATGATCTTGCCTGTTTCCCGTTCCCTGCTGTCATCTCCGGCCTCCCCCTTCTGTCATTCCCGACTTCTCCCTTCTGTCATTCCCGACATTTTTAATCGGGAATCCAGCGTCTTTGCCTTGTCTTCCGTCGACGAAGAAAAAGACGCTGGATTCCTGCTTTCGCAGGAATGACAGAAAGAGAATGAGGCGGCCCTACAAATACATTTGAGATGCGGCCCCTGCACATTCTATATTTTGTCGTAGGGCACAACGATTGTTGTGCCCTGCTCTATCGGGACCCATGAGCCAGACGATTCATATCAAAGGGGCGCGGGAACATAACCTGAAGAACCTCGACGTGGTCCTGCCGCGCGACCGGTTGGTCGTGGTGACGGGATTGAGCGGCTCGGGCAAGTCGTCGTTGAGTTTCGACACGATTTATGCCGAGGGGCAGCGGCGGTACGTGGAGTCGTTGTCGGCTTACGCGCGCCAGTTCCTGGAACAGATGGGCAAGCCCGACGTGGATTCGATCGAGGGCCTGTCGCCCGCCATTTCCATCGAGCAGAAGAATACCAGCCACAATCCCCGGTCCACGGTGGGCACGGTGACGGAGATTTACGATTATCTGCGCCTGCTGTTCGCCCGGGTGGGCCGGCCGTTTTGCGTGAATTGCGGGCAGCCGATCACGGCGCAGACGGTTCAGCAGATGGTGGATGCCATCGGCGCGCTGCCGGCGGGCGCGCGGTTTCAGATCCTGGCGCCCATCGTGCGCGGGCGCAAAGGGGAGTATCGCAAGGAGTTGGCCGACGCCCGGCGCGCGGGGTACGTGCGGGCGCGAGTGGACGGCACGATCGTGGGGCTGGACGAGACGATTACGCTGGACAAGCAGCGGAAGCATACGATCGAGATTGTGGTGGACCGCTTGGTGATGAAGGACGAGGAGTCGTTGCAGCGGCGGTTGGCGGATTCGGTGGAGACGGCGCTGAAACTGACCCAGGGCCTGGTCGGGGTGCTGACGGACGAGAGCACGGTCACGCTCTACAGTGAGCAGTTGGCGTGTATCACGTGCGGGGTGAGTTATCCGGAGATGGCGCCGCGGGTGTTTTCGTTCAACAGCCCGCACGGCGCGTGTCCCGCGTGTGACGGGATCGGGTACGAGGTGTCCGCGTGCCCGGAGGGGCAGGAGTATTCCGAGCATTACCGCTGCCCGGTCTGCCAAGGGACGAGGCTGAAGGCGGAGAGTCTGGCCGTGAAGGTCGGTGAAAAGTCGATTGCCGAGGTCACGCAACTGTCGATCCGCGAGGCCGTGCCGTTTTTCGCGGATCTGGCCTTGAGCGAACGGGAGCGCATGATCGGCCGGCGGATCCTGAAGGAGATCCGGGAACGGTTGGAGTTTTTGCTGAACGTGGGGCTGGATTATCTGACGCTGGACCGGGCGGCGGCCACCCTGTCGGGCGGGGAAGGGCAACGCATCCGGCTGGCGACCCAGATCGGGTCGGGGCTGGTGGGGGTGTTGTATATCCTGGATGAGCCGAGTATCGGCCTGCACCAGCGCGACAATCACCGGCTGCTGCAAACTCTGCTGCGGCTTCGCGACCTGGGCAATACCGTGTTGGTGGTGGAGCATGACGCCGCGACCATGCGCGTGGCGGATCATATCGTGGACATGGGACCCGGCGCGGGCGTGTACGGCGGGTCGATCGTGACGCAGGGCTCGCCCGCGGAGGTGATGCGGCATCCCGGCTCGCTCACCGGGCAGTACCTGCGCGGGGAGAAACGAGTGGCGTTGCCGGCCCGCACCCGCCGGCCCCAAAAGTTTCTCACCGTGGCCGGGGCCGATAAGCATAATCTGAAATCCGTGAACGCGAAGATCCCGCTGGGGTTGTTGACGTGCGTCACCGGCGTGTCCGGGTCCGGCAAGAGTACCCTGGTGCTGGAGGTCCTGTTCCCGTCGCTGTCGTCGGTGTTGCTTCACAAGAAACCCCGGATGGAAGGCTGCCGGGCGCTGAACGGGGCCGCGGCTCTGGATAAGGTGATCGACATCGATCAGTCGCCCATCGGCCGGACGCCGCGCTCCAATCCCGCCACGTACACCGGCGTGTTCACGTTTATCCGCGACCTGTTCGCCGGGCTGCCCGAGTCGCGCGTGCGCGGGTACCGGCCCGGGCGCTACAGTTTCAACGTGAAGGGGGGCCGGTGCGAGGCGTGCCAGGGCGGGGGGCTGCTGAAAATCGAAATGCATTTTCTGCCCGACGTGTACGTGACCTGCGAGGCGTGTAAGGGACGGCGGTATAACCGTGAAACGCTGGACGTGCGGCACAAGGGCAAGAGTATCGCGGACGTGTTGGACATGACCGTGGCGGAGGCCCTGGATTTTTTCACGCACATCCCGGCGATCGCCAAAAAATTGCAGACGCTGGCGGACGTGGGCTTGCATTACATCAAGCTGGGGCAGTCCGCCACGACGTTGTCCGGGGGCGAGGCGCAACGCGTGAAGTTGAGCCGCGAGTTGTCCAAGCGGGCCACGGGCCGGACCCTGTACCTGTTGGATGAGCCGACCACCGGGTTGCATTTCGCGGACGTGCAACGGTTGCTGGACGTGTTGAACCGGCTGGTGGAACACGGGAACACCGTGCTCGTGATCGAACATAACCTGGACGTGATCCGCAACGCGGACTGGATTCTGGACCTGGGACCGGACGGTGGCAACGCCGGCGGTGAGATCGTGGATGAAGGCCCGCCGGCCGAGTTGCTGCGCTCCGGCACGTCCTGGACCGCGCAAGTGCTACGCGACGACGAGGTCGGGTGACGTTCTTTATTTTGTAGCCGCGCTATCTCATGGCGCGGACTTTCCTTTATTCATCAGGTGTGAGGGGTACGAACAAGTGGATGCGATCCGTTGTCCAAGTCGCTATCCCCGCGCCGAAGAAGTCAGAATCTTCTGTCCAAATCGGGCAATTCAAGGCTAATGCCGTTGCCACAATCGGCCAATCATCCGGATCACGGATAGCGATACGTTGTATAGCTTCCTCGCGATAGTCGCCATAGATGTCAGCTTCAACCGTCTGAACAATCCTGGAGAGTCCAGCCAATACCTCTAGTGCTGGTTTTGTTGGTAGGCCGCGTTTCTCAAAAATCAGCGGTAAGTATTTTTCGGCATCGCCGAAACAGACGTCAGGAGCAAAGAACCGTATTTGTGAAGAGTGCCGTTCAAGCAAAGTCCGGACTTTCGTGCTGAGGACGGCTCGAACTAAAATATTCGCATCCAGAACCAGGGTCTTGCGAAGAGCCATCAAGCTTTCTTACTGCGTAGTTTACGAAATTCCGACAGCATGTCCTCTGCGCTGACGCCAGCCTGAGCAAGAAGAGCGTCGAGGTGAGAGGCGGCCTCTTTAAGAGCATCGATTTCTGCTTTATCCCGACTGGGGCGTGCCGGAATATAGTAACCGACCGTTTCACCGTGGCGAGTGATCACAATCGGTGAATGAGCTCCTGCATATTGGGCAAGGTGGGAACGAAATTCACGGATACTGACTCTAGTGGGAACATTATCCATCACAGACCTCATGCTGTTGTGTGCCATTGCGTACACAATAGCAAAGATCCCAATAAATGTCACGCTGAATTTTTACAGATCGGTCGCGTTAGCGGCGCGTGACCCGACACGCCTCACCCCGGATTGAAGAGGGCCAGCAGGGCCAGCGTGCCCAGCATGTAGGGAATCATGCACGCATACACGACCATGTGCAGTGGGGCGACGCCGGTGACGGCCGCATGCCGGGCTTGATGCTCTTTGTAAATGAATTCGTAGACCAGGATGATGACCGCGCAGGTGAGGGTCACGACGCGACTCGACCGGGGCCACGTATAGATCCCGCTGAGCAGAAAGTCCATCGTGAAAAAGCCGCTCCACAACGAGAGGAGTACGGCCAGCACGAGGTTGACGATGGCGGACACGGGCAGCTTGCCGAATCCTGTTTCGCGATCGTCCGGAATGGCGGTCACCGGTCCGGAGGGCTACGCTTGTTCTGCGGATTGTGCGAGCGTGTGCTCGCAGTTGAGACATACGCGGGGCCGTCGTTTGAGGAATTGTACCTTGCCGCTGACGAGACACGCGTAGTGGACGAACCGGTGGCAGACGGAACAGCGTTCCCAGCCCCCCTTGAGCATGGTGGTATTCCGATACAGGACTTGATCGCACACCCCGCAGTGTTCAGGCTCGATGCCCAGGAGGAGGGGTTCCCATTGGCCTGCACCTTTTCGAATACTCATGGCCGGGAAGTATAGCCGGAGGATCGAGAAAATTACAAATACGCGTGTCTCATTTCGTGCGGGGGCGAAACCCCGCATTCTGCCTGCCTTTGTTTGACACCTCTCCGGGCCTTTGTTAGTTTCTGAATCCCCAGAACCAGTGCAAAGAAAGACGCTGCATCCCCATGGATATCAAAACCTATCTCGAAGAAAAACGGGCCGCCGTCGACCGGTATCTGGAAGCGCATTTGCCTGATCCGCAGACGCCGCCGGCGGTTCTGCACGAGGCGATCCGGTACAGCCTGTTGGCCGGGGGCAAACGGGTCCGGCCCATCCTGACGATTGCCACGGCGGAGGCGATCGGGCCGCGCCCGGCTTCGCTGCTGCCCGTGGCCTGCGCGTTCGAGTTCATCCATACGTATTCGCTGATTCACGACGATCTGCCGTCGATGGATAACGATGATTTTCGCCGCGGACGACCCACGAACCATAAGGTCTATGGCGAGGCGATGGCGATTTTGGCCGGGGACGGTTTGCACGCCATGGCGTTTGAATGGTGCAGCCGGGCCGATCTTGTGACGGACCTGGACCCGCAGTGTCAGGTCCAGATTATCGCGGAGCTGGCCCTGGGCGCCGGGCACGCGGGCATGGTGGGCGGACAGGTGCTGGATATCCAGGCCGAGAACCGGCAGGTGGACTTGGCGGAGTTGCAACAGATTCACGTGCATAAGACCGGCAAGTTGATTCGCGCCGCCGTGCGCGTCGGGGCGCTGCTCGCCGGGGCCGGCATGACGCAGTTCGAGCGTCTGACCGGCTATGCCGAAGATATCGGGCTGGCGTTTCAAATTGCGGATGACGTGTTGAACGTAACGGGGACGCGGGAGGAGTTGGGGAAAGACGCCGGCACGGATGATGAACGGGGCAAACAGACGTATCCGGCGATCTATGGGCTTGAAGGCGCGCAACAGCTCGCGCAGGACTGTGCCGCCCGCGCGATCGGACGGCTGGACGGGTTCGACGAAAAGGCCGATCCGTTGAGAGGCATTGCCCGGTATATCGTCGACCGCAAGAATTGACCGGCACAGACAGACGCAATGCGCAGAAATGAGTCAAAATGGTGCATAAATGGTACGGAAATGGTGTAAAAAAGAGCAGAAATGACTCAAAATTGCACCTAAATAGCATATAAATTGGGCTAAATAGACGCTAAATGGCATCAAAACGGCACCAAAATGATTCCATGTATCAGGCGGTGACGCTCCAATCCTCTTCATTCGCATCCTTGCCGGTTCCTTTTTCATCATGAAAGCCTTGGTCACAGGGGTCACGGGGTTCATCGGGTCCGCCGTGGCGCGTGCCTTGATCCACGCGGGCACGGAGGTCCGGGGCTTGGTCCGGCCGGGAGCCGACCGGCGGGCGTTGGACGGGTTGACGATGGAAACCGTCCCCGGCGATTTGAACGACGCGGCGTCGCTCCGGGCGGCGCTGCACGGCTGCCGGCAGGTGTACCACGTGGCGGCGCATTATGCCCTGTGGGCGCGCGATCCGTCGGTGTTCTACAAGGTGAACGTCGAGGGCACCAGGACGTTACTGGACGCGGCGCGAGAGTCGGGTGTCGAACGCGTGGTGTATACGAGTACGATCGGCGCGATCGGGTTGCCCAAAAACGGCGGGCCGGGCACGGAAGCAACCCCCGTGTCTCTGTCGCAGATGACCGGGGATTATAAACGCTCCAAGTATCTGGCCGAGCAGGAGGTCCTGAAGGCGGCGGACGCGGGGTTGCCCGTGGTGATCGTGAATCCCTCGGCGCCGGTGGGTGTGTGCGACGTGAAGCCGACGCCGACCGGGCAGATTGTTGTCGATTTCATGAAAGGTCGCATGGTGGCCTACGTGGAAACCGGCATGAATCTCATCGACGTGGATGACGTGGCCGTGGGCCATCTCCGGGCCATGGAGCGCGGGCGAGTTGGCGAACGGTACATCCTGGGGTGCCGGAACCTGATGCTCAAGGAAGTGTTCGAGATCCTGGGCCGGTTGACGGGCGTCAAGGCGCCCAAGGTGAAGCTCCCCCGGGGCTTGGTGCTGCCCCTGGCCCACGTCAATAAATGGCTGGCGGATTACGTGACGCATCGCACTCCGCGCATTCCGCTCGACGGCGTCCGCATGGCCAAGTACGTGATGCACTATGATAGTTCCAAAGCCGTTCGGGAGTTGGACTTGCCCCAGACGCCGCCCGAGGTGGCCCTGGAAAAGGCGGTGCGCTGGTTTCGGGATCACCGGTACGCGTAAGTGACCGACCCTGCCCATGGACGTTCTCCTGCTGCTATGGAAGACCCTCCTGCTTCGACCCTACGTCTTTTTCTTTTTGGCCGTGGCGCTGGTGGCCGCGTCGCGGTTATTGGGATGGAGGCGTACCGGCGCATTGTTCGGCGTGACGTGGCTCACCGCGTTCGTCTGTGAATTGTCCTCGACCCGCATCGGCTTTCCCTTCGGCGATTACTATTACACGGGTTCGACCGTGGGTGAGGAGTTGTACCTGGCCAACGTTCCGTTCATGGATTCGTTGTCGTTCACGTTTCTGTTGTACGCGAGTTACTGCCTGGCCCTCTGGTTCGTCCTGCCTGCTCAACCCGCATCGGAGGAGTCCGGTTGCCGCCTGCTTACGCGCGAGTCGCTCTCCTGGCCGGTGATCGGCCTGACCTGTCTGTTGTTCATGTTGATCGACGTCGTGATCGATCCGGTGGCGCTTCGAGGCGACCGCTGGTATTTGGGGCTCATTTACGGCTATCCCGAGCCCGGCGTGTATTTCGGCGTGCCGCTGGCCAACTTCGCCGGGTGGTTCGTGGTGGGGTTGATCGCGATGACGGGCTACCGGGTGCTTGACCGGAGCGGGACGTTGCCCGTCTTTCCTCACGCGATCCCGGCTCGAGAGGTGCTGCTCGGTTGCGGCTTGTATTACTTGGTGCTGCTGTTCAATCTGGTGATGACGTTCTGGATCGGCGAATGGCTGCTGGGCCTGGTGGGGTGTCTGCTCTACGTGCCCGTGACCGCCTTGGCGTTTTTGAAACTCCGCCGTTAGTCCGCGTCCTCCTTCCTTTCATCTTTGTAGCTACGCCATGTCCCGGCGCCTTCGGGCGTGGCTGCGCCCCGGTCCCGAATCCTCTTTGGGGGCGAGGACTGTCTGAGCGAAGCGAGTTCCGCAGCCCACGCAAGCGGGACTGGGGCAAAGGCACCCTCCTGGGGCCACGCCCGGGCGCCAATGGTTTTGGGTCCTTTTGCCGAAACAAAAGGACCTCGTCGTGCGGGGGCGAAACCCCGCGCACCGAATCAAGGCTTGTATGAAACCGGCAGGCCGAGTAAGATGTACGTAGATGTCCTTTCACGTTGTCCCCATTCCCCTGAACGATTGATGAAGGTTACCTTTCCCCTTCGGTCCAAAATAAAAACCTGATGCCGGCAAGCCTAAAAAAAATCGCGGTGGGCGTTGTCTTGGCGACTGCGGCGTGGTTCGGGAGCGGGGCCCTGGGCTTCCCCCACGTGTTCCAGGCGATGTTCGTGGCGTACGTGGCCCTGGGCCTGGCGGTGTTTCTGCTGCTGGATGCCCCGCCCATGACCAGGTTGTCGGGGTGGACGGCCGGCGCGGCGCTGGTGGGGTTCTATCTGGTGCTGTCCGCGATTTATATCGGGGGGGCGTCGTCCTGGCCGCAATATGATCCGGAGGTGGAGAAGGGGAAGATCGAAAAGATTCTCAAACGCAAACGCGCCCTGGTCATGGCCGAGCAAGGCCAGGTGGACGCGTTGCTCCAACGTGTGCAGGCGCTTCAGGATAATTCGCAAACGGTGATGGCGCGACTGGGCCGGTTCGCCCCGGCGGCCGTGGTGGCGGAGGCTCCGGAAGAGCAGGGCGCCCTCACGGTGACTGAACGCGGGGCCGAAGTCTATGATTTGTACGAGTGTTACAACTGTCACAAAATCGGGGGCAAGGGGAGCGTGAAAAAACGGGGGCCGATTCTGGACAACATCGGCAGTTTTTTGACGGTCAACGATATCAAGCGAAAAATTTTCGATCCGACGTACCTGTACGCGGAGGGGTTCGAGAAAGAGCATAAGAAGGGCCGGATGCCGGATAAGTACAAGGATTTGATGACGGACGAAGAGGTGACGGCGCTCGCCACGTATTTGTCCACGTTGAAGGATCCCGCGGCCGAGACCCCGAAGCCCGTGTTCGTGAAGGCCAACGTGGAACACGGGTTTACGGTGTTCGGGTACGTCCGGGATGCATCGGGCCGGGCCTTGCCCGGGACGGAGGTGCATGCCATGCCCCAGGTCAAGGGCGGGCACGGGGCGTCAGGCAAGACGAACGAGGCCGGCTATTATGAAATTTTCCTGCATATGCATAATGAAAATGCCGGCGCGACGGTCGAAGTGTCGGCTCAGGGCGTGAAGAAAACGTTTGTGGCCGACTATGATCCGAGTGATACAATAACCAGGCGGCAACAGTCCCTGGATTTGACGGTGGCCGCACCAAAAGGATAAGGCTAGGCAGGAGATGGGTGTATGAGAGGATTTCTTGTTCGCTTCATCGTCACCGGGATAGCGGTGGTTGTCGCGGCACAGATTATTCCGGGCGTGACCATCGATTCGTTTGCCGCGGGCGCGGTGGGCGTGCTGGTGTTGGCAATCCTGAATGCCGTGGTCCGGCCGCTCCTGTATCTGCTTTCGGCTCCCTTTATCGTCGTAACGCTCGGCTTGTTCATGATCGTGATCAATGCCTTCCTGCTGAACATGGTCTCCGTCCTGGTCAAAGGGTTTCACGTGGCTGGATTCTGGCCGGCGGTCGGCGGGGCCGTGTTGATCAGCCTCGTCAGCGCCGTCGCGAACATGGTGGTGGCTGATCGCGGCCACGTGCAGGTGGTCGTGTCTCCGTCCCGGTCACGAAAGATCCGGCATATCAATTGATGTCACTCAACCTCCCTCTTCCCTCCTTTCCCTTTTGTCATCCCCGACCTGATCGGGGATCCAATTTGCATGAGCCTACACGGACAATGCTACGGTTCCGACCATGACTAAAAAGAAAGCGCCAGACCCGGTTCGGCCTTCGAAGCAGACGACGCTCCAGCGCATTTTGACCACGACGGTCAATGACCTGGGCATGGATGCGACGGTGGCCATCATGAACCAACCCAAGGGGCCGTTGGTGTCGCAGGTGTCCAAAGGGTTTTCCGCCCGTGAGATTCGTGCCGTCGTCCGGACCCTGTCCGGGGGAAACGGCCAGCGCAGCGGTCTTCTCGGGAGTGCCGGGCAGGAAGAAGGAAACGGGGCGATCGAACTGCGCATGGTGACGCCCGGTTCAAAGAATCTGTTGGCGAAGCTCCTCCGCGAGGGAAAAGTGACCTATGGGGCGCTGGTCGTGGGCAAACAGGAGCGGCGGCCGTTTACGAAGCGGGAAAAAACCGCGATCGACGCGGTCAGTCACCGGATCACCGAGCAATTGCGGGAAGCGAAGCTCTTCGATCACTCCGTGCTCCTGGCGCGTCCCTGGATTCTGCACGAGCCGTCCACCGAGGAACCGCCGGAGACCGCCGACTCGACGACGCGGACGTATACGTCGCCCCAGGTGCAGAACCGGGTCGCCGAGTGTTTGACCGAGGCGCAGTCCCTGGTCCCGTTCGATCGGGGATGGGTCACGTTGTATGATCCGTTGGCCGCATCCCTGGAAGTGTTGGGGTGTCTGGCCGGGCATAAGAAAGAACTGCTGCCGGGGCACCGCTTGTCGTTGAACGAATCCGCATCGGGGTGGACGGTGCGGCATCGCAAGCCCCGGATTGATCAGAACCTGGCCTCTACGCAAGGACGCTTTCAGGATTACAAACAATTGTACCGTGACCGTTTCCGATGCACGCTCGTGGTGCCTTTTTTTGTCAGGGGCCGTGTCGCCGGGACGATCACCCTGGCGTCCAAGACGGGGGCGCAATATGAATCCACGGAAGCCGAGTCCGGGAAGCTTGCCCCGGTCACGACGCAATTGGCCCAACTGTTTGATGAACCGTCCCTGAATCTCCAGGCGTCGCCGGGCGTGGTGGCCCCGTCGACACCGGAGGCGGCGGCAGCCGGCGTGCCGGAACCGGTCATCCGGCGCCAGGAACGGCAAACGGCCTTGAATGAAGTCAGTTCCTTTCTGGCCACCGAGGTTCGCGAACCCATGGGCTATATCCGCGCGCAATTGGAGGAGGTGACGGGTGACGGGACACTCGACTTTGAAACCCAAACCTCCATCGAAGCGGCCATGCGGGATCTCATGCGGATGGAAAGCATGTTGAACGATATTCTGGATTTCGCCAAACCCCTCCAATTGGACCGGCGGCCGTGCCGCGTCACCGCCTTGATCGAAGACGGGCTGGCGTTGGTCGCCACGGATCTGAGAGTGAACCGGATCGAGGTGACCAAGGAATTTCCCGCGCGTCTGGGGCAGGTGCGATGGGACCGGGAGAAAATCCAGCATGTCTTCCTCAGCATTTTCACGAATGCCCTGGAGGCCATGTCGCCGGGCGGGAATTTGCGCATCTCCGTGTCGCAGAAACGCGGGCGCCAGCCGGAAATGGTCATTCGCATCCACAACGACGGCGCGCCGATTCCCGAAGAATTGAGTGAGAGAATTTTTGAGCCCTATTTCACCACGAAACGGTCGGGCACGGGGTTGGGCCTGGCCATGGTGAAAAAAATCGTGGATGAACACGAAGGGCACATTGCCATCGACAGTCGCCCCCAGGAAGGGACGCTGGTTACCATTACCCTGCCGGCCATGCGCCCCAGGCGGCCCTATCGCGGGAAAGGCCGTTCGCCCAGGCGCCGATAAGGACACGGGGAGCCCCCGGGCCGGTCCGGAGGTGTTTCAGGCCCCGCCCGGCCTGCGCGTTCACGCTTGACACCTCCGAATGAAATGAATAAGATTTACCTTCTTTCTCCAGGGAAATGGTTGAATCGGAAACGCATGTCTTTATCGTCCATAACCTGTCTTAACAAAAGGAGCGGAATTATGAAGAGTATTCGCCTTCTTCTTATTGCGGTCGCGGGTACTGCCTTGATGGCATCAGTGGTGTATGCGAATCCGGGCATGCTGCCTGCACATCCCGGGTATCCCGCTGCAGAAACCAAATCTCCGGCCGATGGCACGCGGACCAGCCATGATGCCGGTCAAGCGAATGCCGTTGGTGACAAAGCATCGATGGCAGCGGCTTCCGCCGCCGATGCGGCTGCCATGGAGACCGCGAGCGACCCGAATCGTGCGCGGGTGAAGAAATCTATGGGCGCCGGGCGTTTGCCGGAGGTTGAAGGGGCCTTGAACAAGGTGGATATCAACCCGGGTGGCGCCACGTCGACGGTCATTAAGTAACCGTTGTTCGAATCGCTGGAATCGCAAAGGAGGCTATCTTTCCGATAGCCTCCTTTTTTTGTTCCGGGAGCTCTCATTGCCGCTCCCGGTCACTCTGGCGAGAATGAAAAACTAGCCTGCCGCTTGAAAGGCCTTGTCCAAAAGCGGCTTCAGTTCCCCCTTCGACTGCATGGGGCCCAGGACGTCGGTATCGCCGTAGAACTGGCCGTTGATAAAGACTTTGGGCAGGGTCGGCCAGTTGGTCATCTGCGTGAGGACTTCACGCTTTTCCGGATGCTCCAACACGTTGATAATCTCATAGGGATAGCCGAATTGCTCGAAAAACTCCATGGTTTCGACGGTAAAGCCGCATTGGGGCGCGGTCTTGGTCCCTTTCCCGTAAATCAGGATTTTGTGTTGTTTCAGTTCCTGTTGAATTTCTTCTTCGATGGGATGTGCCATGCCGTGTTTTCCTCCTATGAGCCATCCGTTGTTTCAGTCGTCAGTTCAAGCGCATGGATGCGCCCATCTTTCAGCGGCTCGTCCAATGCTTGATAAATGAGACGGTGACGATCCAATAAATTTTTCCCTTGGAACCCATCCGACACCACCCGGACGTTCAAGTGATCCATGGTGCCCGTTCGATCCGTGACAATGACCTGGGCATCGGCTAAGACTTGCCGAACGTAGTCCGTGATGGTTTGCGGAGTAATCATGATGTTCCCTGCCTCGTCCCGAGGCACGAAGCAGCATGATACTGAAGCCCACGCCTTTCCGCAACGACGCTCGATTATCGTCACAGCGGCTTTCCCTTAGAGAGCAGTCTCCTGTCATCCTCGACATTTTTAATCGAGGATCCAGTGTCCTTGTCAATCTATCCGGCTCTCTCTTTCAATCTGCACCGCACGCGTGATTCAAAAACAGGCCAAGTTGGTCCAGGACTTGCGGGGGGATTTCATGCCCCCCTCGAAATTCATGCCAGGTCACGGGGAGTCCGTGCGCGAGGAGGGAGTCCTTGAGTTGCGTCGCGGTTTCGTGAGGGAGCAGGGGGTCGTCCGTTCCATGACTTTGAAACACGGGAAGCCCTTTTCGGCTAGGCCATCGTGCTTCCCACTCGGGTCTCGCAATGATGCTGCCCGACAGGATGATGAGCCCGGCAAACGGGCGTGGGCTTCGCAGCATTGTATCGCAGGCCAACATGGCGCCCTGCGAGAACCCGCCGAGGAAGACCCGGTCCGGGGGAAGGCTCTCATGCCGGTCGAGCTCGTCCAGCATGGCAAACACTCGCTCGCGGGCAAACGCCAGCCCGTCGGGAACTGCCTCGATATTACGCGGGAGTCCACGGGCGATCAGGTCCAGGTCCAGCATCCACCAAGCCCGTCCATCGGGCAGGCCATCGTCCAGTCTCAGGGGCGCAACGGGAAACACGAACCGCACGTCGTCCGGGACCCGTAACATCCGCCACAGGGCGACCAAGTCATCACCGGGTGCGCCGAACCCATGCAGCAGAATGACCACGGGCCCGTCACCTCCGCCTTCGCGGTCCGGTCCTCCCGCGATGTGGACGTCAAGCCCCCCGTACGTGTGCACGCGCATCGGAATCAACTTCTTGGGCAAGGCCCCAAGCCGGGCTTAGTGCCCCATCTTCGGCGCGCCGGCGTTGGCGCCTTCGGTCACGAGCGGGATGCGCAGCACCTGCCGGCAGTGCGTACAGGCGACCCGCAGGACATCCGTGTTTGAACGGTCGATATCCTGTTCCTTGATCCAGAACAGTTTTTCACATTTCGGACATTTTCTGACGAGCATGGGCATGGTGACTTCCCCGGCTGGTAAGGTGTTTAACAAACCTCGAACATTGACGGACGTTTGACCTTCCGCTGGCAATTGCGAGCGATTTAGTGTAATACAAATGGGCTGCCGTTCTCTACATGATCATCTATTCCGACCATAAAGATTTTGATCCCGCCGTTTTATTGCCCTTGTTTGAGCAAGCGCCCTGGGCTCGCGGGCGGACCGTGGCCGAGACGGCGGAGATGCTTCGGCAGACCGCGCTGTTCATCACGGCGTGGGACGACGGCCGGCTCATCGGGTGCGGCCGGGTTCTGACCGATTACGTGTATCGCGCCTCCATCTGGGACGTCATCGTGGATGCGGCGTACCAGGGACAGGACGTGGGCAAGGAAATCATGCATCGGATCCTGACCCATCCGGCCCTTCAACGCGTCGAACTGTTCTGGCTCTGCACGCGCGATAAACACACGTTCTATGAAAATCTCGGCTTCAGCGCCGAGGAGCAGACCGGCATGGTGTGGGATCGACGGGCACGCTCCTCCCCCCACCGTGATGAATAAAGGCCTTGCCCGGTCGAAGACCGCCTCTCTGCCTCTTGTTATTCCACTTTCAAATTCCTGCGCACCCAGTAACGCGAAAACCA
The DNA here is from genome assembly GCA_965204475.1 of Nitrospirales bacterium. Classification (GTDB taxonomy): domain Bacteria; phylum Nitrospirota; class Nitrospiria; order Nitrospirales; family UBA8639; genus Bin75. The sequence goes on from OZ241988.1 coordinate 2,009,314, forward strand.
CGGGTACAGCGATGGAATCACCAGCAGGGTCAGCAGGGTACTGGACACCAATCCGCCGACGACCACCGTCGCCATGGGGCGCTGGATTTCCGAGCCGACACCCGTTGCGAGTAACAAGGGAATCAATCCCAGCGCGGTGGTGATCGCGGTCATGAGTACGGGTCTGAGGCGAGAGTGGGCGCCTTCCTCAATGGCTTGCCCGAGCATCCTGTTCTCGGTGAAACGCCGGTTGATGGACGTCACCATCACGACCCCGTTCAGCACCGCCACGCCGAACAGCGCGATAAACCCTATTGAACTGGGCACCGATAAATATTGCCCGGACAGCCAGAGCGCGATAATGCCGCCGATTAACGCCAGGGGGATGTTGATCATGATCAGGGCGGCCTGGCCTAACGAACCGAAGGCGAAGTACAGCAACAGCAGGATCAGCGCGAGGGACATGGGCACGACGATCATGAGTCGCGCCTGGGCCCGCTGCTGGTTCTTGTATTGTCCGCCGAATACTACGCTGTAGCCGGCGGGCAGGTCGATTTCGCGACTGATCCGTGCTTGCAATTCGCCAACCAGGCTGCCCATATCGCGACCCTCCACGTTGGATTGGATCACGACGCGGCGTTGGACGTCGTCGCGGCGAATTTGCGGAGGCCCGGCTTCGATTTCGACGCTTGCCACTTCGCCCAAGCGCACCCACGCGCCGTTGGGCGATTCGATCAACAGATCACGAATGACGCTGGCGCTCCGGCGGGCGGATTTCTCCAGCCGCACGTAGATATCGTAACGCTCGTTGCCCTTGATGACCTGCCCGGCTGGTATCCCGCCGATGCCGTCCGACACCAGCGAGACGATTTCCTCCACCGCCATCCCGTACCGTGCCAGCGCCTCGCGGTCTGGGCGGACCACGAGCTGGGCTTCGCCGGCGATTTTCTCCATGGATACGCCGCGCGTGCCCTTGACGTGCTTGACCAACGCCTCGATCTCCCTGCCTTTCCTCGCCAGCACGTCCAGGTCGGGGCCGAATAATTTGACGGCGAGTTGGGCTTTCACCCCGGACAGCAATTCATCGACCCGGGTGGCGATGGGTTGGGAAAAGGAGAACACCAACCCCCGGATGCACGGACAGTTTTTCTTCCATGAGGGTCTGCAGTTCATGGCGGTTGCGGGCGGACGTCCATTCCGCCACCGGCTTCAACCCGACGTAGGTTTCGATATTGGAAACCGGTTCGGGATCGCCGCCGACCTCGGCGCGGCCGATGAGACTCAGGGCGTAGGTGACTTCCGGAAACTCCATCAGGATCGCTTCGAGTTTGGGTGCGAGCGCCACGGACGTCCGCAGGCTCGACGAGGGCGCCAGCGTGGTGCGGATGTTCAACGTCCCTTCTTCCAGTTCCGGCACGAACTCGGTGCCCAGTTGCGTCATGATCGCCATGGACAGGACGAACAGGGTCGCCGCGGAACCGACGACCAGCGTGCGTCGCTTCAGCGCCCTGTGCAGCACGCGACGATACACCCACGCGATCGGTTGCAGGACCGGGCTTTCCCCATGTCGCGGCGCTTGCTTGAAGGCATAGCTCGCCAGCGCCGGGATCACCACCAGCGCGACCAGCAACGAAGCCAGCATCGCCGCGACGATGGAAACGGCCATCGGCTGGAATAATTTGCCCTCAACGCCTTCCAGGGTAAACAGAGGGGAAAAGACCACGGCAATAATCATCACGGCAAAAAAGACCGGGCTGGTCACTTCGTGGGTGGCCGCTTGAATGAGCAAGTTCATGCGTCGTTGCCTGCTTTGCACAACGCCCAGATAGGCCTCGGCAGGGACAGCCTTGGGTTTGGTCAGGTGGGAAAAAATGTTTTCCATGACGACCACCGTGCCGTCCACCATCATCCCGATGGCGATCGCCAGGCCGCCCAACGACATCAGGTTGGCCGAAATCCCCCAATAAGCCATGACGGTGAGGGCCAGGCCGATCGACAGCGGGATGGAGAGCAACACCAGCAACGTGGCGCGCAGGTTCATCAGGAAGATCGCCAGCACGATGATGAGGAGGACGAACGCTTGCAACAGCGCGTTGGTCACCGTGGCGACGGCTTTGTTGATCAGGTCGGCCTGGTCATAGTAGGGGTATAACGTCACGCCGTCGGGCAGGGCCTGCGCGATCAGCGGCAGCCGGTCGTAGACGCCTTCGATGGTGGCATTGGTATTGGCTCCCATGCGCTTGAACACGATGCCCGCCAGGACCTCGCCGCGCGGTTGTGGCCGGCCTTGGGCGTCGCGGCTGGTCATGGTGACGGCGCCCTGGCGGATTTCCCCGCCCAGTCTCAGTCGTGCGAGGTCTTTCACCTTGACCACGACGCCGTCGACTTCCTTGACCGGGATGTTGCCGATGTCCGTGAGCCCGTCGGCGCCGCTACGTACCCAGCCGACCGCGCGCAGGACCAATTGCTCGGCCCCGCGGTTGACGTACCACCCGCCGGCATTGCGGTTGTTGGCCTCGATCGCTTCAATGACCCGGCCGGCGGACAGGTGGTAACTGAGCATGCGGGCCGGGTCCAATTGTACCTGGTACTGCAACACGTCGCCGCCGAATGACAGGACGTCGGTCACGCCGTCGACCGGCAGCAGCAGCAACTTGACCACCCAATCGTTCAGGCTGCGCAGTCGTATGGCGTCGACGTTGCTGTCTTCGTCGGCCAGCAGCACGTACTGGAACACCATGCCCAATCCCGAGGTGTTGATACCCATCTCGGGCGTGCCGACGCCTTCGGGTATGTTCTCGCGCGCGGTTTGCAGTTGCTCGAACACCAGTTGCCGGGCGAAATAGATATCGGTGCCGTCCTTGAAGACGACCGTAATCACGGACAAGCCCGTCTTGGAAATCGAACGGACTTCTTCAACGTCGGGCAGCGAGTACATCGCGGCCTCGATGGGATAGGTGATCAGTTGTTCGACTTCCTCGGCCGCCAGACCCGGTGCTTCGGTATTCACCTGCACCTGAATGTTCGTCACGTCCGGAAAGGCGTCGAGATTCAGTTGCTCCAACGCGAAGACCGAGCCGATCAGGGCGGCGATCAAACCCATCACCGCGAGCAGGCGGTTCCGCACCGCCCAATCCACCATTGCATTCAACATGGCTCTTCGATGGCCTAGTGGCTGTGAATCTCGAAGCCGCTCTTGGCGAGTTCGGCTCCCAGGTAAAACGCTCCCTCCGTCACGACCGGCGTGCCTTCCGCAATCCCTGAAATGGAGATTTTTTTACCGCGTGTCGTGCCTCGGCGAATGCGGGTCTGCTTGAAATGACCGGGGTTGAGCTCGACGAACACCGTCCAGTTGCCTTCGTCGTCCTGCACCAGGGCCGATTCGGGCACCGCCAACGCCGGTTCTGCGTGGCCGGCATCCGCGGCGATGGCGACCTGAACGAACTCGCCGGCGTGATGGTGCTCGCCATGCGGCGTGACTGCGATCCGCACCCGGACGGTTCGCGTCTGCTCGTCGAGCAAGTGATGCTTCTGGATGACTCTCCCATCATGCCAGTGTCCGCCGATATTGACCTGTGCCGGCACGCCGATCTCGATATGGTCGGCCTGAACGGGGGGCAGGTTGGCTTCCACCCAAACCCGGCGTTCATCGGCGATCAGGAACAGGCTGTGGCCCGCTTTGATGCGTTGGCCGACGCGAAACTCGTCACGCAGCACCGTCCCGGACACCGGGGCATTGAGTTGAAACTGTCCCAGCGCGACTTTCATCCTGCGAGTGACGACGGCGTTGATCTGTTTGTTGTCCAGGCCGTAGGCGCCCAACTTCAGCCGGCCTTGCTCATAGGCCACCCGGGCTTGGACAAAGCGTTTCGCGCTCACGACTCCTCTGCCCAGCCTGCGCACGCGCTGCCACTCGTTTGCCACGATCCTGAGTTCACCTTGGGCCGCGGCCACCTCGATACTGGCCAGGGTGATCAGGGGTTGGCCGGTTTTGACCTCGTCACCGAGCCGGGCATGCCGCTTGACGACCACGGCGTCGATTAAAGGTGTCACCTCGGCACTGCGGTATTGGTCGAGTCGGATTTCACCCGGTGCGGAAATGACTTCAGGCAGTAATTCCGATTTGAGTGCGGTGACGTGGATGTCCGCGGCCTGGATGGATTCAGCGGAGAGTTCGACGACCCCTCCCTCGGCTTCTTCCCCGTGGTCTGCATGATCGTCGTGCGTTTCTTCATGGGCTCCTACCTTGGATGGGCTCTCATCGTGGTCTGCATGATCATCGTGTCTTGCTTGGTGGCTGTCCCCATGATCGTCCTCGACGTGTTGCCCGGTCGCGTCCAACGACGTGAGTGCGGCTATGACGATGGCGGCGGCGCCCAATCCCAACATCAACGAGGGGACTGCGCGAAAACGCGTCTTTGGTCGTCTCCCCGAATCAGCCAGGGGTGCCGTATGTTTTCGCATAGCTGCCGACGTTGAGCCATTCATCCACTTTTCCGGATGCGACCAGCCATTCAAACCATGCGAGCCACAGCGCTTGACGAAGTTGAAGGGCGCTGTCCTGGCTGTCGATGGTGCGGCTGGTCTGCACCAGGAATTCCGTGGCGTTGAGTTCGCCGGATCGCCACAGTCGACGGAGATGGTCTGCCTGTTGCTGAGCGCTGGACGGCCCGATGCGCTGCCAGTCCTGCCAGGCGTTGTGGGCGATCTTGTAGCGCTCGAACGCGTTGACGAGGCGGGCGCGGGCGCGCCGCAAGATGTCGTTGACCGTCTGTTGCGCCTGCTGATATTGCTGGTAGGCAGCCGTGACTTCAAATCTGAAAGGATTACGAAGAGGAAGGGGGAGTATCAGGTTCAGTCCCCACAGTGGCTCACCGGCTTCTTCTCCACGGGTTACGCCGACGGTCGGATCAAGAACTCTCTGGCGCTTGCGTAACGTGATCGCTGCCTTGGCTGAATCGACTCGACGTTGCGCCGCTTGCACCTCCGGTAACGCCATCAATAGGGATTCCAGGTCATCCTGGGCCGGCAAAGCGGGGAGCCCTGCCTCCAACGTGGGCCAGGGCGTGGTGATATTCGGAGGGATGAGGTTGGTCACCTGTTGCCGGGCATCGATCAGCATGGTTCTTACGGTGGCTTGTTTCATCCGGGCGTCGGCAAAGACCAGGATGGCCAGGTTGAATTCGACCCGAGCCATATCCCCGGCCTCAAAGCGTCTCTTTGTCAGCGTGGCGAAGTCCTGCATCAAACGAACGCGCTTTGTCGCGAGGGCCTCGCGTTCGACACCCGTCTGATAGCCGGCCAGACCCGATAACAGGTCGGCAGTAACGGCTCGTCGCATGAAGATATATTCGGCGTGAACGGCGAGGCGGTCCGCAGACGCGACCGAGGTACGGGCTGAGCGTTTGTCGACCAGGTCGATCCTTTGCCGTAATCCCATGTAGTGCCTGTTTTCATGGGAATGTTGCGACTCGAACGAGAATCTCGGGTTGTAGAGGGGTTGCGATGCCGCCAAATGAAAGGCCCCGCTCGCGTTCAAAGCCGAGTGTGCCGCTTTGACGCGCGGGTTGGACGGAACGACTTTCCGCACAAATTCAATCAGTTCGGGGCTGGAGGCCGGAAGAGCCAACGCCCCATTCTTCCCGTAGGGCGGTTCGGCCGCCTGGCCGGCGGTGGCCAGGCTGCCCAGCAGGAAGGCGGTGAGAATAGCTCTTGGAGGTTCCAATCGACGCATGGTGAGTACCAACCCGTAGAAGTAGTATCCTCTATAATGAATCTCCCTTAAGTTTCTTTCAAGTGCGTCACAAGCGAATCAGGGGGCCATAGGATCGCGCGAAACCGCCAACCGCCGAATCAATGGAGACCGGCGGGTTCGAGGTAGTGAAGCATATAGGCGAGGCCGATTCCCGCGAAGAACGCCAGCGTGAGCTTGGTGCGGTCATGGCTGTGGAAATGAACTTCCGGGAGCAGGTCGCTCAGGGCGATACACAGTAACGCCCCGGCCGCGAAAGACAGCGCGACCCCGACAACGTATTCCTCCCACTGGCCGAGCAAACCCACGCCCCAGAACGTCAGAAAAGCCGCCACCGGGCAGACCAGGGAAAAGAGCACATTGGCCAAGATACGCCGGTGCTTACCGAAACCCGCGGCCCGCATCGTGCCGATAATGGAGAGGGCATCAAGGGGTTTATGGAGCACAATCGCCAGGAATACGCTGAGACTGAGGCCTATCGCACCGTCGGAAGCGCCGGCCCTGAGGCTGGTGCCCAACGTCACCCCTTCCGTCAGCGTGTGCAGCCCGAGGCCCATGGTGATCCCGACCCAACTCATGGGATGCACCGAGATGTGACCATGTTCATGGTGGTCGTGGGTATGGTGATGGGCATGATCGTGCGAATCGTCGTCTTCATGACTGAAGTCATGCTGGTGAAAGGAGAAGACGCGCAACAGCACCACCATCAGGACGGTGCCCACCAGCATCCACCACACGGCTGTTTCGGCGGAGTGCTCGCCGGGAATTTCTAGCATACCGTGTGGCAGGAGATAATACAGGGCGACGCAGAGAATCACGCCCGCCACGAAACTCGTCACCATCTGGGTGCGGGTATGAGTCAGCCGGAAGATGGACGGCAGCCATCCCCCGAACAGGGAGACGGCCATGATGACGACGCAGTACCCGGCCAGGAGCAGCAGAGAGTTAGAAGGATCCATGATGTCTGACGATACTCCTCATACCCGCTTGCCGTTTCTCTACGACCGTCCTGGAAGGGGTGCTTCGCTGCGAAAAAACGGAGAGCCGCTGAAACGGAACAGCGGCTCTCTCGGTTACCGGACCTTGGTCTATGGTCTGTACCTCAGGTTTAGACCTTGCCGTGGTCGTCGCAATGCTCACCGTGTGGATGATGCAGGTGACCGGCGACAAGGTAGTCCGTGTGGTCCCCGTGGGGCACGGCCTCGTGGCCGCAATCGGTGCCATGTTGATGCCCCGCGGCATGGTCGCTGCATGAATGATCGGGCGTACAGGAATCGGGGTTCTGGCTAGTGACGCCCACGGAATGTTCATCATGATGATCTTCATGCTGATGGTGCATGTGACCGTCGTGTAAATAGTCGGTGTGCCCCTCGTGCTGAATCGCGGTATGGCCGCAATCGGGGCCATGGGTATGGTCACCGTGGTCGCCATGATCGTGAGTTTTGTGATCGTCAGTCATGGGTTGTTTCTCCTATTGTTTTACGCGAGCGCGTCATGCGTCTGCGCCAGCGGGTTGAAAAAATGAGGCCAACGAGGTGCCGGCCTGCACGTGAACAAATTTTGCACGCATGCTTGTGCCTTGGTGTCGTACACTCGCCCTGTCGTCACCCGCCGACGAACACGAACCTCAGGTCCGTGGGGTGCTCGCGACAACGGGGGGCAATCCGGTTCAGTTAGCCGGACGCGCATGGGCGTGCAGATGGTCAACATGGTGGTCTTCGGTACACCCTTTCTTTGATTTTTCCAACTGAAGCGTGATGTGGCCGATACCGAAATTACGGGAGGCAATGTCCCGCAGACGGTGGCGCAACGTGTCGAGGTCGCCCTCGTAATCGGGATCGATGAGGATGTGCGCGGTGAGCGCCTCGTAATCCGGAGCGATGGTCCAGACGTGGACGTCGTGGATCAGGGTCACGCCTTCCACCTCCTCGATCTTGGAGCAAAGTTTATACACGTCAATATGTTCGGGGGTACCCTCGAGCAGCACGTGGACGACCTTGGCAAGCAGACGCCAGGTACTCAAGAGGATAAGGATGCCGATACCCACGCTGATGATGGGATCGGCAATCGTCCACCCGAAAGCCCAGATGAGGATACCTGAAATGACGACGCCGACGGACCCCATCAGGTCGGCCATGACGTGCTGAAAGGCTCCCTCCACGTTGACGCTGTGCTCGGCCGAACTGTGGAGGATCCAGGCCGCCCCGACGTTGACGAAAAGACCGATCACGCCGACGGTCAGCATCAGCCCGCCTTCCACCTCGGGCACATCCTGGAAGCGGTGGAAGGCTTCCATGGCCACCCACGCGGCGATCAGCCAGAGCGAAAGAGCATTGATCAGGGCCGCGAGGATCTCGAGACGATGGAAGCCGAAGGTGCGTTCCGTGGTCGCACGTCGAGTGGCGAACTGCATGGCGACCAGCGCAAGGGCGATGGAGGCCGCGTCGGTCAACATGTGCCCCGCGTCGGCAAGCAACGCCAGACTGCCGGACAGGATGCCGCCGATGACCTCGGCGAACATATAACCGACAATCAGGACGAATGCGGAGATTAAGCTGCTCTTACTCGCATTGCGCAATTCGTGGGAATGGTCATGTCCGCCAAAGCCGTGATGATGGTGATGGTGCCCGTGATCGTGCCCATGCCCGTGTGCCCATGGTCGTGCCCGTGGTCATGCCCGTGATCATGCCCATGGTCGTGCCCGTGATCATGCCCATGGTCGTGCCCGGTCGTGCTCGTGGTCATGGCCGTGGGTATGACCGGTATGTTTGTCTGAGGGAGAATTCACAGGCGCTATACAGTAGTATAAATTATATTATTGAAAGGCTGAATTGTATGCTTTAAGTAGTTACAGGTCAAGAACTATAGCTACGTTCAACATCATTCTATATGACTATTTAGTCAATTCATGAGATGATTCAGGCAGTTCGTAGGAGTTGCTGCCCATACGACAAGACAACCCGTCCCGGCCCGCCGGACGGAGCATGTGGGGACGGCTTCGGCTTCAACTCGGAGCATGACTTCAACGGCTTCAGACGATCCATGCTTCATTCCAGGCGGTATCATTCACTCCCCGAGTGCAGTATGATTTGATCCGCGTGTCCGAACCCGTACAATACGTTTCCCGGTCGTTGGATGGAAAGAGCCGGGAAGCCGGAGAACTTCTATGAAATGCCTCGGGTTGATGTCGGGGACCTCGATGGATGGCGTGGATTGCGCCGTCATCGACGTGAGGCCCGGCCGCTCTCAGTTACGGATCACGTTGCTTGCCCACCGGACCCGCCCGTACCCGGCGGCGCTACGCGAGCAACTCCTGTCGCTTTACCGCACCGGCACGGTGGCCGCAATCTGCCGGCTGGACGCGGCCGTGGGTGAGGTGTTTGCCCGTGAGGCCAACCGGACCATCAGGCAGGCGAACCTGTCGGCTCGGGACATCGCCGTGATCGGCTCGCATGGACAAACCGTGTGGCACAGCCCCAAGCGGGTGCCGGTACCCGGGGCCGGGGCGGTCCGGTCCTCGTTGCAGATCGGCGATCCTTCAGTCATTGCCGAGCGCACGGGCATCATGACGGTTGCCGATTTCCGTGCCCGGGATCTGGCGGCAGGCGGAGAAGGGGCGCCGTTGACCCCGTATGTTCATTATCACGTGTTCCGGTCCCGAAAAACGTCGCGGCTGATCGTCAACCTCGGCGGGATTGCGAACGTGACCTGGTTGCCGCGTGGAGGCGGCCTGCGGGACGTGGTCGCGTTTGACGTGGGGCCCTGTAACCTGTTGTTGGATGGGTTGCTGGCGCAAGCCACGCACGGACAACAATCGATCGATCGGAACGGGGCCCTGGCCGCTCGCGGGCGCGAACGGGACGTGCTCGTCAACGAACTTCTGCGTCATTCGTTTTTTGCCCGCCGTCCTCCGAAATCCACCGGGCGTGAAGAATTCAATGAAGACTATATCCGGCATGTCCTGCAGGTCGCCGCGCGACACCGCCTTTCGTTGGAAGATACGCTGGCGTCGAGTTGCGCCGCTATTGCGCGAACAATTCGCCAGTCCGGGTCATGGTCGGTGGATGAGGTGATTGTCGGCGGGGGAGGGGTGCGGAATCGCGGTCTGCTGCGAGCCTTAAAGCGGGAATTTGAGCCGGTGCTCGTCATGCCCATGGAACAAGCCGGTAGTGAAGAGTAATGCGCTGGAAGCCATGGCCTTTGCGGTGTTGGCCTATGAGACCGTCAGGGGGGTGCCGGCCAACCTGCCGTGGGTCACCGGCGCCAGGTCGCGGGTCGTCCTGGGTACGGTGACCCCGGGCCGGAAGCCCTTCGCTCTGAGAATATAACGCATACGGAGCAACCATGGATTTTTTCGAAAGACTGCTTGATTGGCTACCACTGGCCTCGCCCATCCCGCGCTCTCAGATACTCGTGGTAGGGCTGATTGTTTTGGCGGGGTGTGTTGTGTTTGTCGTGTTGGTTCGACGACGGAGAGCGAAACTCGTGCCTGCTCCCGGTGCGCTGATCGAAGCAATTGAAGACCATGTCTCGGCCATGGCCCGACCGCTCATGGACGGCCCTGACGTCTCGATGTTCAACCTCTTGCTCCTGGCGGTTCGCGATCACTTCTTGTTGCTGGCGAAAGTTCCCTTGAGAACCCTCGTGCAACTGCGAGTCGATGACGATTCCTCCAAACGCGTTGTGGCTCAAGCTCTTCGCAACGTGACGGTGGATTTTGTCCTGGTTCATCCGGGGACCGGGCTGCCCGTCAAAGCCGTGTTCCTTGAAAAACCGGGCGACGCTGCCACGGCTTCGCATGCACAGGAATGGTTGGTGGAGGTCTTGTTTCAGAAGGCCGGAATCGAAGTGATCCGGCTCGATCAGGAAGCCCGGTACAGCGTGGAGCGATTGACCAATCTGTTGGGACTCGACGACGACATGTAAAGGCAGGAGGCGGGGCGGTCCGTGCAAAGGCATCTTTATTGTGATAGCGGGATGCAGGGCAAGGCGTCCCGCAGCGAGACCCGAGGCTTATCAGACTAGATAGGCGAGGGTTGAGCGAGGACACAACGCCGCCATGCGCCCGATAGTGCAATAAAGCAACGGCTATTCGGTTATCACCGGCAGTACGGCGCGCAAAGCCTGGTGGGCCAGGTGCTGCGCTTCACCGTTTTGGACGGCGGGATCGCTGAACGGAACGAATCGAGCCAGCTTGAAGAAGGGACGGTTGGCCAACACGGCCGCGACTTCGGAGGATCGTTCCCGGGTGAGGTCCAGCGTGTAGCCGGGGCCTTGTTTCCACTCCCATAAGGAATGGCTCAAACAGAGGCGGATATCTCTGTCCGCCACCGAGGGGAAGCGGTTGATGAGGTTTTCCTTGTACCGCCTGAGATGGCCGCCTTCCAGGATCAGCGCAAAGACCATGTGGTGGCCCCACCAGACGAGGGAGCGAAAGGAAAATTTCACGTCTTTTGTAAAATACCGTGGGTAATCCAGGTATTGATACGGGAAATCCTCCAGGTGTTCTCCCTTGACGAATTGGCTGGCGTCCGGGTCGAAGCCGTCCGGAACCAGCAAGCGATGGGCCGTGAGTTCTTGCTGGAAGGATTCATGGATCCGTTCCAGCAGGTGCCGGATTTTTGGGGAGATGCGGGACTTGGTTGCAAAGAACTCGGTGTCGGACAGCAGGGTCAGTTCTTTGGCGGTAAAATTCATGAGTCACAATGGGGCGACGATGAAACACGGGCATCCTGACATGGGCCGGAAAACGGCTGCAAGCATGGGAGTGGTTTCATGAAAGTGGCGACGTTCAACGTGAATTCGATCAGGAAGCGGTTGCCCGTGGTGAAACGGTGGTTGAAGAACCATGCGCCGGACGTGCTGTGTCTTCAGGAAACGAAGGTGCAGGATTCGGAGTTCCCGGTCGAAGATTTTGCCGCCACGGGGTATCACGTACGGTTTTGCGGGATGAAAGGGTATAACGGGGTGGCGCTCTTTACCCGGCGTGAACCCGAATGGGTTTCGTACGGGTTGGGCAAGGGGCCCGGCGGGGACGGGCCGCGCTTGCTTCATGCCGTGGTGGACGGCATTCCCATCGTCAACACGTACATCCCGCAGGGCTTCCGGATCGACCATCCGAAGTATCAATACAAATTGGCTTGGTTCAAGCGGCTACGCCGGTATTTCAACCGTCACTTGTCTCCGGATGAGCCCGCGCTTTGGTGCGGAGACATGAACGTGGCGCCGGAACCGCGTGACGTGCATCACCCGGAAAAACACTTCACGCACGTTTGTTTTCATTACGAGGCCCGGAGAGCCTACCGGCACGTGGTCGATTGGGGGTTCGAGGATCTGTTCCGGCGTCTCTATCCGGACCGGCAGCAGTTTACGTTTTGGGATTACCGGCGACCCGATGCCCTCAAGGCCAATCGGGGGTGGCGAGTGGATCACATCCTTGCGACCGGATCATTGGCCCGGCGTTGTACGGCCGTCGAAGTCGATATCAAGCCCAGGCAGGGGAAAACCCCGTCGGATCATACCGTGCTCTGGGCGGAATTTTCCCTGTAAAAAAAGTCGCGACGTCGAGCTACTTGCGGCTCCCTCGTCGCTTCATGCTGTGGGGGATGTTCTCAGGAGGAATGAACACCGCCAGGGCCACCACGGTGCTCCACACCCCGGGCTTGCCGATCGCCGACTGGGTGATGTTCTGCGTCCGCACGATCTTTCCCCCCATTTTGAAGACCTGTTTCCGTTCATTCCAGGCCACGTCCGGATCGAAATCGATCCCCAGCGTCGTGGCCAGCATTTGGGCGGCAAGGTCTTCCGTGTACTCGCCGGCTTCTTCGTCGGTTTCCCCATACGCGTGATGTTCGGAAAGATAACCAAAGGTTTTATGCCGGCCTTGGGGGATGGCCACGCCGATGGATGCCGAGATCAACCTGTTGCGTTCGTTGGTTTCACTCCTGGCCATGACGCAGTAGGTGATTTCGCCGGGATTCAACAGGTCTTCACCCCGCTTGCGCGGGATGATCTTGCAATTGGGCGGCAGGATGGATGACACGCTGACCAGATTGCAGTATGCCACACCGGCGCTTCGCAAGGCTTCTTCAAACGAGGCCAGTTTTTCCCGATGGACGCCGACCCCTCGGGTCAAAAAAATATGCGTGGGAACCATGTGTCCTCCCGGTCCTCGAGACCGGACGTGCCGTCGGCCATGGCGGCACTCCAGGGTTGCAATACGCGTGTCAGGACAAAACGAGCGCTATAGTGACAAATCTTAGCAGAAAACCGCAAGACCTCCACCCCACCCGCATTCCCTCTTCGGAAATGCGCCCACTTACAAAGGGGAGGAACAAGACGCCGAAAAAGGACAGGGATTATTGGGACAGGTGTAAGACCAGCAGCTTTTGATCCGAGAGTTCCTGGACCGCGTATTTCACGCCTTCACGTCCCAGCCCGGAATCTTTCATCCCGCCATACGGCATGTGATCGGCCCGGAAGGTCGGGATTTCATTGGCCAGCACCGTGCCGACGTCAAGGGCCTGATAGGCACGGAATATCGAATCGACGTTGCGGGTAAATATACCGGCCTGGAGTCCGTAGGGGGAATCATTCACCATGTCGAAGGCCTGGTCGAGATGCTGGTACCGGGAGAGGGTGATGACCGGACCAAAGACTTCTTCGCAGGAAATTTTCATGTGTTGATCAACGTCGGTCAGGACCGCGGGGTGGATCAAAGACCGGTCACGCGTCCCGCCCGTCCGAAGCCGAGCGCCCTCCTGGACGGCTTCCCGTATCCAGGCCTCCACCCGGACGGCCGCGCGTTCGTCGATCAGCGGACCGACGACCGTGGCATCGTCGGCGGGGTTCCCGGCCGGCAGGGATTCGACGAGCGGGAGCAACCGGTCGAGAAAGGCGTCATACACGTCGTCGTGGAGGTAAATGCGCTGGACGGAAATGCAGGTCTGTCCGGAATACGCAAATCCGCCCGCGACGCAACGTTGGGCAGCCAGGTGCAGGTCGGCGTCGGGTTCAACGATGACCGCGGCATTGCCTCCCAGCTCGAGCAGGACCCGTTTTTTGCCGGCCTTGTCTTTCAAGCTCCAGCCGACGGCGGCGCTGCCCGTAAAACTCAAGGCTTGAATTCTCGGATCGCGGACCATGGATTCCGCCAGGGCGTTGTCGCACGGCAGGACGCTCAAGGTGCCTTCCGGGAGATCGAGTTCCTGAAAGAGCCGTCCCAACCGCAACGCGGTGAGCGGGGTTTGCGGCGCCGGTTTCAGCAGAATGGGATTGCCCACGGCCAGGCAAGGGGCCACTTTATGCGCGACCAGATTCAGGGGGAAGTTAAACGGCGTAATACACAGGACCGGCCCGACCGGCACGCGTTGCCCTAGGCCCAGGTGATGTTCCATGCCCGGGCTGATGTCCATCGGAATGACTTCTCCGGGTATCCGTTTGGCTTCCTCGCACGCGATCGAAAACGTTTGAATGGCCCGGTCCACTTCGCGCCGCGCGTCGGTGATGGGTTTGCCCGCCTCCAAACAGATGGTCTGGGCAAAGTCTTCCTTTTGCTCTTTCAGCCTGCCGGCCACGTGTTGGAGTGCCGCGGCGCGGGTATGGGAGGAAGAGCGGGCGAGATCGGCAAAGGCTTGCAGGCTGAGCGTGACGGCTTCCTCGACGTCCGCCGGTTGGGCCAGACAGACCTCTGCAATCGGGTTGTCCGTAAACGGATTGGTCACGGCCTGACGCGTGGGGGTTTCACGCCATTCTGACCCGACGAGGATGGGAGCGATGGTTTCCATGAAGACGGGAGGAAATCAGACGCAGTGTTGAACGTTCAGCCGCACTCGCATGATGAGAAGGGGCGTCTTATAAGGACTCGGAAGCAGCTTTGGGGGAAGACACCGCTTGGAGCAGCTTGTCGATCTCTTCCTTGAACATCTCATAGGGCATTGCGCCGGGGAGCACGACGGCCTCTTGCGGATTCTCCGTGGCGTATAAAATAAAATACGGGGTGCCACGGGCCCCTAGTTGGCCCCCTTCTATCCGGTCCTTGAAAATCTCCGTGGTATAGCGTGACGCTTCGAAACACGAGGCAAATCGCTTGGCATCGAGCTGGAGCGCGTCAGCCTGCTGGTGGAGTTCGGCCGGCGAAAATTTGTCGCTGCTGGAAAACAGGCGGTCGTGCATCGCCCAATACTGACCCTGTTCTCCGGCGCAGCGCGCGGCCAGGGCGGTATCCACGCTCGGTCCGCTGGGAGCCCGCGGGAAATCACGATACACCAGGCGTACCTTGCCGGCATCAATGTATTCGGAGAACAGAATCGGCCAGGTTTCCTGGAAAAATTTTTCACAATACCCGCAGGTAAAGTCCGAATACTCCAGAAGCGTAAGCGGGGCCTGAGGATTGCCGCGGACCCGGTCATCTTCCTCGGTAAACCCTTGGGCCGCGTAGGCGCCGATCGCGAGCCCGAGGCTCAACACCGTTACGGCCAGGCCCACTGTGATGTTCGTCCGGCCGGATGTATATGCCGATGGTGAAAATATTTTCATCGTGTCTCCTTTTTCGTGAAGAGAGCCATTTCTTACAGTGTGGGGTGACTAAAGGCTTCTGTCAAGCGGGACGGCACCCTTCGACTGCGCTCAGGGTGAACGGCTTCTCTCCCGTTCGTTCTGAGCGTAGCGACAGCGAAGTCGAAGAACGCTCAGGGCAGGCTCCGGCCGTCCCCTACCCCGATGAAGCGGAGGGGCCTTCGAGTAAGGCCATGATCAACAACGGCCAGACCACGGTTGCGTCGCTCAGTACTTCGGCGAATCGTCCGCCTTCTTCAGGTGGCACGAACTTCCCCCAGGAAATGCCTTCCTGGTAGGTGCAGCCGCTCAGCCCGCCCCAATAGTCGGGTTCCGGGCAAATGCGGACGCCGTAGTGAAACCGGGGAGGAGTGATGGTCGTGCCCAGGCGCATATTCAGGATTTCGATGTACGGCGGAACCTGTTGCGCCCAATTGCGGGGTACGCCGCCGCCGATGGTAAAGATGCCCAGTTTCTTGGCGCCCAGGAGGTTGCGGGTATAGCTGTTGAGATCGAGAAACGGATTAAACGCGGGACGTCGTTGTTGCAGGCGGTCCCACATCGCTTGGTTATCGTCGGGTTCCGCACTCGATTGCGCCGCTCCTTGACCTTTCATGGCCCAAATGGACGTATCGAGGCCCAGTTCGGAATCCGTGAACGCGGGGACGTAGACCGGGACCCCTTGCAGAAAGGCGCTCTTGAGGATTCCCGGACCGGGAAATTGTTCGGCCAGCGTGCGTCCCAGTTCCCGATTCAGGATCTCCGACGAGAGCGGTTCGTTGGGGTCGAGCCGGTTCAGGGTGGCCGCGGCCACTTCCTCGACGTGGTTCAGGTTCAGTTCCATTTCGAGCGTGTCATAGACCCGGTTGTATCCCTTTTCAAAGAGTTCGACGTCGTCCATGGCCGGTTGGTATTTGTAATGCGTTTGCCCGACGGCTTCGCTCATGCCGTGAGCCATCAATGCCCCGGTCGAGACGATGGCCTGGACCATCCCGCGGTCGAGCATCGTACAGATGACTTTCCCCATTTTGGCAATGGTCATGGCCCCTGACAGCGTCATAACCACGAAACAGTCGGGGTCCTCGATCATGACCTTGAGTACCTCGAAGGCTTCCCCGAGCCGCCGGCCCCCGAACGCGGTTTTTTTCATCGCGCTCAGCAGATCCGAAAAGGAATGAATGCGTGCGGGGTCAAGCGCTTCCAGGGCCTCGAGCCCGTCGTCCGCCCCGTCATGAAAGGCTCGCGTCATGGGATTTTCCGGTCGCGACGGTGCCCGGCACGAGGTTGGGGCATGGTGAAAAAAGACGAGGCTGGATCAACGGAGGACTTGCCCATATCAAAGGACGCAAGAAAAAGGCTCGTTGTCATGGGGGCATGTCGGGAGTTGGTGGTCCCAACGGGATTTGAACCCGTGTCTGCACCTTGAGAGGGTGCCGTCCTGGGCCAAGCTAGACGATGGGACCAGCCTATAGGTTATGCGGTCATGATCGATGTATTGAAACGGCAGCACTCTACCATTACCGAAACAGGCCGTGCAATCGACTGTATAGGTCCGAGCGGGGGCTTTTTCAGGAATCTTGCGCGGCAGAAGACGTTGCGGAGGAAGAGGCGAGTTTGATTTGAACGCCATCGGGCGAGCCGATGATTAACGTGGAGGTCCGGTTGACGAAGAGGCCGTTCTCCACGACGCCCGGTATGCGATTGAGCCGCGCTTCGAGTTGAGCGGGGTCCGGGATCGAGTCCACCAGCCAGTCGAGAATGAAGTTGCCTCCGTCGGTCTCGAACACCTTTCCCTGTTTTTCCCTGAGCGTCGGGACACCGCCCAACGCCTCAAGCTGTTTGGCGGATTGCGGCCAGCCGAACGGGTTCACTTCCACGGGAACGGGCATGGGTTTCCCCAGCACCGGCACGCATTTCGTGGGATCGACCAGGACGATGAACGTGCGCGCGGCCGCGGCCACAATTTTTTCCCGCAGTAAGGCTCCGCCTCCGCCCTTGATCAAATGAAAGTGGGGATCGACCTGATCCGCCCCATCCACCGCGACGTCCAAGGCCCACTCGCCCTGTTCCGGGAGAAGGGGGATTTTCAGTTGCCCGGCCAATTCCGCGGTTTCCCGCGACGTGGGCACCCCGTGAACCCGGAGCCCGGCTTGCACGCGTTTGCCGAGGGCCAGAAGAAAATATTTCACGGTGGAGCCGGTCCCCAGGCCCACGAGCGCCCCGTCTTGAATAAAGTCCAGGGCGGCTTCACCGGCCGCGCGTTTACCGGATTCCTGTTGATCGGGCGATGGCGGAGACAGCGTCATGGATGGCTTACGAATCCGCGCCCATGCTTGCAGCCACGGACGCCGCGCCGAGCAGGGCGGTTTTATCGTTCAGGATGACGTGGACCGGAATCGATGAGAGCAGCCGTTTATATCGTCCCTTGCTGATGAATGCCTGGGAAAAACGTTGATCGCGCAGCTTGTCGATGATTTTCGGTGGGATCCCTCCGCCGATGTACACCCCGCCTCGCGCCAACGTCTTCAGGGCGCAATTTCCGGCTTCCGCAGCCAGGACGGAGACGAACAGGTCCAGCGCTTGGACGCAAATATCGGGCTTGCCGGCGAGCCCGGCTTCGGCGATCAACGCCGGCGGGTCACCGGTGGGCAGGCGTTCGGCGAACCACGTGGGTTCATTCCTCTTGGTATCACGCAGAAACTGATAGATGCCGTGCAGGCCGGTTCCCGACAACACCCGTTCGAAGCTGACGTGCAGAAAACTCGTGCGCAGGTACCGGAGCAGGTCGATCTCGAGGTCGCTCGTCGGGGCGAAGCTGGCGTGCCCGCCTTCGGACGGCAACGCGTGATACCGCTCCCCGTCCCAATACAGCACGGCCTCGCCCAGTCCGGTTCCCGGAGCGATCAGGACTTTGGTGCCGTCTTCCTGCGGTTCGCCGTGGACCACTTCGGTTTCTTCCGGCTCGAGGACCTGCATGCCGTAAGCCATGGCTTCGACGTCGTTGAGTAAGCGCACGGCTGAGGTGTTCAAGGTATCGGTCAGGGCATGCCCGTCGATGGTCCACGGGAGATTCGTCGCGCGGCAGCGGTTGTCGACGACCGGGCCGGCGACGCCGAAACAGGCCGCCCGGAGGGGCATGGTCGGCGAAATCTCGACGGCATCCGTATCATCCCCCGTGACTTCAGCCTCTTCTCCGTCGCCCTCGTCCTGAGGGGCAGGGGTCTGCAAAAATTCTTCAAGAATTTCCTCGAACGACTCGAAGTCCGCGTTCCAGAATTTCTCCTCCCGGATGGGAGCGACGCGGCTCTCCTGCCAATCAAACAATCCGAGGTAGGTTTTGGTTCCGCCGATGTCTCCCGCTACAATCATGGTTCTCCCTTTTCGTTATCCAGGTGTTCACGACTTCGTTGACCGTTCCCGCCGCCTCTCTTCCCCTCCTTTGCCTGCCCTGAGCGTAGTGAAGGGTCAGGAGGGGCGAAGGGGAGGTAGAAACTGAAGAAGTTGTGAGGATGTCAAGACGAGTTCTGCAACCGCCACCATAAAAGAAGCTGATGACCCTTTGCAACGAACGCCGGCCGGGGCCACTCTCTTTAGTCTTCAGGGAGTGGGTGCCATTGTGAAAACGTCGCGGCTTGCCCTTGGAGGGTCCCGTGGTCATCCAGGATGTTCCAGACCGTGGCCCGTTCTACGAGAAACCGCCGGCCCGTGCGTGAAACGCGGATTCCCTGATAATCGGTAATGAATCCGTGCGTGGCGACCTGTTCGAGCATCCGGGCCCGCTCGGGTTGATTCACGGATTCTGCGGTCAAGCGCGACGGGATCGCGGTAAATTCCTCCCAGGTCCCTTCCCATAATGCAAGGGCCTCTCGATTGCCGTAATTGAGGATGGGGTCTTCCGCCTTGGTGTGGGAGGCCACCACAAACGGGGACAAATAGAGCCGTTCGCTCTGCTCCTCAAGCGTACCCGTCCGGTCGATGAGTTCGCGCTTCAACCAGAACGCATAGCTGTCCAACAGCCACCGGACCCAGGTAAGGTCCATGGGCGGCAGTGGCTCTGGGAACCCGGCGTTCATATATTTCGTCCGGACAGAGGCTTCACGATGCGGCTAGCCCGATCGTTCGAGACCGCGGCCGTGGGCAATGGTCAGGATTTGAGAGGCTATCTCTTCCGGTGAGAGGTCGTCGGTTGCAATGGTATGATCGGCTGCCGCCTGATATTTCGGGGTCCGTTCGGTCAGGACTTCTTGAATTTCCTGGACAAACGTCTTCCCGGAGGTGAGCGCCGGGCGTTGCGTGTCATCCGAGATCCGCCGTGTAATCGTCGGGACCGTGGCGGTCAGCCAGAAGATCAGGCTATTGGGCTTTAATGCTTCCACGTTCTCCGGTCGCAGAATCAGCCCCCCGCCGGTATCGATGACCAGTTGGTCCCGATCTTTGAGTGCGAGGCACATCTCCGTTTCGAGATGGCGAAAGTGCTCCCATCCGTCGCTGGCGACAATGTCCGGAATCGAGCGTTGCGCCTTTTCGACGATCTGCGCATCCGTGGAAACCGCCTTCCACCCGAGTCTCGTCGCGAGGAGTTCCGCTACGGTGCTTTTTCCCGTTCCCCGATAACCGATGAGCGCCAGATTCATGAGAAATGGGACTCCAGGACCTGACGCATGACGGAGACCGGTGCGGGTTGGCCCGTCCACAACTCGAATTGCGCGACGGCCTGATGCAGGAACATTTCCAGGCCCCGGATCGCGGGGCATCCGGCGTTCCGGGCTTCCTTCAGCAATCGCGTCTCCAAGGGATTGTAGACGATGTCCATGACCGTCAGGTCGGGATGGAAGAATTGTTGAGGCACACAGGTCTGTTCGGTGTGGGGATCCATCCCCACGGGGGTGCAGTGGATCATGACCTGCGCCTGGTCCAGGGCCGGCTCCAGGGTGTCCGCGTTGAGCGTGTCGTCTTCAACATGAAGCGTCGTGCCTTCACGAAGATTGCGGGCCAGGGTTCGGCGTTCCTCTTCTTCGATCCCCAGGATCGTGAGCTTGTTGGCCGGGGTCTGAAGCGCGAGCCCGAATGCAATGGCTCGTGCGGCTCCGCCGGATCCAAGAATGACCACCCGTTTGTCTGCGAGGTCAACGCCCGCGTGTTGTAACGCCAGGAGGGCGCCTGCCGCGTCCGTATTGTAGCCGGAAAGGCCCTGGTCCGATTTCACGATGGTATTGACGGCTCCGATGTGCCGGGCCGCGGGCTCGATCGTATCCAGGTGGGCCATGACCGAAACCTTGTGGGGAATCGTAACGCTGAATCCCCTGAGATTGCCCAACGCACGGATTCCGTCAAGGGCATGGGGCACGTCTTCAACGGGAAACGCCAGGTAGACGTAATTCAGCCCCAAGTGCTGAAACGCGGCATTGTGTATGGCCGGGGAAAGCGAGTGTTTCACCGGATGGCCCAGGACGCCACACAATTGCGTGTCGGTATTGATTTCCATGAAGGCTCCTACAGTTTGTGCCGGGTCGCGTCCCGGCTCGGGACATGCCGCAGGGTGTGTAGTTATCACATAATGGTCGTCCCGAACTCAACGGAAAGGAAGAAACGGGACAGGGAAATCAGAAGGACCGGGGCACGTCGAAATTCACGCGGAGATTCAATGAAACCACGTGGATCGTGGTGTCCCATACGCCGTGGACCCGGGGATCCTCATTGTTAGAAATTCCACGTGATTGGTAGAAAATGCCCTGATAAGCCAAGTCGAATCCTATGGCGGCCACACCGAGACCCTCCCGACCGGCCCCGCAAGGGATCACGCCCAGAAAAGCCCCGCCGCGTTGACACAGAAACCCGATTCCCGCGGAGTAGGAATGAGAATTGGAATCCGGAACGTCGGGTTTGAACGTCCGTTCCGGCACCGGGCTGTCGGCAAACACGTAACCGCCCCGGATGGCCACGTCCCAGGACGGCAGCCAAACCGGCTTCACGAATTTGTATTCGGTGCCGGCCATCACGACGTACGAGCGTTGCCAGTTTCGGGGGTTGGGGAGCACGACGCCATTGGACAAGGTCACGTCGAGGTGATCGAACGAGGTCCAATCCGCGTAATCCACGTCGATTTCCAGCTTCCACTCGCGCCGGGTATCCCGTATGGGCCACACCGCGAGACCGGCAGTGACGACTTGCGGCAGGTTCAGGTCGGCCTTTGCGCCCAACGCAAACCCCCGACTCTTGTTCAAAAACTGTCCCCTCAGGTTCAACGTGACCCGGCTTCGATAGACCAACGCGACATTGACAAGCGGTTGCCCTTGCTCATTGCGCAAAGGCGTAAAGAGCAACCCGGCATGATACCCAAGGGCCGTATCCCGGCCGTTCAGTTCGATGTCGTCGTCGGGAGCAAACGGGAACCCTGCTTGCGCCAAATCCGCAGCGGTATGTTGCACTTCAACGTGGCCCTCCCCGAACAGGTCGGAGAACGTATAAATATCCAACCCGGCGCCAAGCGCCAACATGGGGTGTGCCCTGAAAGCGACGGTCGGGGTCACGTCCAGGATCGGGGAGGCCGCTCTTGTGAGGACAGGGGCGAGGCTGGAAGTCCGGGGATAGCGCGTGATATTGCCGAAGGGTGAATAGACTCCCAGCCCCAGCGTCAAGGAATCAAACGAAGGCCACCCCAAATCGCCGAGTCTGGCGCTCACGAAAAAACTGCTGGGCGGAGGATTTGCAAAGGTGCCGCCGAAATCACCTTGAATGGCCGGTCCCGAGGAGGGCCTGAAATCAATGTCTCCGTTCACGAGAAGCGTGCCCGCCGTCATTTGCAGGCCCGGCAGGTCCGTGATGGCCGCCGGATTGAAATGCACGGCTGACGGATCATCGGCCTGGGCGGCGAATGCTCCGCCTTGAGCCGTGGCCGTTGCGCTTTGGTCCAGAATTCTGAAGCCTTCGCCAAAGGCCGGGAGAGAAAAGCCCGTTGCCGTGACGAGCGCCAACAGGGTCCCGAGCAGCGGGGTAAGCAAAGAAGGGCGGGAATGGCTGCTCTTGCGAAGCATTGGGAATAGCGACGAGTAGATCCTTCAGGCGGAATATTATATCAATCGGTCTATTTTAGATTATATTGATGAGGCAACGAAAGCAATATTGTTGGACGTCGTGGGGTGCAGTACAATACTTCTGTAGCCGCCTCGACAATCATGTGCCCGTGGACAAGGGTTCCTGCGATGATCGTCAAAAAATTGCTGCATACCCGCATGCGCGTCAGTGACATGGATGCCACCATCGCGTTTTATCGGGACGTGCTGGGGTTGGAAGTATTGGAACGCAAGGTATCGCCGCGCGGGTCGCATCTGGCGTTTCTGGCGGTTCCCAATAGCGAGGAACTCATTGAACTGTGCAGTTTCCCGGCGAGCGGTCCCGTCAAAGTGCAAGAGGACCTGGTCCATCTCGCGTTTGAGGTCGAAAACCTTGACCAGGTGATGGACCAGTTAAAGGCCAAGCACGTTCCCATCACCGATGGCCCGACGCGCACGTCGTCGGGGAGCCGGTTTATTTTCATCGATGCTCCGGACGGCTATGAAGTGGAGTTGATCGAACGACCGCCGGGTACGTTGACCGCGTAGCAGGTTTCACCCGTGACCAACCTCGCCCCTCCTGAGCGTAGTGAAGCGAAGCGTAGCGAAGTCGAAGGGCTCGAAGCGACCCTGGCGCACCTGCCCGATCAGCCCGGCGTGTACCTGCTGAAAGGCAAGGGCGGTGAAATCCTCTACATCGGGAAAGCGCGAGTGCTGGCGGACCGGGTGCGCTCGTATTTTCAGAAAGGCCGTGACCCGAGCCCCAAGACCCGCGTGTTGACGTCCCTGGTTCAGGATATCGAAACGATCGTCACGCGCTCCGAATTGGAAGCCCTCTTACTCGAAAGCAACCTGGTCAAACGCCATCGTCCCCGGTTCAACGTGGTGCTTCGCGATGACAAGCACTATCCGTTCCTCCGCCTGCCGGTGAAGGAAAATTTTCCCCGTCTCTCGATCGTGCGTCGCGTGAAGCACGATGGGGCGCTGTATTTCGGACCCTACGTGCCCGCGGGCGCGCTACGAGAAACCCTGAAGGTCATCAAGAAAGTGTTCCCGCTGGCGACGTGCAAGATCGACATCGACGGGACGGCCGAGCGCGCCTGTCTGGAATTTGAAATCAAACGCTGCATGGCGCCCTGTACCGGTAACCAGTCGCAGGCAGACTATCACCGCATCGTCGAACAGGTTCGTTGTTTTCTGGAGGGGCGGGATAGGGAATTGCTGGACGGGTTGCGGAAGGACATGGAAGCGGCCGCCGATTGCGAAGCCTTCGAAGAAGCGGCCCGGCTGCGGGATCGGATGGCCAGCATTTCGAAGACGCTGGAAAAACAGCGCGTGGCGCAAATCGGACCCATGGACCAGGATATCATCGGCTTGGCCAGGATGGGACCGGCGGCGGATCTGCAACTGTTGTTTGTGCGCGGCGGCCTGTTGATCGGGCGCAAGGACTTTTTCTGGGCCGATACGAAAGAGGCTGCCGATGAGGAGTTGATCCGGTCGGCCATCGAGCAGTTCTACAATAAAGACACCCTGCCTCCCAAGGAACTGTTGGTGTCCGAAGCGCTGGCCGACCGGGAATTGCTTCAACGCTGGTTGAGTCAAAAGAGAGGCCGGCGCGTGCGGATCCTGACGCCCGAGCGAGGGGCGAAACGCCAATTGCTCCAACTGGCCGAAGAAAATGCCGCCGCGGCCATTGCAGAGCATTTGCGCAACACGGCGGTGGAACACAAGGAAGCCGAAGACTTGCAGCGACTCCTGGGGTTGCACAAGACGCCGGGCCGGGTGGAAGGGTTTGATATTTCCAATACCATGGGCACCGATTCCGTGGCCTCGATGGTGGTGTGGGAAGACGGAAAAATGAAGAAATCGGATTACCGGCGGTTTCGCATCAGGACGGTCGAGGGGGCAAACGACTTTGCGAGCATGGAGGAAGTCGTCAAGCGCCGGTACGGCGGGACCCTCGGCACCCGGGCCAATAAGATGCTGCCGCTTCCCGATCTCATTCTGATCGACGGCGGAGTCGGGCAATTGGGAGCCGCGGTGGAGGCGTTGCGTAATGTCGGTCTTGGTCACCTTCCCATCATCGGATTAGCCAAGGCCAAAGGCGAGAAAGAAGAACGGATTTATGCGCCCGGGCATCGTGATCCGCTCATCCTGTCCCCGACGTCCCACGTCTCCCGGTTGGTCCAGCGCATCCGGGACGAAGCGCACCGCTTCGCCATTGCCTACCATCGAAAACTCCGCGGCCGGGCCTTCGTCATGCCGGTGTCGAAATCGGCCAAATCCCGCAAATAAGCGGATGGTTTCCCCTTCTTATTCCAATGCGGCTGGAAGTAGTCAAGAAAGCGACCGATGAAGATGATCATCTGAATGCTTATCTTGTCGCCTGCCCGTCGCTGTGGTACATTTTTGTGATCATCCCAGGCGCGGGGCGAGCAGTACCCAACCGCGTTCATCCGGCCTATGTCCAAATTCTACGATCACCAGGCCATCGAACAGAAATGGCAGGCTTACTGGCGCGAGCACCAGCCTTTTCGCTCTGACATCGACCCGGCCAAGCCCAAGTTTTACGTCCTGGATATGTTCCCGTACCCGTCGGGCGCCGGGCTCCACGTGGGTCATCCCAAGGGCTATATCGCGACCGATATCATCGCGCGCTACAAACGGATGCGGGGCTGGAACGTGCTGCATCCCATGGGATGGGACGCCTTCGGCCTGCCCGCGGAACAATACGCGATTGAAACCGGGACCCATCCGCGCGAGACCACCAAACGGAACATTGAAAACTTCAAACGGCAGTTCCAGGCCCTGGGCATGGATTACGACTGGTCACGGGAAATCGATACCACGGACCCCCGGTACGTGCGTTGGACGCAATGGATCTTTCGGAAACTCTATGAAAAGGGGCTGGCGTATCTGGCGGAAGTCCCGGTGAATTGGTGCCCGGCGCTCGGAACCGTGCTGGCCAACGAGGAAGTGATCGATGGTAAAAGCGAACGGGGCGGGCATCCTGTGGTGCGGGTGCCCATGCGGCAGTGGATGCTCCGTATCACGGCCTATGCCGAGCGGTTGATCGACGACTTGGAGTCGGTGGATTGGCCCGAATCCATCAAGCGGATGCAGCGGGAGTGGGTCGGTCGTTCGGAAGGCGCCAGGATTTTCTTTGAGGTCGCGGGGTATGCAGACCGATCGATCGAGGTGTTTACCACCCGTCCCGACACCCTGTTCGGGTCCACGTATATGGTCCTGGCCCCGGAGCATGTATTGGTCACGGTCATCACCACACCCGAGCAACGTCCGGCGGTGGAAGCCTACGTGGAAGAGGTATCACGCCGGAGCGAACGGGCGCGCGTGGCCGAACTGGGTGAGAAGACCGGGGTCTTCACCGGCGCGTTTGCCGTGCATCCGGTCACGGGCAAACCCATTCCGATCTGGATTGCGGATTACGTGTTGGCGACCTATGGAACCGGCGCGATCATGGCGGTGCCGGGGCATGACACGCGGGATTATGCCTTTGCAAAGCAGATGGATTTGCCGATTGTGGAAGTCGTGTCCGGCGGCGATGTTTCCATTGAGGCGTATGCGGGCGACGGCACGAACGTGAATTCCGATTTCCTGGACGGCTTGGCCACTCCCGAGGCCAAGTCCCGCATGTGCGAGTGGCTGGCGCAACACGGCAAGGGTGAGAAGACCGTGAACTACAAACTGCGCGATTGGCTCTTCAGCCGGCAGCGGTATTGGGGGGAGCCGTTTCCCGTGTTGCACCTGGAAGACGGCACGACGAGACTCGTTCCGGAATCGGAGTTGCCGGTGGTGTTGCCCGAGTTGGAGGATTTTCGCCCGAGCGGGGAGTTCGAAACGCCCCTGGCTCGCGTCCGCGATTGGGTGGAAGTGACGGATCCCGAGACCCGGCAGAAGGCCCTGCGTGACACCAATACCATGCCCCAGTGGGCCGGCAGTTGTTGGTATTACCTTCGCTTTTGCGACCCTCTCAATACCCGTGAGCCATGGTCCAAAGAAGCCGAACAATATTGGATGCCGGTGGATTTGTACGTGGGCGGAGCCGAGCACGCCGTCCTGCATCTGCTGTATTCACGGTTTTGGCATAAGGTGCTGTATGATCTCGGGCTGGTGCACACGCCCGAACCGTTTCAGAAATTGCTGAACCCGGGCATGATCCTGGGGCACAGCTATCGCTACTTCGACAACAATCTCTCCGACGATCCGGCCTTCGCGGCGCAAGCCTATCCCGCGTCGGAGGTGCGTTTCGACCATGAAACCCCGGTCCACGACAAGACGGGAGAGGAAGTCAAGGCCCGGTGGGTGGCGTCACAAGACGTGCGGTGGCAAGACGGGACGCCGTTGCATCCGGCGCTTGACGGGTTGGTATTGGAAGAAGTCACGGAGAAGATGTCGAAGAGCCGCGGCAACGTGGTGAATCCGGATGACATCATTGCTGAATACGGGACCGATGCGCTACGGCTGTACGAAATGTTCATGGGGCCGTTGGAAAAGGGCGCGCCCTGGTCGTCCGAGTCCATCCCGGGCGTGGCGCGGCTACTGCAGCGCGCCTATCGTCTCGTGTTGGGTGAGGACGCGGTCGTCGAGGGGAATGGAACGCCCGAGCAGGCGCGACTCACGGCCAGGACGATTCAGGGCGTGACGCAGGACCTCGATGAGATGAGTTTCAATACGGCCATTTCGAAACTGATGGTCTTTGTGCGGGATATTGCCAAAGACGGCCCCCTGCCGCGTGCGGCGGCCGACTCCTTTGTGTTGTTGCTGTCTCCGTTTGCCCCACATTTGGCTGAGGAATTATGGGAAGGCTTGGGGCGCGCGCCGAGTCTCGCGCACCAAGCTTGGCCAACATTTGATCCCGCCCTGGTGGCGCACGAGGAATTGACGATCCCTCTTCAGATCAACGGCAAGTTGCGCAGCAAAATTCAGGTGCCGGCCGATGCGCAGAAAGATGAGATTCTCGAACTCGCGCACAGGGATAAGAAATTGGGGGAATGGTTGCAGGGGACCACGCCTCGCAAGGTGATCTACGTTGAAAAAAAGTTGGTCAATTTCGTGGTCTGAAGGGGGACTCCATTCGATGAAGGCTCTGGTGTTCGGCTTGATGTTGCTCGTCGTTCTCCCGGGATGCGGCTACCGGTTTTCCGTGGAAGGGCCGGGTCCGCGGATCGGAGGAGGTTCTGATTCCGAACAGGAGGGACCGGCGGTCCGATTGGTCATTCGGGACTTGCGCAACCGCACGTTCCAGAGCAATTTGGAATTTGCGTATACCCGGTACATGCGGGAACAATTTGCCGTCAGCAGCGGGGCGCAAGTCGTGGCGGAAGACGCGCAAGCCGATTACGTCATGACGGGAGAGATCGTTTCGGTGACGATTCCGTCGCTCACGTTTTCGTCCGGCCAAACCCGGGAACGCCGCGTGAACGTGGTGGTGCGCGTCACGGTGGCCCATCGAAAAACGGGCGAGAATCTCTGGACGGAAACGGCCACGGGTAGCGGGGAGTTTTTTGTGAATCGCGCGCCCGAGGTCGAAGCCCGCCAGGATCAGATCCAGTTTAACCGGGTCCTGCAAGACCGGGCCTTGGAGCAGGCCGGTCAGGCGGCCGCGGAAATGTTGGCCGCAGCTTTCTGGGCCGCGAGGGACCAAGGGATCTTTTCCGAGGCTCGTGCCCCATCTCCTTCTCATTCTTCCGCAACCAGCCCTGGCCACGAGGGACATTCGGCGGCCGTCGGCGTGTCTCGTGCCTTGGGGCACGTTTTTGGGAAGACGCGGTGATCAAACCTGCTGAACTCGGTCCGTCTTTACAACAAAAGAAGCGGTTGTTTCTGGTCCTTGGAGAAGAGGACTGCCTGCGCGATCAAGCCATCGAGACGATTCGAACCCACGGCGCCTCGCGTTCCAAAAACGAAAGTGCAGGCGACGTAGGGAGCGACGCCGGCGACTTTTCCTGTGACATCCTGTACGGGGATGAAACGAATGCCCAGGAAATTTTGGCCCGTGTCCAGGAAGTGCCCTTCTTTTCAACCCACCAGGTGGTTCTTCTGAAATGGGCGGACAAACTTTCCGCCAAAGAAGGGGAAGCTCTGCTCCCCTATTTTTCCGCACCGTCCGATTCGACTACCATGATCGTTTCCGCGGGGAAACTGGATGGCCGGCTGAAATGGGTCCAGGCCTTGAAAAAACAGGCGGTGGTGGTGAACTGTGCGCCCTTGTACGACAATCAACGATTGGGGTGGATCCGCCAGGAGGCCGCGCGGTTGGGGATTCGGCTGGATGCCGAAGCCTCGGGGTTACTGAAAGAACTGGCGGGCGAAGGATTGTCCGTAGTCCGGCGGGAATTGGAGAAGTTGGCGCTCTACGTCTCGACGAAAGGACCGGTCACCGCTCATGACGTGGTCGCCGTCCAGGGGGCGGAGCCCGGTGCGTCGGTGTTTGACCTGTCAGGAGCCATCATCCAAGGCAGGGTGTCGCAGGCTCTCCTCATTTTGGAGAAAACCTTGGAGTCGGGTGAGGCCCCGCTTCGGATTCTCGGTGCGTTGCTGTGGCAGTACCGACGCCTGTGGAAAGCCAAAGACGGGCTGAGTCGTCGGGTCAATGAGACAGCCGTCGCAAAGTCCCTGGGGATCACGCCTTTCCGGCAGGGCGAGTTTTTCGCCATGGTCAAACGCGTTCCCTTGGCGCATTTTCCCGAAGCGTTTCAGGCCTTTTCGGCAACGGACCGTGCGCTGAAAGGTGCGGCAGCCGGTTCCCCTCACCGGATCATGCATGCCTTGATCATGGACTTGTGCCGGTCGGCGAAAGCTCCGCCGCGGCCGCAGTTACGGCATGAACGTGTAGGGTAGGACCGGGTCATGCCCGGATGTGCCATACAAAACCCTCTCTCCTGGCGGGAGAGGGCAAGGTAAGGGGGTCTTTTATTGGGCCTTGAGAGCGTTGAACTGGGTCGAGAGTTGAGAAATACGTCGGGAAGCGGTATTCCGATGGAGGGCGCCTTTGGTCACGGCCTTGTGAAGGGCCGAGGTGGCTTCCCGGAGAAGGGGTTGAGCCGTTTCCGCATTCTGTTCCTGCAGAGCGGTTTTAAATTTCTTCACCACCGTCTTGGTGCGATGCAGGATCGCGTGGTTCCGCGCGTGACGCTTCTCAGACTGACGGGCACGTTTAATGGTTGATTTATGAACAACCGGCATCTTTTTTCTCCATTGAGAGGTTTAAAGCATAGATTATTAACATAGCCCCTTCTCGATGGTCAACGGGAAAGAGACAAGAATGGAGCGGCACATAAAAGGATCGGAGATTCAAGCCAAAGAACGACTCGTGTTTGCCTTGGACGTGCCGACGGCAACGGCCGCCGAAGCGATGCTGGATCGCGTCCGAGAATCCGTGGGGGTGATCAAAATCGGGTTGGAACTCTTTGCGAGCGAAGGCCCGTCAGTCGTTCGGATGGTGCAGCAATACGGCAAGCCCGTGTTTCTCGACTTGAAGGTGTTGGATATTGCGGAAACGGTGCAACGGACCACCGCGCGGGTCGCGGACATGGGGATCTCCTTCCTGACCGTGCATGCCGAGCGAAAGGCGCTGGCTGCCGCCGTGAAGGGACGGGCAGGCAACCCGGCGATGAACATTCTGGCGGTGACGGTGTTGACGAACGTCGGGCTCGCGGATCTTCGGGAATCGGGATACGACGGGACCGTCGAACAAGTCGTCGTGTCTCGTGCAAGAATGGCCGTCGAGGCGGGGTGTGACGGGGTGATTGCCTCGGGGCAGGAACCCGCGGCCATCCGTTCGGCCATCGACACGCCGTTGTTGATTGTGACGCCCGGCGTGCGTCCTGCGGGGCAGGGAGTGGATGAGCATGCTCGCGCCACGACGCCTCGCCAGGCCATTCACGCAGGGGCGGATTATCTGGTGGTAGGCCGGCCGATTCGGGATGCACCCGATCCGCGTGCCGCGGCGCAGGCGATCGTGGATGAAATGCAAGCGGCCTTTGCCGAACGTTCTTGATCCCGACCTGTAGGGGGTGACGATCGTTGCTCCGATGCCCAGGCGTCTGTCTTGCGTCGTGTCGGGCCTTTTCAGTAAGATCGCTCTACGCTCGTGAAACGGTTTTACTTGTTGGGTGGTGGGTGTAGCTCAGTTGGTTAGAGCGCCGGATTGTGGATCCGGAGGTCGCGGGTTCAATTCCCGTCACTCACCCCATTTTCCCCCTCGCAATGTCCAACCCTCCTCGTTTGTTCAGCTTCTTCAGTCCGGTTAGTGTTTCATGGTCAGTTGAATGGTGTGGCGTGAACAGAAACGTTGGTGAGTCGTGAGGGCGTCTCGTGCATGGGGCCGTCGTGGAAGCCTCCTCCTCGTTTTTCTTTTGACGAGTTTCGGTTTCTTTTCCCCGTCCGAGGCCCGGGACGCGGCCTGTGCATCGGCGGAAGCCTGTTTTCAAGGCGCGGCGTCGTTTGCCGACGCGCAGTCCGATCAAGTGGCTTTGTTGGTCGAACGGTTTCGCCACGTGCAGGAGGCGTATCCGGGAACCCTCTGGGCCCGGCGCGCGGGGTTTCGCATAGGATGGGCCCTGCTCGAACGTGAACCGGCCCGGGCCATTGACTACCTCCGTGCGGCTCGCGAGGATTTCCCACTCCTCGAAGATTACGTGTTGTTGAAACTCGGTCAGGCCTTGGGACGTATGGGTTCTTTTCATGAATCCGCAATGGCGTTTGAAGCGGCGTTAGGATCGTCCGTTCCTTCCGCCTTGCGTCACGAAACTTCGTATGAAGCGGGATTCGCCTGGTTCGAGAACGGGCAATGCCAGCCTGCCATCGCGCATCTGGAGCAAGCTGTTGCCGGCGATCCGGATTCTCCGTCCGCTCCCCGGGCGTTCTCCGTTCTTGCCGATTGCGCCGCACGATTGGAGCAAATCACCCTGGCGCACCACGCGCTGGGCCGGCTTTGGCGAAACTATCCCGAATCTCCCGAAGCCCAAGCAGTGGAGCACGTCTCGCAGACAGCCCAGCCGGATGCGCTGCAGTGGAAACCTTCGTTGGAAGATTATTATGAGCGAAGTCAAGCGTGGTATGCCTCGGCGCGCTTTGAAGCCGCGATTCAGGATTTGCGGAAGTTTCTGGACGGGCGACCGCATGCTCCACGTTACGAGCAGGGGCTCTTTCGGCTGGGTATGGCCCACGTGCGATTGAAGCGGTATCCCCAAGCCGCGCAAACGTTCCGCCGGCTGTTGGAGGCCTCTTCCGAATATACCGGCAAAGCCGCAGTGTGGTTGGCCAAGGTGTATTTGCGACAGGATCAGGGCCAACTGCTTCTGAAGTTTCGCGATTCGATCCCTCCCGGTTTAAGCGGGGATGACCGGGGCCGGATCCAGTGGCTGAGCGGCGTGTGGGCCGAAGGGGAACGCACGATTCAGCAAGCCGTCCGGGCCTATAAAGACGCCTATCGTACGGCGGAACTTCCTGCTATCAAAAGAGACGCGTTGTGGCGTTTGGGGTGGCTGCATTATCAACAGGGTGCTTGGGCAGAGGCGGTCGAAGCCTTTCACTCGCTTGCGGCGACGGCGTCCGGCCGGCATTGGCAAAATCGGGCGCATTATTGGAAAGCGCGGTCGCTTGAACGCATGGGCCGGGTCGATGAGGCGCAAACGGTGTATGGGCAGGTGGCTGGAGAGTGGCCCATGACCTATTATGGCCAATTATCCGAGTCGCGCCTGCGACACCCACTTCCCGTGGGCCGCGAACCACGTGAGAACCTGGCGAACCCAAGCGATCAACGGTCCCGCGTCATCTGCCTTCCGAATCAACACGCATTTCCGAAGGGCCAAGGAACTGTCGATGTTGGGACTTCGTGGGGAAGCACTGGAAGAATTGTCGGTAGTCAAGGAGCAATATCGCGACCAGCCGCAAACCTTATATGCCTTGGCGTTACACATGCTGGAAGTCGGAGATTATCAATCACCGATCATGATAGCCAAGCGGTACTTTCGGGAACCTTTGGAGCGTCGCCGGATTTCGCTTGATTCCCCGTTATGGCGCATGGCGTATCCAACGGGATATATCCCGCAGATTCGACGCTACGCGGCTCCGCACGTGGATCCCTTTTTGGTTGCGGGGATTATCCGCGAGGAAAGTTTGTATAATCCCAAGGCATTGTCGTCCGTCGGCGCCATGGGGCTGATGCAATTGATGCCGGCGACCGCGAACCGCATTGCCCGCCGCTTGGGGCTCGACCCCGTGGACCGGGAGGATTTGTTGCATGCGGATTTGAACGTCCGGTTAGGGGTGGATTACGTGGCTAAATTGTTACGTGATTATCAGGGGAATCTCATACGAGCCGTCGCGGCGTATAATGCGGGTCCCAAGGCGGTAAACCGGTGGATTGCCAAGTTCGGCGACCGGGATCCCGACGAATTTGTCGAGCTGATTTCCTATAGGGAAACCCGTCGGTACGTGAAGCGGGTTCTTACAAGTTATCGTATCTATCAGGCCCTCCATTCCACAACATGTAGTGCTATTCCTCTTGACAGAGCCTGCTAAAGCTTTTATTTTAGTCATATTTTATGATCTTGGAATTTCGATTATAGCTAGGGAGTTGTCGCCATGAGCCTTGAAAAAATGGAAACATTGGAAGTTCGAGTGCGGGGGTTAGTGGAGTTGGTCCAAGAGTTGAAGCAGGCCAATGCCTCCCTTCAACAGCAGTTGGACATGGCTGAAGAGGAATTGTCGAAACGGGAGACCGTTGGTCGCGAATTGGAAGAAGAGCGCGTGAATATCAAGTTGCGCATTGAAAAGGTTCTGGATCAACTGGACAGCATGGAAACGTCGGAAGCCGGCCTGCAAGAGGCTGTTCATGACTGACAGGATCGAGGTTGACGTATACGGGCAGAAGTTGGCCTTGCGACCGATTGAAGATGAAGGCTATGCGCACGAACTCGCCCGATACGTGGAAGGGCAAATGCAGACCATCGCGCAGGGGACGGCCACATCCACGCCCATCAAAGTTGCCATCCTGGCCGCGATGAATATTGCGGATCAATTGTTCCGGCAAGAACGTCGTCGGCAGGCCGGCGAAGCTGAAGTCGAGCGTCGAGCCGAGGGGCTGCTGCAGTGTATCGACTCCCATTTGGAGGTAGACCGTTCCTGAGCACTTGATGTTCTTGCATGAAATGCGGCGCTCTGATAACGTACGAGTAGCGTGATTCAAACATTTAACCTTTGAGAGAAGGATACATTCGTCGATCAGGAAGAACGAGTGGCATCTGACATGGAATGAATCGAGTGTGATAAAACCGAGGGTGTGAATAACCGACGGACCATGAGGTTTGAGTTGAAGGATGACTCACCCTGTCGGGTTGAAAAGGTTTCCATAAGGCGGAAAGAGTCATCCGGGTAGATCGTTCAGAACAGAGGCCTGAGCTTAATGGATCCAAGCTAATGGCGGATAGAATTTTAAACCGATGTAGAAACTTGGGCGTCAGCCAATATCTACCTTTTGCGATGTTTTTCACACACCCTAACATCGCGTAGAGCCGCTTTTCCGTTCTCGTCATTCCCTGCCTGTTCTTCTTCGTTCTGCACGCTTCCTGTCGCACGAATCCATGAGAGTGAAGGATCAACGATGGTTGGTCTCTACGCCCATGGCAACACGAACATTGTCAATAATGCCAAAGGCTGACGTGAGCGCCTTTGTATGAGTAGTGAGAGAAGGGGGTGACGACCATTTCTACGGATATCATCATCATGGCAGTCGTTGGAGTCATCGGCCTTGGTGCGGGGTTCGTGTTGAATGGCGTGATTCAACGTACGCGCTTCACCACGCAACGTCGTAAAACCGAAGACGAACTGCTTCACTTAACGCAATCGGCGCAACGCGAAGCCGAACATATTGTCAAGGAAGCGAAAATCGAAGCCAAGGATCTGGTGTTCCAAGCCAAAGCGCAAATAGAAAAGACGGAAAAAGACAAACGAAACGAGTGGCAGTCGCTGGAAAAACGCGTCGCGCAACGAGAAGAAGGGTTGGAAAGAAAAACCGCGAATTTTGAGCTTCGGGAGGAGGAATGTCGCAAGAGAGAACGTGTCGTTTCGGATCGGGAAGTTTCATTGGCGAAACAGGAACGAATCTGTGAGCAAACGATCCGCGAACACCGTGAGGCCTTGGAGCGGGTGGCCGGGTTGACCACGGAAGAAGGCAAGCGGCAACTGTTGGCCGGCATTGAAAGTGAGGTTCGTTTGGAAGCCACGGGCCTGACGAAACGAATTCTGGACGAAGCCCGGGAACATGCGGACCGGGAAGCCCAGCAAATCGTGACCAACGCGATTCAACGGATCACGCGCGATTACGTCAATGAAGCCACCATCTCGGTCGTGTCCCTGGCCAGTGACGGGATGAAGGGGCGAATCATCGGACGGGAAGGCCGGAACATTCGAGCCCTGGAAGCGGCAACGGGCGTGGATTTGATCGTCGATGAAACACCGGAAGCGGTGATCGTCTCCGGGTTCGATCCCTTGCGACGCGAGATCGCCAAAATCTCGCTTGAACGGCTGATGCAGGATGGTCGCATTCATCCCACGCGGATTGAAGAGGTCGTGGAAAAAGTCAAAGGCGATCTGGAAAAGGTGATGAGGGAAGAGGCCGAAAAGGTGATCTTCGAGGTCGGCCTGTCGGATTTTCATCCCGAGATCGTGAAACTCCTGGGCCGGTTACGCTATCGAACCAGCTATGGACAGAACAATTTGTATCATGCCCGTGAGGCGTCGTATATCTGCGGCATCATGGCCGCGGAATTGGGCTTGGATATCAAGTTGGCCAAACGCGGGGCGCTGTTGCACGACATCGGGAAAGTGGTGAGTCACGAAGAAGAGGGCACGCACGCGATGTTGGGCGCCGAGATCGCGAAGAAGTACGGGGAGTCCGAAAAAATCGTGAATGCCATTGCCGCACACCATGAACAGGTTGACCCGATTTGCCCGGAATCCGTGTTGGTCGCGGCGGCGGAAGCCTTGTCCGCTGCCAGGCCCGGCGCGCGACGCGAAACCCTGGAAGCCTACGTGAAACGGTTGGAAAAACTGGAAGGCTTGGCCGTAGGCTATGAGGGAGTGGATAAAGCCTATGCCATTCAGGCCGGGCGGGAAGTGCGCGTGATCGTGCGACAGGAAAAACTGTCCGATAACGAAGCCCTTGTTCTGTCTCGTGACCTGTCCAAGAAAATCGAGCAAGAAATGACGTACCCCGGCCAGATTAAAGTGACGGTGATACGGGAAAGTCGATTCGTCGAATTTGCCAAATAACTGAGACGAGAACGGGAAGCGGTCGTATTTGTGGTTGTGTTGTTTATCGGTGATATTGTTGGTGAGCCGGGACGGCGGAGCATCACCAATAACATTCATAGGGTGAGCGAACAGTATCACGTCGATATTGTGATCGGGAACGCCGAGAACGTGGCCGGCGGGTTTGGCCTTACGTCTGACCTGGCCAATGACTTATTTGACCTGGGGTTTTCGGCACTCACGACGGGCAATCACGTCTGGGATAAAAAGGAAATGGTGGAGTATATTCGCAAGGACCCCAGGATCCTGCGCCCGGCCAATTATCCCGACGGCACGCCCGGACAAGGGTCGTTCGTTATTGAGCGGCCGAACGGCGAGAAGATCGGGCTGATCCAGGTCATGGGTCGAGCGTTCATGCCGGCGCTTGATTGTCCCTTTCAGGTGGTCAAACGCGAGGTCGAAAAGCTGCAAGCCCAGACTCCTTGCATTATCGTGGATATGCACGCGGAAACGACGGCGGAGAAGATGGCCATGGGGCATTATTTAGACGGCCAGGTCACGGCCGTCGTGGGCACGCATACGCACGTACAAACCGCGGATGAACAGATCCTTCCCAAAGGGACGGCCTATTTGACGGATATCGGGATGACCGGTCCCGTCAATTCCGTGATCGGCATGAAAAAAGAACTGGTGATCGACAAATTTGTCACGCAGATGCCCAGACGCTTTGAAGTCGCCTCCGGCCCGGCAGTGTTGGGTGCCGCCGTGATCGAAATGGATCCCGCAACCGGAAAAGCCACCGGCATCCAACGCGTGCGAGAAATCGCGTAACGCGACGCTTCCGACTCGTGTCTGCCGCCCCCCCGACTGTTTACACGGTTACCCAACTGACGACGAGCATTCGCGCGACCTTGGAACATGCCTTTCCGGACGTGTGGGTCGAAGGGGAGGTGTCGAATCTACGGACCCCTTCTTCCGGGCACGTCTATTTTTCCCTGAACGACCAGGACAGCCAAATTCGCGCGGTCCTCTTTCGTCGGTTCGCCGCGGCGCTTCCGTTTCACGTGGAAAACGGCCTCACGGTGCTGGCAAAAGGCCGCGTCAGCGTGTATGAACCGAGAGGCGACTATCAGCTTCTTCTGGAGTATCTCGAACCCAAGGGCATCGGCGCCCTGCAAATTGCCTTTGAACAACTCAAGAAACGGTTCGATCAAGAAGGCCTGTTTGATCCTGCGCGCAAGCGCCCCCTTCCGTTTTTTCCTCGCCGCGTAGGGGTGATCACGTCCGGGACGGGAGCCGCGCTGCACGATATTGTGACGGTGGTTCACCGCCGATGCCCGGTGATCCGCCTGCGAGTGTTTCCCGTGGCCGTGCAGGGCCCCGGGGCTGCGCAGGAAATCGCGGATGCCGTTCGACTGGCCAATCAACACACGGATCTCGACGTGCTGATTGTGGGGAGAGGGGGAGGTTCCTGGGAAGATCTCTGGAGCTTTAATGAAGAGGTCGTGGTTCGGGCCATTGCCGGCTCCCGCATCCCGGTCATTTCAGCAGTAGGCCATGAAATCGATTTTACCCTGTCGGATTTTGCCGCCGATTATCGGGCTCCGACGCCTTCGGTTGCGGCGGAATCGGTTTCTCCCGTTCTCGTCGATTTGGTCGAAAGCATACGGGAAAAGAACGCAAGGCTCACCCAGGCCATGCGCGGCACATTCAGGTTTCACAGGAATCAGGTGGAGTTGGCCTTGCACGCGATTCCCGTCCCTTCGCAAATCCTCCAACGGCAGGTGCAACGGGTGGATGAACTCAGTTTCCGTCTTGGAAGCGGTATCCGGTCCATGCTTGCCGCGGTAAGGCCGCGACTGGCTGCGTTGACCACCGGTCTGGAAAGAGTCGGCCCGGGGCAAACGTGGCAACGGGGAAGCCTGATGCTGCCCCAGCTTCTTCAACGACTCTCCAGAGCCATGCCGTGGGTGATTACCGGCAAAAAACAGCAATTGCGAACCGTGGCCAGTACCCTGGACACCCTGAGCCCTCTCGCGATTTTATCTCGCGGGTACAGCATTCTGGAGACCAGTCCCGGAGGAACGATTGTGAAGGATGCGCAAGCCGTCCAGGTCGGCGACCGGATTCGCGCGCGACTGGCCGAAGGGCGGCTGTCCTGTCTCGTTGAACAAACGGAACGGCAATCTTGACGTCCCGTGAACACCGCGTATAATGCGGTTCTCCGCGTCGTTGGTTGTACTCATGACACCGATTGGATGCAAAAGCGAAAGGTCGTCGACGCCGCAAGCGACGCGCGGCGGCAAGCGTTCACCTGATATCGACGTTCACGGTTAGTGTATGGCAGCCTTAAAATTTGAAGATGCTTTGGCCAGGCTTGAGACGATCGTCACCGAGCTGGAAAAAGGGGATCTCCCGCTGAATGATTCCTTGAAGATGTTTGAAGAGGGAATCAAGCTTTCCAAAACCTGTCTCAAGATGCTGGATGATGCCGAGCGGAAAGTCGAAATTATGGTCCAGGACAAGGATGGGAAAAAGCGGGTGGAGGCGTATTCCATCGAGGAAGAAGGAACAAGCTGAACGCCACTGGCCGGGAATTATACATTTAACTTGACAGCTGAGAATAAGCTTGAATCAGTTTTAGACTTGAAGGTATAGTTAGCAAAGCGACACACACGCACAACAATGTGGGGGGCCAATGAAACGAACAGAAAGGCTTCCCGGTATAGCCGTATGGCTATCATGCTGCGAACTTGTCGCCAGCGTTCTGCCCCGCGAGGCTACAGTTCGACATGGAGCGCCATTTCCTGCAGAAGGGTGATACACAAAAAAACCTATGAAAGCAAAGAAAAGACCAGGAGAATGGCTGCAACTGCAGGAAGGTGAATGATCAAGCGCGTCGTAAATCCATCAACTTAAATACATAATTCCCCACTGGACCGTTTTGACACATGCAAGAAACGTCATCCCCCTCAATTGAAGACTCAACACACAAAAGTTCCCAAACAACGACTTGACGAAGTACTCGTCAGGCGTGAGTTGGCCGGTAGCCGGGAGCAGGCGCAACGGATGATCCTGGCGGGGTTGGTCACCGTCGATGGGACGCGCGTGGAAAAGCGGGCGACACTCGTTCCAGGGCAAGCGGCCATTGCCGTGGACGGGCCGGCGAGCCCTTTTGTGGGCCGTGGCGGCGAAAAGCTGGCAGCCGCGTTAGACGCCTTTTCCCTCCACGTTTCTGACCGGATTGTCCTGGACGTCGGGGCGTCGACAGGCGGGTTTACGGATTGTCTCCTTCAGCATGGAGCCGGCCGGGTCTATGCCGTGGACGTAGGGTTCGGGCAATTGGATTGGAACCTCAGAAACGATGAGCGCGTCGTCGTCCTCGAGCGCTGTAATATTCGGCATCTCGATTGTGCAGCCGTTCCCGAGCCCGTCCAACTGGCCGTCATTGACGTCTCCTTCATTTCACTACGCCTGGTGTTGCCTTGTGTGGTGAAATTTCTGGCGCCCGGGGCGACGGTCGTGGCGCTTGTCAAGCCACAATTTGAAGCCGGCATCAAACAAGTGGGCCGGGGCGGCGTGGTCCGGGATGACGGGATCCGCCAAGAGGTGGCGCGGCGGATCCAAGGCACGGCGCAACAATTGGGATTTGAATGCCTCGGGCTTTTCGATTCCCCCGTGCAGGGGAAAAAGGGAAATCGCGAAATTTTTTTGGGTCTGCGGTGGCCGGTTTCGGATTCGACGACCGCATGCCTGCCCTGAGCCCTGAGCCTGTCGAAGGGTCGAAGGCTCCACGACCTGAGGAAGTGGTATGAACATTTTAGTCACGGGCGGTGCGGGATTCATCGGGTCTCATATCGTGGACCAGTTTGTCGGGGAGGGGCATCGCGTCTCCGTGATCGATGATCTCTCCACGGGGAAACGAAAACAGGTTCACCGCAAAGCCGTCTTCTACAAATTGGACGTGTGCAGTCCGCGAGTGGAAGAGGTGTTCAAGAAAGAACGTCCCCTCGCGATCGTGCACATGGCCGCTCAAATGAACGTCCGGAAGTCTACGGAGGATCCCGTATTCGATGCGGAAGTGAACATTGTGGGAACGCTTCAACTCTTGGAGTTGGCCGTCCGGTACGGCGCCAGAAAAATTCTGTTTGCCTCTTCCGGCGGCACGGTATATGGAGAACAGGAGACGTTTCCGGCTTCGGAATCTCATCCCACGCGACCGCTGTCCCCCTACGGGATCAGCAAATTAACCTGTGAGTACTATCTCGAGTACTATCGCCACGTTGCCGGTCTGAAATACGTGGCCCTCCGGCTGGCCAATGTTTATGGCCCGAGACAAAATTCCGAGGGTGAAGCCGGCGTGGTCGCGATTTTCACGCAACAAATGTTGGCGGGTGAACAACCCCGGATTAACGGGACCGGGTTGCAGACGCGGGATTACGTCTATATCGGAGACGTGGTGGAAGCGGTGCGGGCGGTATTCGTCCCATCAGTAGAGGGAATTTTCAACGTCGGGACCGGGACCGAGACGACGGTGAATGAGATCTTTACCCGGCTGAAAGAATTGACGAACTCCCATTGCCAGGAAATCCACGGTCCCGCGAAAGAAGGCGAGCAAATTCGCAGTGTCCTCGATGCGAGCAAACTGGAGAAAGAGACGGACTGGGCGCCGGGCGTGTCCCTCTCGGAAGGCTTGGATGAGACGGTGAAGTTCTTTCAGCAGCAGAAGCGCCGGCGCTTCATACCGGCGCTTTACTGACGATCAATAACGCGGAACCGAATGGTCGATTTCAACGGACCAGGCGTCAATGCCCCCGATCAGGTTCTTCACGTTGGAGAAGCCTTGCTGGAGGAGAAATCCCACGGCGTCGGCACTGCGCATGCCCTTATGACACAAGGCCACGATTTCATCGGCCGGGTCGAGTTGATTGAGCGATTGGGGCAACGTGCCCAAGGGAATGAGGGTGGACCCTTCAATCTTGGCCATGGAAAATTCATGCGGTTCCCGGACGTCCAATAAAAACACCTTGTCCCCTTTATCCAAGCGATCCTTCAATTCTCGTACGGTAATGGTATAACTCATCTGCGGACCTCCTTTGAAAAAATATGATAGTCTTGGGAGCGAGTCGGTGTCAATTCGCGTTTGTGGCATACAATTGCAGGACAAGCCGCGGAAGCCTCTCCCATGTAAGGCTGGCGTCCTCGTCGAGATGATCGAGTCGTTCCATTGCCGGACGAAGGCGTAGACACTCGTATGAGTATCCCAATCGTGCCTGTCTCTCAGATTGCTGAAATGGTCGGACGGGAAGTTCGTCTCCGGGGGTGGGTCCGGCATCATCGGTCGAGCGGCAAACTGCAGTTTCTGACGCTTCGGGACGGGTCCGGGGATATCCAGGCCATTTTGAGCAAAGGGACCTTGGGAGAGGAACAATTCGGTCTCGCGACTCACCTGACTCAAGAATCCTCCTTGACGGTCACCGGAGTGCCGCGTGCGGAGGCGCGGGCCCCGGGCGGGTATGAAATAGAGGTGACCGCTTTCGAGATCATTCATCTCGCCGAGCCTTTTCCCGTGCAACCCAAAGAGCATGGCGTCGGGTTTCTGATGGACCACCGCCATCTCTGGCTTCGTTCGACGCGCCAACAGGCCATCCTGAAAATCCGGCACGCGATCATCAAAGCCTGCCGGGACTTTTTCGACGAACGGGAATTTGTCCTGATTGACGCGCCCATTTTTACGCCGAACGCGTGCGAAGGCACGACCACGCTTTTTCAAACGCAATATTTTGAG
Source organism: Nitrospirales bacterium (assembly GCA_965204475.1). Lineage (GTDB taxonomy): Bacteria > Nitrospirota > Nitrospiria > Nitrospirales > UBA8639 > Bin75. The sequence goes on from OZ241988.1 coordinate 2,050,718, forward strand.
GACACGGCCTACTTGACGCAAAGCGGGCAATTGTACAGTGAAGCCGCCGCCGCAGCCTTTGGAAAAGTGTATTGCTTTGGTCCGACGTTTCGTGCCGAGCAATCCAAGACCCGCCGGCATTTGATGGAGTTTTGGATGGTGGAGCCTGAAGTGGCGTTTGCGGAATTGCCCGACGCGATGGACCTGGCAGAGGCATTCGTGGCGATGGTGGTGCAACGGGTCCTGGAGAACTGCCGGAAAGAATTAGAGGTGTTGGAACGGGACGTTGCCAAATTGGAAGCGGTCGTTCCACCTTTTCCGCGACTCACCTATGATGAAGCGATTCAGCGCTTGCAGGGTCTCGGATCGTCAATCCGGGAAGGCGATGATTTCGGAGCGGATGATGAAACCATCCTGTCCAAGCAGTTCGAAAACCCGTCCTGGTGCATCGGTATCCTGCGAAGATCAAGGCCTTTTATATGCAACCCGACCCCGACAAACCCGACCGGGCGCTGTGCATGGACATGTTGGCTCCGGAAGGATACGGCGAAATCATCGGGGGCGGGCAACGCATTCATGATTACGGGACGTTAGCCGCACGCTTGCAGGACCACGAACTTGCTGCGGAAGCCTTCCAGTGGTACTTGGACCTGCGACGCTATGGGTCCGTGCCCCATGCCGGGTTCGGCATGGGCATCGAACGCGCCGTGGCCTGGCTTTGCGGCATTGCGCACGTCCGCGAAACCATTCCCTTCCCGCGCATGCTCTATCGCCTCTACCCCTGAGGCCTGTTCCGGGCTACGAACCGGGAGGAGGCCGCACCTCTTCCAGGCCCCTTTCCCGATAAATCCGTGTAAAATTTTTGGGTAGCCGACGCTGCCAGCGTCTTGGCTTGTCCATAGCAGTAAGTGTTTGATTTTGCTTGACAAAATTGTGAATACGAGTATAGTTTGCCCGTCAAGTGGAAAAAAGTGGAAGAAAGTGGGAATCAATAGGAGTCATATAGGGATAGTTGGATAGTTCGATTCACGTTCCGGTGTTGTTAGAGGAGGTTGTGACCTGGTTACGACCGCGCGAGCAAAGGTGTTACCTGGATTGCACTGTAGGCTTGGGAGGGACGGCTGAGGAGATTCTGAAGGCCAGCGCGCCCGATGGCGTGCTCATCGGGATCGACCGGGACCCTCAGGCGATTGCCCATGCACAAACGAGGCTTCAAGCTTACCGGTCCAGAATCTCCCTTTATTGTGAAAATTTTCAACGCGTGAAATCGGTGATGAGCTTGGCCAACAGAGAAAACGCAGACGGCATTCTGTTCGATTTGGGAGTGTCTTCCGCTCAATTGGATCAGCCCGAACGAGGATTGAGCTTTCAACAGGACGGCCCGTTGGACATGCGGATGAATCCGACTCACGGTCAAACGGCTGAAGATCTCATCAATACGCTGCCTGAAACGCAACTGGCCCGGATCATTCATGAGTTGGGAGAGGAACGCTATTCCCGGCGCATTGCGCGGGCCATCGTCCGTGTTCGCCGCCAATCCCCTCTTCGGACCACGATGGATTTGTCGAGGGTGATCAAAGAATCCGTGCCGCGGTCTTATCGGTCCGGACGCCTTCATCCTGCGACGCGGACCTTTCAAGCGTTTCGGATGGCGGTCAATGACGAATTGGGCTCGCTGAAAACCGGGCTGGACGAGGTCATCGACGTCCTGGCCCCGGGAGGCCGTCTGTGTGTGATTTCTTTTCACTCGCTGGAAGATCGTGTGGTGAAACAGGCGTTTCGGCGTTTGGCTCATGAGGCTCCGGATCAATGGACCATCTTGACGAAAAAACCCGTTTCCCCTTCCCTGCAAGAACGTCGGGCCAATCCCCGTGCGCGTAGCGCGAAGTTGCGAGTTCTTGAACGAAAGCCCGGGTGGGGAGACGAACAAAGAGGCCACGCATGAAGTGGGTTCTCTGGACGTTGTTGATGATGAGCGTGAGCGGGGTGCTCCTTTTTTACGTGTGGGGAAAGGTTGACGTCGTACGATTGGGGTATGAACTGGACGCCTTGTTGAAGAAAAAAGCCGCCTTGACGCAGGAGCACGACCGCTTGCAGGCCCGACTCTCTCAGTTGACGGCGCCCGAACGACTTGCCTCGGAGGCCGGCGACAAACTGGGGATGCGACCTCCGGATGCGAGGCAAGTGGTCCTGGTCCCGAGTCAACCGGAGAACGGAAGCCCGAGCAACGAGCCTGAGTCTCCGCTTCGGTTGGCTCGGCAAACGGGAGACTGACAATGAACCGGTCATTCACGAAAAAGGAAGTCAAAGCAGCCGGGCACGGAGCCGGACGACGGGCCTTCCTCGGTCTGTGTTTTCTGTTCGGGTTCGCCATTCTGCTCTTTCGTTTTTTCGATCTTCAGGTCCTTCAAGCAGAGACGATGATGCAGAGAGCCCGCCAGCAGCACGAGAAGATTATCACGCTTGATTCCAACCGTGGCGCCATTGTGGACCGGCAAGGGAAACCGTTGGCGTTGAACCTGGACGTGTCATCCGTATATGCCACGCCGTCCTCCATCGACAATCCGCCTCGAGTCGCGCGACAACTGGCACAGGTGCTGGGCGTTCCGCGAGAGCCGCTGGAAGAGCGGTTACGAGCCAAACGGGACTTCGTGTGGATTCAACGGAAAATTGAGGACGCTCAGGTCGAACAATTGACCAATCTGGCCCTCCCCGGTGTTGACGTCGTGGTGGAATCGCGTCGATTTTATCCCAAGGGAACGTTATTGGCCCATGTCCTGGGATTCGCGGGGATTGACAGTCAGGGCCTTGAAGGGCTCGAAAACGGATACGATGAGCACCTCCGAGGCCAAGTGCGTCAGGTGGTGTTGCAGCAGGACGCGCTGGGACGAGTCATCATTCCCGAGAGCCGGCGAAAACCTCAGCCTCTGTCCGGGCATGCCATCTCCCTGACCATCGATGAAGTCATTCAGTATATTGCGGAGGAAGCCCTGGAACAGACCGTCAGGGGCACCAAGGCGCAGGGCGGGGCCGTGCTGGTCATGGCTCCCAAAACCGGCCAGATGTTGGCTTGGGCCCTTCGTCCCACGTTTGACCCGAATCAGATCCACCAGGCGTCACCCGAGCAGTGGAGGAATCGCGGGGTGACCGATCCCTACGAACCGGGCTCGACGCTCAAGGTGGTGCTGGCCGCCGCCGCCTTGGAATCGAAGAGCATCACTCCCGACACCTTGCTGTATGCGGGTGATGGAGAGATCCCGATCAGTGGGACCGTGATCCATGACCATGAAAAAGCCGGATGGGTGACGTTTCGTGAAGCCGTTCAACGATCCAGCAACGTGGCCTTCGTCAAAATGTCATTGGACCTGAAGCCTGAACGGGTCTATCGCTTCTTGCGCACGTTCGGCTTTGGCGAAAAAACGGGAATCGATCTGCCCGGGGAATCCATCGGTATCTTGAGACGGCCGGATCAATGGAGTCAGCGCAGCCTGCCTTCTTTGGCCATCGGGCAGGAGATTGCCGTCACGCCGTTGCAACTCCTGACGGCCGTGTCGGCCATTGCCAACGAGGGATGGCTCATGAGGCCCTTCCTGGTACGGGAGATTTCCGACCAGCAGGGAAGAAGCGTCTGGGAACACGTTCCTCATATTCGCCGTCGTCCCATTAGCGCCGAGACTGCAAAAACCGTCACGGACCTCCTGGTCAACGTGGTGGAACGAGGGACGGGAAAGCGCGCGGCCGTCCCGGGCTATCGGGTAGCGGGCAAGACCGGAACGGCACAGAAGGTCGATCCTGAAACAGGCACGTATTCGTCAACCAAATTCGTGGGCTCGTTTGTTGGATTCGTCCCCGCCGAGGATCCGCAACTCGCCATATTGGTGGTGATTGATGAACCGCAGGGTCCGGCTTGGGGAGGGGTGGTGGCGGCTCCGGTATTTCGGAAGGTGGCGGAGCAGGCGCTCCGCCATTTAAGCGTGGCTCCCGGCGAGGAAAATCGGGTGGTGGCGTCCCGTTCAAGGCTTGACCTCGACGGGTATCAGCCAAACTGGGAATGACGTTAGCGACGTTACTGCTGCCCATCGACGTGGTCAGCGCCACGGGCAACCTCGACGTGGAGCTGTCCGGCATCACGGATGATTCACGGGAAGTCGCACCAGGCAGATTGTTTGTCGCCGTCAAAGGGCAGCAGGTCGATGGTCATGCATTCGTCGCTCAAGTGTGTCGGCAACAGATAGGGGGCGTCGTGGTTCAAGCTCCGTTTCAAGCTTCATCCCACGTCAGAAAACAAGGCGGCCCGGCCTGGATCGAAGTGAAAGATTCCAGGAAGGCGCTCGGTCGGTTAGCCTCGCGATTTTTCCAGCAGCCCTCCCAATCGTTGTGCATGGTCGGCGTGACGGGGACAAACGGGAAAACCACGGTGGTGCACGTGAGTCAGGCGATCCTGGAACAAGGCGGCTACCGGACGGGTCTCATGGGCACCGTGGGGTATCACGTCGGCGCGGAGCATCAGGCGGCCAGTCACACGACGCCGGGTGCGATTCCGCTGCAGGCGTTCCTGCATCGTATGGTGGAGGCGGGGATGGATACGGCGGTCCTGGAAGTCTCCTCGCATGCCCTGGCGCTGGACCGGGTCGAAGGCTGTGAATTCGACGTGGCGGTCTTTACGAATTTGACTCAAGACCATTTGGATTTCCACGAGACGATGGAGTCCTACTATCACGCGAAATCGCGACTCTTCCGGGAGTTTGTCGTCCCTGCCTCCAAAATGGGACCCAAACGTGCGATCATCAATATTGACGATTCATGGGGGGTGCGGTTGCAAGCAGAGGCCCCGGTGCCGACATGGACGTATTCCCTGCACCGGCCAGCGGACTTGTACGCGACGAACGTGAGCCTCTCGATGGAGGGAACGCGGTTTACCGCTCATACGCCACGCGGTTCCTTGGATATCGAAAGTCCCTTGGTCGGAGAACACAATGTCTCGAACCTCCTGGCGGGTATCGGCGTCGGTCTCGCCCGGGGATTGTCTCCGGAAGACGTGCGGCAGGGGATCCGGGGATTCCGAACGGTGCCGGGCCGGTTCGAGCGCGTGGAGACCGGGCAGGCCTTTTCGGTGATCGTAGATTACGCCCATACGGAAGATGCACTGGCCCGGCTGTTGGCCGCCGCCCGGCAACTGGGACGGGAACGGATCATCACGGTCTTTGGTTGTGGGGGTGATCGTGATCCGGGGAAAAGACCGAAAATGGGACGGGTCGCGGCCCAACGCAGTGACGTGGTGTTTCTGACCTCGGACAATCCTCGCACCGAAGATCCCGAGGCGATTCTGCGCGATATTGAACAGGGGGTGCAGGGTCTTTCGGCGTCGGAACGGGGCGCGTCGTACGTGATCCCTGATCGTCGAGCGGCCATTCGGTCGGCGCTCCTTGAAGCCCGGCCGGGCGACGTGGTGCTGATCGCCGGGAAAGGGCATGAAGATTACCAGATCATCGGCACGACGCGGCATCGTTTTGCTGATCGGGAAGTGGTTCGCGAACTGTTGGCGGGCTTGCCGGACGGGAAATAGGCTCTCCGACAATGGCGCTGTTTACGGGAGACGAAGTGCTGGCTGCAACCGGTGGAACGTTACTCAAGGGCACGACGGGTTGGCGGGTTCAACGGGTGTGTACCGATTCCCGGAAGGTGCGCAAAGGCGATTTGTTCGTCGCGTTGAAAGGTGCGCGGTTTGACGGGCATCGGTTTCTCGATGAGGTGTTCACCCGCGGAGCAAGGGGGGTCGTGCTCGAAGCCTTCCCGCGCCGTGCCAAGGTCGACAAACTCGTCCCGGCGCGATCGGTTCCGTTCGTCGTCAAGGTCGCGGATTCCTTGAGAGCATATCAGGATCTGGCGACGTTTCACCGCGCCCGCTTTGATATTCCCGTTGTGGCGGTGACGGGAAGCAACGGCAAAACCACCACGAAGGAGATGGTCGCAAAAACGCTGTCGCAGCGCTGGAGCCTCAGGAAAACCGCCGGCAATTTGAACAATCGCATCGGGTTGCCGCACACGGTGCTCGGGTTGACCGCGGCCCATCAGGCGGCGGTGCTCGAATTGGGCGTGGATGCCGAAGGGCAAACCACGCGGTTGGCGGAAATCGCCCGCCCGACCATCGGCCTCATTACGAACGTTGGAAGCGACCATTTGGAATTCTTTGGCAGCGTCGAGAGGTCCGCCCGGGCGAAAGCCGAATTGTTGGCCCGTCTTCCTCGTGACGGCACCGTCGTGTTGAACGCGGATGACCCGTATTACGAGTTTTTCCGGCGCCGCGCCCGCTGCGCGGTGGTCTCGTTCGGACTCCGGGAGCAAGCGGACGTTCGCGGGAGCCATGTTCGGCGGCAAGGCGCACGAACCGAATTTCGTCTCCACGTGACCGGACGGCAACGGTCTCACCGGCTGTCGCTCCACGTACATGGAATCCATAACGTGTCGAATGCCCTGGCCGCGATTGCGGTCGGTCACGTCCTGGGGCTGTCGGTCATGAACATGGCAATCGGCTTGAGTCGATTTCGGCCCGTGGTCATGCGGTCCCAGGTCTCTTCCTGGCAGGGGATCAGCGTGATTCAGGACTACTATAACGCGAACCCCGATTCCATGAAGGCGGCCGTGACGCTGTTACAGGAATTGGGTGCCGGCCGACGGACCATTGCCGTGCTGGGAGACATGTTGGAGTTGGGAACGGAAACGCGGACCCTGCACAGGGAAGTCGGCGCTTTTATTGCCGGGAGCCGTGTTTCATTGTTGGTTGCCTGCGGGGAATTGGGCAGGGATGTAGCTCGCGGAGCCTCCGCGGAGGGCATGCCCGCATCGCGGATTTTCGAAGCCCGCCGCGTCGGCGACGCGGCACGCATCCTCAAGAAGTTAATTGAACCCCGAGACGTCATTTTGCTCAAAGCCTCGAGGGCCATGCGGTTCGAGTGCCTGGCGGATGCACTTCGATCGCAGCTGGCACAGGCATAACGACAGGATAAGGCCTATGTTGTACTGGTGGTTATACCCACTGCACACGGACATCGCAATTTTCAACGTGTTCCGGTATTTGAGCTTTCGGATCATTTACGCGGCGCTGACCGCGTTTGTCGTCGCGTTTTTCCTGGCTCCGCCCTTGATTAAGAAATTGCAGGAACTCGGATTGGGACAACGGATCCGGGAAGAGGGGCCGCGCCACCACCAGGCCAAACAAGGAACCCCCACCATGGGGGGCATTCTCATTATTTTCGCCGTGTTGCTGTCGACGTTGCTGTGGGCGGACGTACGCAACCTCTACGTGTGGATCGTGATGTTGTCCATCGTGGGATTCGGGCTCGTCGGGTTTCTCGACGACTACATCAAAATTTCCCGGGGTCGTTCGGAAGGGTTGACCGTGCTCAAAAAGTTCGTGGCGCAAATCGGCATTGCCTTGGGAATCGGCCTGTTTTTCTATACCTCTCCCGGGTATTCCACGGAACTCAGTGTTCCGTTTTTCAAAACGTTTACGCCCGACTTGGGGACGCTCTACATTCCGTTCGCCATCCTGGTGATCGTGGGCTGCTCCAATGCCGTGAATTTGACGGACGGGTTGGATGGGTTGGCGATCGGCCCGGTCATGGTGGCGTCGATGGCGTATGCCGTGGTGGCCTATGCCGCCGGGAATAAAGTGGTGTCGGAGTATTTGCTGATTCCGTATATCGAGGGTGCCGGGGAATTGGCCGTTCTGATGGCGGCCGTCTTCGGATCCAGTCTCGGGTTCCTGTGGTTCAACACGTATCCGGCGTCGGTGTTCATGGGGGACGTGGGGTCTTTGCCCCTCGGCGCGGCCCTGGGCACGGTCGCCGTGGTCAGCAAGCATGAGTTGTTGCTGATCCTGGTCGGCGGCGTGTTCGTCATGGAGGCGGTATCCGTGATCTTTCAGGTGCTGTTCTATAAATCGCGCCGGAAACGGATTTTTTTGATGGCGCCCATCCATCATCATTTTGAAATGAAAGGATGGGAGGAACCCAAGGTGGTGGTTCGACTATGGATTGTGGCGATTCTCTTGAGCCTGTTGAGTCTCAGCACCCTCAAGCTGCGTTAACCCTATGCCTTTGACGTTGGAGAAGATGTCTCGACGGACGCATCGCACGAATCCACGGCCCCGGGCCCCCGATCTTGCCGGGCAATCCGTGGCGGTGGCCGGGGCGGGCAAAAGCGGCGTGGCCGCGGCGCGGTTGCTGGTTGCGCTCGGAGCCAAGGTGGCGCTGGTCGATCACAAACCTGAAACGGAATGGGCCACGGGGGTATCCGACGTTCAGGGGGTTCATCCGTTCGGCGGGGAACGATTTGCGCAGGGGCTGGAAGCCGTTGATCTGGTGGTCGTGAGCCCTGGTGTTCCTCCGGCCCTGGAGGAACTCGACGCCGTGCGCCGGCGAGGCGTTCCTGTAATCGGCGAAATCGAATTGGCCTCGTGGTTCTTGTCCGTCCCCGTTATCGGAGTCACCGGAACGAATGGGAAAAGCACCGTCGTGTCATTGATCGGAAACCTTTTACAGGAATGCGGGGCCACGCCTTTTGTCGGTGGAAACCTGGGGACTCCATTGACGGAAGCCGCCCTGGCCGTACACCAACGCGCAAGCGTGAGCCCCGAGGAGCCGGTTCCCTTTCAGGAAATCGTCGCCGAATTGTCGAGTTTTCAATTGGAAACGATCGACCGGTTTCATCCGCACGTGGCGGTGCTGCTCAATATTACCCCGGACCACTTGGATCGCCATGCGAGTTTTGCCGACTATGCCGGGGCCAAAGCCAACCTGTTTCGAAATCAGACCGCAGGGGACTTTGCCGTTCTGAATGCCGATGAGGCGGAAGTCCGGCACATTCGAGATTCTCTGCGCGGGCGACTCGTCGAATTCAGCGTGCGCAACGAAGTGCCCAATGGCGTGTGGGTGGCCGGTGAGACGATCATGACTCGATGGGAAGGACAGCAGGACGAACTGATGCCGGTTTGCGACATTCCCCTTCCGGGGATTCACAACGTCTCCAACGTTCTCGCCGCTCTCGCCGTCGGCATGGTCAGGGGATGTTCCCGGGACGGCATGAAACGGGCCGTCCGATCGTTTCAGGGGCTGCCCCACGTCTGTGAAGTCGTGCGTGAGCGACGAGGCGTGACGTTTATCAATGATTCCAAGGGAACGAACGTCGATGCCACCCTGAAAGCTATCGACAGTCTCCGGCAGCCTTTCGTCATTATCCTGGGGGGACAAGAAAAGGGAAGGAGCGAGTTCGGTCGCTTGAAAGTCGCACTCGAGCCGGGCGTCAAACACTGTATCGTGTTGGGGGAGTCCGCGGAAACCATTGCCCAGGCTATTACAGGCGTGGGAACGATCAGCCGCGTGTCTTCCCTGGCCGCGGGGGTCACCCTGGCCGCGGACTTGGCGGTAACGGGTGACGCCGTGTTGTTTTCTCCGGCCTGTGCCAGTTTTGACATGTTTCGCGATTATCGCGATCGAGGACAACAATTTCGCGATCTGGTGAATGCCTTGGCCGATTGATGGATGAGGTGGACCACGATGTCACGCGTTCGCGGCAACAAGATCCAGCTATCCTTGGCATGGAATGCCGGCACGGACAGGCCTGCTTCGCGTCCCATGGATCGGACCGTCCTCATCGTGACGTATCTGTTGACCCTCATCGGGCTGATTATCATGTTCAGCGCAAGCGGCGTGTTGGCGGAAACGCGTTACGGAGATTCGACGTTTTTTTTGAAACGGCAAAGTCTCTGGCTGTTGTTCGGACTCGTGGTCCTTCATTGGGTGGCTCAACGGGATTACAACGTGTGGAAAACGCTCGCACCCTATGGCTTGGTCCTGACGTTCGTCCTCTTGGTCCTGGTCCTGCTCCCCTTCTTGGGCACGCAGGTGAATGGCGCGCGTCGGTGGCTTCGCGTGGCCGGGTTTTCCATTCAACCCGGAGAGATCGCCAAGTTGTCCATCGTGTTGTACCTGGCGTCATTTCTCGTCAGGAAAGAGGAGAATCTCATCACCTTCACTCGCGGGGTCATGGCTCCCATGGCAGTCGTCGGGCTGTTCGCGGGGTTGCTCTTGCTCGAGCCCGATATGGGAACGGCCGTGGTTCTGACGCTGTTGTTGTTCGGCTTACTGTTTTTGGGCGGGGCCAGGCTTCCCCATCTTCTCGGCCTGGGCGTGTGCCTGCTCGCCGTGGCCTACGCGTTGATCATGCAGTCCGATTATCGCCGTCGCCGGCTGTTGAATTTTTTGGACCCCTGGCAGGATTCGGCCGATACCGGCTTCCAACTCACCCAATCGTTTGTCGCGTTGGGGAACGGCGGGTTGTTCGGCGTGGGGTTGGGCGACGGGCGACAAAAGTTGTTTTTTCTGCCTGAAGCGCACACGGATTTTGTGCTGGCTCTGGTTGGGGAAGAACTCGGGTTTCTCGGAACGGGGTTACTGATCACCTTATTCGCGATCCTGATCGTCAAGGGGTTCAAAATCGCAGGAGAGGCCCCCGATGCCTTTGGCCGTCATTTGGCTTGCGGGGTGACTTTGCTGGTCGGGATACAGGTGCTCATCAACATGAGCGTGGTGTCCGGTCTGTTGCCGACGAAAGGATTGACGTTGCCGTTCGTGAGCTATGGGGGTTCTTCATTAATCGTGAGTCTGGTAGCGATGGGCATTCTCTTGAGTATTTCCCGGGCGGGCCCGACGGGCCGGCCTCTATCTTCGTTCGGGATGGGATGAACGTGGTAATTGCAGCAGGTGGCACGGGAGGACACTTTTACCCGGCGCTCGCGTTGGCCGAAGAATTTTGTCGTCAGGCCGCCGATACGTCCGTGACGTTGGTGGGGACGGGTCGCGCTCTCGAGCGGACGATGATGGCCGGCACGCCGTGGCGGATGGAAACCCTGCGAGTGCAGGGAGTGGTGGGTCGAGGGATATGGTCTTCGATCAAGGCGCTGCTGCTGATACCCGGGGCGGTGTGGCAATGTCTTCGCTTGTTGCGCGCATCCAAAGCGGAGCTCGTCGTGGGTACCGGCGGCTACACGAGCCCGCCGGTGGTCTTCGCGGCCTGGCTGTTGAGAATTCCGCGAGCCGTCGTGGAACTGAACGCGATCCCGGGAATAGCCAACCGCGTCTTGGGGCCTTTGGCCGATCGAATCTTCGTTTCGTTCGAACGCGCCACGCCCTATTTTCGCGCCGACAAGGTCGCCGTGGTGGGAACCCCGTTGCGAAGAGCCTTTGTCGCTCCGCCACCGAGCCTCGGATCGGGCCGGATCGACACGCTGTTGATCTGTGGCGGCAGTCAAGGCGCCCGCGTCATGAACTCCATTGTGCTCGAAGCCGTCCGGGCCTCTTCCCGGATCCGGAGCCGGCTCACGGTGATTCATCAGTCGGGATCGAACGACTTCGATCGTGTTTCCCAAGCATATCGCCAAATGAACGTGAAGGCGGAAGTGCTGCCGTTTGTCGAGGATATGCCCGGGACGCTTCGCCAAGCGGATCTGGTGATCTGCCGGTGCGGGGCCTTGACGTTATCGGAAATCGCCGCCTGCGCCAAACCCTCCATCCTCATTCCGTTTCCGCAGGCGACGCACAATCACCAGGAATCCAACGCCCGCGTCGTGGAGCGGGCAGGGGCGGGCATTGTGTTGCTGCAGCCCGCGCTGACCGGGGTCAGGTTGGCTGAAGAGATTGAGGGGTTGCTGGACCACCCGGATCGTGTTCGAGACATGGCGGCACAAAGCCTGCGGTTGCGAAACACCGGTGCGGCCGCGGCCATGATCCACGAGTGCTATCGGTTATTGGGGCAAAGCCCCCCTGAACGAACGTTGACGGACGGTGTTTAGAAAGATTCGGCATATTCATCTGGTGGGGATCGGGGGGAGTGGGATGAGCGGCATCGCCGAGGTGTTGTTGACGCTGGGCTATCACGTCACCGGGTCCGACGTGGCCCCGTCGGACAATACGCGCCGGTTGGAAACCCTGGGAGGACACATAGCCATCGGGCATGATGCTTCCCACGTGGAAGGGGCGCAAGTGGTGGTGATCTCTTCAGCCGTTCAGGCTTCGAACCCGGAAGTGGTGGCTGCGAAACAGCGAGTCGTGCCGGTGATCCCGCGGGCCGAAATGCTGGCGGAACTCATGCGACTCAAGTTCGGGGTGGCGATTGCCGGGGCTCACGGGAAAACCACGACGACGTCCATTGTCGCGTCGGTGTTGGCGCATGCCGGCCTCGATCCGACGTTCGTGGTGGGGGGGAAGGTGAATGCCATGGGCACCCACGCCAGGTTGGGGCGAAGCGACCTGCTCATTACCGAGGCCGATGAAAGTGACGGGTCGTTCCTTCGACTGTCTCCCGCCATTGCGGTGGTGACGAATATCGATCGGGAGCATATTGACCACTATGGATCCATGGATCGACTGAAAGCGGCCTTTTTGGAATTCGTCAATAAAGTGCCGTTTTATGGCCTCGCCATTCTGTGCGCGGATGACGCGCTTCTACAAGAGATGCTGCCTCAGGTCCAGAAGCGATACGTGACCTATGGCCGGGAGGCGTCAGGTTCCTCCAAGCCGGATCTGTATGCCACGGATATCGAAATCAAGGGACAGACCACGAATTTTCGCGTTCAGTTTCGCGAACAGAAATTGGGCCCGTTTCGACTCATGATTCCGGGCGTCCACAACGTGTCCAATGCGTTGGCTGCGATTGGGGTGGGTTTGGAACTGGACGTCCCGCTGGACTTGATCCGCGCCGGCGTGGCCTCGTTCTCCGGGGTCGAACGGCGATTTCATATCCGTGGAGAGAAACGGGGCATCGTGGTCGTGGACGATTACGGCCATCACCCGACGGAAATCCGGGTGACTCTGGAGGCGGCCAGAGCCGTATGGTCGGGGCGGTTGGTGGTGATCTTTCAGCCTCATCGGTACAGCCGGACGCACGATCTGTTGGATGAATTTGCGTCCGCCTTTGAGCAAGCGGACGTCCTGTTCGTGACGCCGATTTATGCGGCCGGCGAAACGTCAATCGACGGCGTGTCCGGGGAAATCCTGGCTGAACGAATCCGGACCATGGGACACCCCGCGGTCCATTGGGTGGAGAAACAGGACGTGTTGGTCAGTCGATTGGTCTCGGAACTTCGATCCGGTGATACGGTCCTCACGCTGGGTGCCGGAGACGTGTGGAAGGTGGGGGTCGAGTTGTTGGAGTTGGTGTGAGCCTGTGGAGCAGACTGCCAGGGAGCGGGAGACGTGTTGACCGTGTCGAACCAGCATGATTTGAAAACGGCCCTGTCGGGGACTCGCGGAGAAGTCGTGTTTGACGCGCCGTTGGCAGAGTTGACGTCGCTGTGCATCGGGGGACCGGCCGACGCGTTGGTGAGCCCGGAAGACGTCCATGACGTGTGTCGGATCGTTCGTCAAGCCTATACCGCTCGGATTCCCATCATGGTGCTGGGGGGCACGAACCTGTTGGTGCAGGACGGCGGCATTCGAGGCATCGTCTTGAGTCTGGCCAACTTGGCAGCCATTGAAAAAGAGGACAACCGGCTCGTCTTCGCCGAAGCCGGTGCGCGGTTGCCGGTTCTGCTGGGTTTTGCCGTGCATCATGGGTTATCGGGTCTCGAATGGGCAGCCGGCATACCCGGAACCGTCGGGGGCGCGGTCGTGATGAATGCCGGGACGAAGTTGGGAGAAATGCAAAACTGTTTGGATGCCATTCAAATGGTCGATCCCGAGGGACGGTTAGTGACCCATGCTGCGGCGGACGTGGCTTTTGCATATCGTTCGGTCAGCCTGCCCCAAGGCGTTGTGGTGGGGGCGTGGCTGCGTCTCACCCCCGCCTCCAGAGAAACCATTGAATCACGCACCAAGTCTTATCTGCAGTATCGAAAGCAGTCGCAACCCCTCTCGCAACCCAATGCCGGGTCGGTCTTTAAAAATCCCCAAGGGACCACGGCCGGCCGGCTGATTGAAGAAGCCGGTCTGAAGGGGTGTCGGGTGGGGGATGCGCAAGTGTCGACCAAACATGCGAATTTTATCGTCAATCTCGGACACGCGCGCTCCACGCACGTGCTCCAGCTCATCGAAACGATCCAACAGGCCGTGTTGCACCGAACGGGAATCACGTTGGAGTTGGAATGGAAAGTGGTGGGTGAGAGGGAGGTTCCTTAGCATGCAGAGACAGTGAAGAGGACCATGCCGTTAACTTCAGCCCGTATAGGAGTCCTCATGGGAGGGCAATCGGCGGAACGTGAGATTTCCTTGAAAACCGGACAGGAGGTGTATGCCGCGTTGATTCGCAAAGGGTATGCCGCCACCCGCATCGACGTGGACGTCTCCCTGCCGCGCAAGCTACGGGCGCGCAAGGTTCAGTTGGCCTATCTGGCCCTGCATGGTCGGGGCGGAGAGGACGGCACGGTGCAGGGCCTGTTGGAGGTCATGGGCATTCCGTACACCGGCTCGGGAGTCCAAGCCAGCGCCATGGGCATGAATAAGCCGGTGACCAAGGCCTTCGTGCGGATGCACGGGGTCCCCGTCGCACCCGGGGTCGTCATGCAGCGGACCGGCAACAGGGCCGTGCCGACGCATCTGTCATGGCCCGTGGTCGTCAAACCCGCGAATGAAGGGTCCACGGTGGGCGTGTCAGTGGTGCGAAAGCCCTCGCAGTGGAAGGGCGCACTGAGACAGGCTTTTGAACGCGATCATGAAGTGCTCGTGGAATCGTTTATCGACGGCCGTGAACTTGCCGTGTCCGTGTTGGACGGCGAAGCTTTGCCACCGGTCGAGATTGTCGCGCCCAATGCGTTTTATGATTATGCCGCCAAATATGAGAAAGCCGAAACACGGTACCTTTGCCCGGCCCCCGTCACCGTGGGCCAGGAGAAACGGGTGAAAGCCTTGGCGGTTCGGGCCTACCGGGTGCTGGGATGTGCGGGCGCCGCCAGAGTCGATTTCCGGCTCAACCGGTACGGCCGCCCCGTTTTTTTGGAAATCAATACGATTCCCGGCATGACCCGGAGGAGTTTGTTACCCATGTCCGCGGCCCGGGCCGGTCTTGATTACGATTCGCTGACGGAACGGATTTTGCAGTCCGGCCTGGCGCGGCAATCGAATTGGAGGACCACGAAGGGGAGGAATGGACGGGCATGAGACGCAGAAACCGATCCCTTCGGCAAGGGTCGTCGTCGCGAAGGTGGTGGACCCGCATGATTCAGGGCGGATTGCTCGGCATCCTGGTGACCTTCGGCATGATGGGCTATCAGTGGATTCCGTCGGCCGTGGCCGGTTTGTTGTCCATTGAGCGCGTCTCCATTTCCGGTACCGATCGGCTCGATCGCCGAGTCGTGCTGTCGCTGTTGGATTTACCCGAGGATCGTTCGTTGCTGTCGGTGGATCTCTCAAGGTTGGAACAGAAAGTCGAGGCGCATCCTGCTGTGGCGTCCGCGTCGGTGGGGCGAGTCCTTCCTCATACCCTGACGGTGATCGTGGTCGAGCGAAAGCCGGCCGCGTTGTTTCAACATGCGGGCGGAACGTTGTTTTTAGACAGAGAAGGGGTGGTGTTGTCCCTTGCGCCGGACAGGCTGGCGGGGACGTTGCCTGAACTGATGGGGCTTTCAGCGGTGAAGATTTTGGGCGGAGACCCCGAGATGCAGGCTCAGGCTCGGAAAGGGCTCCGTTTCGCCAAACACTTGCAGCGCCACGTTGGCCCTGCCGTGAGCGTCGATTTAAGTGATGCACGGTTCATGGTCGGAAGAACCGACGGGCTGTTTTTTCTGGTGAAGAACGAATTCAAAGACATGTGGCAGCCGTATCTCGAAGTGGAACCGTCACTTCGAGAACGCTTCCGTCAAGGAACGTATGAGATTGATTTGCGGTTCGCCGGCAAGGTGATCGTTCGTAAGAAAGGGTGAACAAGCTCATGGCGAAAAAAGAACACATTGTTGTCGGGCTTGATATTGGAACAACCAAAATTTGCGCCATCGTGGCACAGGTGACGCCCGGTGATGGGGTTAACATCATCGGCGTCGGCTCAAGTTCGTCCCGAGGGCTTCGAAAAGGCGTCGTCGTCAATATCGACAGTACCGTGGAGTCGATCAAAAAGGCGGTGGAAGAAGCCGAGTTGATGGCGGCCGTTCAAATCAACTCGGTCTACATTGGCATCGCCGGCAGCCATATTTTTAGCGAGACGGCCAAGGGCGTGGTGGCGCTCAAGCGGAATGAGGTCTTTCGCGCCGACGTGTATCGAGCCATTGAGACGGCCAAGGCCAATGCCGTGGTGCCGCCGGATCGACGCGTGCTGCACGTGCTGCCTCGAGAGTTTATCGTGGATGACCAGGAAGGCATTCAAGAGCCGGTCGGCATTTCCGGCACGAGGTTGGAGGTCGAAGTGCACATCGTCACCGGGGCGATCCCGCCGGCCAAGAATCTCATGAAATGCGTCAATCGTGCCGGGCTCGACGTGGTCGACATCGTCTTGCAGCCATTGGCCTCAAGCGAAGCCGTGCTTTCGGAAGAAGAGAAAGCGTTGGGGATTGCCATGGTCGATCTTGGGGGCGGGACCTCCGATTTGGCCATTTTCTCTGGCGGGACGATTTGTCATTCCGCAGTCCTGCCGGTCGGCGGTCAGCATATTACGACTGACCTCCAAATCGGGTTGCGGACCTCACTCTCTGACGCGGAAAAAATCAAAGTGCGTTACGGTGCGGCTCTCGTCAGCATGGTGAAAGAGGCGGAAGTCGTGGAGGTCCCGAGTGTCGGTGGCCGTCCGCCGCACGCGATGAGCAGGCGGGAAATTGCCGAAATCATTCAACCTCGGGTGGAGGAAATATTTGAATTGGTCCTGCGGGAAATTTATCGATCAGGCTATGAGGGCAAACTGGCCGCGGGAGTGGTGATCACCGGGGGCACGTCGATGTTGGAAGGCATGCCGGACGCGGCCGAACTCGTCCTGGATCTGCCGGGCAGACGCGGCGTGCCGTCCGGCGTGGGTGGCCTGCGCGATATAGTGAGCAATCCCATGTTTTCCACGGGTGTCGGTCTGATCTTGCATGCGCATCGAACGGACCAGGAGTTCGAGTTCGCCGGCGCGAGCAGGAAAGCCGGCAACGGGTTGGGAGGGGTGTTTGGTCGTATGAAAAGTTGGGTCCTCAACCTTTTCTAAGGGGCTGGCGCATAAAATGTTCAGACACCACGGTTGCGGAGGATCACTGATGGTTGATCCCGACGGGCGTGGAGTTCGGGTTTCATAAAAAGGAGGCGTTCCATGTTTGCATTTCAGGAGGAAGAAATGACACCGATTCGAATTAAGGTGATCGGGCTTGGTGGAGCAGGGTGCAACGCGGTCAATACCATGATTGCCGCCGGTCTGACTCAAGTGGAGTTCGTGGTGGCGAACACCGATCTTCAATCATTGAGCAAATCCTCGACCCAGTACCGCATTCAGTTGGGCCCGGAGCGCACCAAAGGACTCGGGGCCGGCGCGAATCCCGAAATAGGCAAGGATTCCGCTCTTGAGAGTGAAGACGACATCCGTGCGGCCTTGGAAGGTGCGGATATGGTCTTTGTCACGGCGGGCATGGGCGGCGGGACCGGAACGGGCGGCGCACCCGTCGCGGCAAGACTGGCCAGAGAGCTGGGAATTTTGACCGTCGGCGTGGTGACGAAGCCCTTTCAACATGAAGGGCAGCGTCGGATGGGTTATGCTGAAGAGGGGTTGCGTGAACTCCGGCGACACGTGGATTCGTTGCTCGTGATCCCCAATCAGAAACTGCTGACCTTGGTGGAAAAGAGCACGCCGGTATTGGAGGCGTTCAAAGTGGCGGATGACGTACTGCGTCAAGCCATTAAAGGCATCACCGACGTCATCATGACTCCCGGCTTGGTCAACGTGGACTTTGCTGACGTAAAAACGGTCATGTCCTACAGGGGGAGAGCGGTGATGGGGATGGGCGTGGCCAGTGGAGCGGATCGCGCCCTGGAAGCAGCCCAGCAAGCGATTACCAGTCCGCTGTTGGAAGAGAGTGGAATCGAGGGCGCCAAAGGGTTGTTGTTCAACATCACCGGCGGGACGGATCTGTCCCTGCATGAAGTCGACGAAGCGTCAACCATTGCGAAAGAATCCGCGGATCCTCAAGCCAATATTATCGTCGGACACGTGATCGATCCGGGCTTGGAAGACGAGGTGATTATCACGGTGATCGCGACCGGATTTGAACAACAGCAAGACTCCCTCCGAACAAAGCCGGCCATGAATCCGGGAGCACAGGAACGTGCTCGTCTCCCTGCACCTCCGATCCCTCAACCGGTCTTGAGCATGGCCGGGACGGCTTCCATGGACGGCTCGGCCGAGGACTTGGATCGTCCGGCGTTTATGCGGCGAGGGGAATCGGATGCGCGAGTCGAACAGGGTAATTTATTGGTGGATGCGGATTGGGAAGTCCCCACGTTTTTGCGAAGGAGAGCCAATTGACGGGCTGACGGAAAGGAGGGCAGGAAGAATGGTGCTTGTTGCGGAACCTCCGACACGTAAACCGATGTTTCCCTTCACGAGTTGGTCTTTCGGGCGGTTGAGTCAACGCACCTTGCATTTCTTCGGGACGCGGTATGGGCCACAGTATGGAGGAATGAACGGGGAACAGGGATCAGTCAAGGCCGGAGATCCCGACTACCCGTTGGTGGTCTCCGTTCGTCAGGTACACGGGACGGATGTACTGAGCATTGATCGTCCGCTGAAAGCCGGCCAAAAGTTTTTCGGCGGCCATGACGCCGTGCTCACCGATCAAGCCGACACGTTATTGACCGTCCAGACCGCCGATTGTGTTCCCGTGTTGCTGATGGATGCTTCACGCGGAGTGATCGGGGCCGTGCATGCGGGCTGGCGCGGGGCGGTGCATGGCATTGTGACAAAGAGCGTGCGGGACATGGTGGAACGGTTCGACGCCAGCTTGGCCTCGCTTCACGTGGCGATTGGGCCGTCGGCCGGACCCTGTTGCTATGAAGTCGATATGCCGGTGATGGACCAGTTGCCGCCGGACGTGTGCGATGATTCGACCATTCTCAGACAAACCGGTCCAGGGATCGGCCTGTTGGATTTGAAAAAACTCATTCGGTGGCAAACCGTGTCTCTCGGTCTTGCCGAGGACCATATTCATACAGTGGATCTCTGCACCATCTGTCGGCCCGATTTGTTTTTCTCTTATCGCCGGGAGGGAGCAGTGCATGGGAACATGGTCAGCGGAATCATGTTGAGGAACCTCTGATCGGGGCGCATTTCCGAAGAGGGAATGCGGGTGGGGTAGAGTCTTTGCAAGGACGTACCGTTGAATGACCTATCGACGAAGATTCAGGAGACACGTGATCGAATTCGTCGCGCGGCGGAACGCGCAGGGCGGGACCCGTATGCTGTGCGATTGGTTGCGGCGACCAAATACGTCGAAGCGCCACGGGTCCTCGGCGCCATACGAGCCGGTCTGACCATCTGCGGAGAAAACCGCTGGCAGGAAGCACAGGCCAAGATGCAGGCGGTGGGTGAATGTGAGGACGTGGAGTGGCATTTTATCGGCCGGCTTCAGCGACGAAAACTCAAGTGGTTGGTAGGGCGATTCAACCTCATTCATTCTGTGGAATCCCTGGAGCAGGCTGAGGAAATTCAACGACGGGCCCATGAACAACACACGTCCCAAGCCATCCTGATCGAAGTCAATGTTGGAGGCGAAGAATCCAAGGGCGGGTTTTCGCCTGACGCGTTGCCGTCGGCCGTCTCGCAAATCGACGCCTTCCCGTCCGTGTGCGTGCAAGGGCTCATGACGGTTCCCCCGTGGAATCCGGACCCCGAACTGATGCGGCCGTATTTTCAGCGCCTCAAACACTTGGCCGAACGGATCAGCAGGCTGCCGTTGCAGCGCGTCCATATGCACGAACTCTCCATGGGCATGTCCAATGATTTTGAAATTGCGGTGGAAGAGGGCGCGACGTTGGTGCGCGTCGGCACCGCGCTATTCGGTGCGCGTCGACAGCCCGCAACGTGACCCGTCGAAAAGACGCGTCGACGGCAATCGTAGAGAGCCCGTCGGGAAAAATCGGAACGGAACACAGAAGATGACAGACGTCATGAAGAGAGGGAACCATGTTCGTCGCAGGTAATATTTTACAGGGTCTGGCCTATGTCCTGGATACGGTCCTGTTTTTGTACATGTGGCTGATTATTATCCGGGCCCTGATTTCGTGGGTGAATCCTGATCCGTGGAATCCGATCGTTCAGTTTCTCGCCAAAGCGACCGACCCTGTCCTTTTCATCATCCGGCGCAGGGTGGGTGTGCTCGGCGGTATCGACGTCTCACCCATTGTGGCGATTTTGCTGATCATGTTTCTGCAATATGCCGTGGTGCAAACCATTCGGGACATCGGCCTCAGGTTGCAATGAGTAAACATATGCAATGGAGTACGTTGCGCTCATGGATTCCATCCTCCATGCATTTCAGCGGGCCGTCGAGGAAAACGTCTTCCCGGGTGCGGTGGCCCTGGTGCGGTCTCGGGGAACCGCCGTATTTTATGAAGCCGTCGGAACCTACGGGGCTCCACCCGATGACCAACCCGTCCACCGGGAGTCGATCTATGACTTGGCGTCCTTGACCAAACCTCTGGCCACGACCACGGCCATGTTGTGTCTGGTCCAGGATGGGCACTTGCACTTGGACCAGCCCGTGTCTCACTGGGCGGAAGAGTTGCGGGAGAGCCCGTTCGCCGGGGTCGATCTCCGGCAGCTGCTCTCGCATCGTGCGGGGCTGCCGGCCTGGCGGCCCTATTATAAACAATTGGCCCCCTCGGTGTTGCCGCCCCAGAATGAAGAAGAACGACGGCAACGCGTACACGCGTTGCTGAACGCCATCGCGCGCGAACCAATCGAATATCAGCCGGGCAGTCAAAGTCTGTACAGCGACGTGGGCTTTATGCTGCTTGGCGTGATCGTCGAACGGTGCGCGGGGACGTCCTTGGCCGCCTATTGCCGGCGGAGAATCTACGAGCCCTTGGGCATTTCATCCTTGGCGTTTCTCAGTTGTGATGAAACGGAAACGACGTTCAAGGATCCCACGGAAATCGTCCCCACGGAATGGGATCGTTGGAGAAATCGTTTGCTGCGCGGAGAAGTGCATGATGAAAACGTCTACGCATTGGGAAGCTGTGCCGGGCACGCCGGGTTGTTCGGCACGGCTTACGCCGTCGGCCAGCTTTCAGCCGCATGGCTTCAGGCGGTGCAAGGCCGTGACGGCGTACTCAATGCGACTCTGGCAAAACGGTTTGCCCATCGTCAATCCGATGCCTCGTCTTGGGGGTTGGGATGGGATACCCCGTCTGCTCCCTCATCGTCAGGCACGCGATTTTCGTCGCGGGCATTCGGGCACGTGGGATTTACAGGCACCTCGCTCTGGATCGATCCGTCCTGTGACCTTGAGGTGATTATTTTGTCCAATCGGGTGCATCCGACCCGGACGAATACGGCCATCAAGACGTTCCGTCCGCAGATTCATGACGCGATCTATCAGGAATGGGGAGGGAGGTAATGGTCGGAGAACGGTTGGCGCAACACGTTCGAGAAGGCCACGGATCAATCGGGATACTCAACCCACGATTCTTTTTCAGCGAGATATTTTTGACCCTTGAAATTCAACCGCGTCCGCATGTGCGTAAAGCCCAAGTGACGAAGTTTGTCCACGATTTCCGTGACGGCGCCACCCACGGTCTGATGAACGTCGCTTTCCGTCACTAAGGCCTCATACGTCATCATGGCCGTGTAGCCGCGATTCACGTGTTTGACCGGCACAAGGCGGTTAAAATAACGATCGCTCGGATCGGTGCCCTCCAACTGGTGCTTCTCGATCACGGCGTTTCGTAACCGGAATGACAACGGCAAGGTACTCATGCAGATAGATCCTTTCTCTTCGTATGCATGTAGGATGATTATAGGGGGGAGAGTTGCAACCTTCAACCATGCCGTTCGATCGGGTTCGTGCTCAAAGCCGCTGGCCCGAGAAAAATGGTTCATTCCGGTTGACTTACTCACGTCTGGCCCTTAGTCTTATTTCATTAAGGAGGTAACCCGTGATTTCCAAACAAGGACCAGGCACGGATGTCATGGATGCACGTTTCTCCATTGGGGGCGTGGTCCCGCTGAACATCCCCAACAGCCTGACGATACTCCGGATCCTGTTGATCCCGCTCATTGTGGGGTTGTTGGTCTATGAGCACGTGGAGTATGCCTTGGTGACGTTGGTAATCGCGGCACTGACCGATGCGCTGGACGGCACGATCGCCCGTATGGCAAATCAGAAAACGCGGTTTGGGGCCTACCTCGATCCGTTGGCGGATAAGCTGTTACTCATGACGACGTTTGTGACATTTTCTTTGTTGGACATGGTACCGGTGTGGAGCGTCATCCTGGTGGTGAGTCGCGATGCGATTTTACTCACCGGCACGCTGTTGGCCCATCTCACCAATACGACCATTAATGCCTCGCCCACGGTGTTGGGCAAGGTCACGACCCTGTTTCAGGCGAGCTATATGATCCTGGTCCTCGCTTTGATCGCTCAAGGCCTGGACCCTGCTCTGCTGTTCCCCCTGTTGTTGACGATGAGTCTGCTGACGGTCCTGTCCGGCTTGCATTATATTTACCGGGGAGTGAGTCAGTTGAACAACGCCGAGAATTCATAAGGAGTTCCACGTTTCGTGGTGGGGGGTTATGCTGCACACCCGGCTGGGTCAATTACTCCTCGATGCCGGTTGTGTGACCGCGGCTCAATTGCAGGACGCGTTGGCTCGACAGCGGGAGACTCGCCAACCGCTCGGCCAAATCCTCTGTGAACGGCAGGTCATTTCCGAAGAAACGTTGCTGAAGTTTTTGGGCCAGCAGTATGGATTGGCCACGGCGTATCCCTTCCCCGCCGACGTGACCCCGCAACTCGCGAACTGCGTTCCCCAAGCCTGGGCTCAACAACACGTGGCCGTACCGGTGAATCAAGTCGGCCGGCGGTTGACGATTGCCCTGGCGGACCCGGCGAATCTGCACGTGTTGGATGAAGTGCGGTTTCGAACCGGGTTGCAGGTAATTCCGGTGATCGCGCTGGAATCTGACATTCGCCAATGCATGCAGGCGTTGTACCAGGGGCGGGATGATAGTCGACACGACGGCTCATCCACACCGGCCAACGCGCATGACGCCACTACCACTGCCCGCGTCTGCTCCCATTCCGGCGAAGCCATGCTCCACGCCCACACAGTCGATTCAATCCTGCAATCCGAAGAGATGATGTCGTTGTTGGACAAGGCGTCGTCGAGCCTGCGGTACGCACAGCCGGAAACGGGAACCGAGGCCTTGGCGGAAGAGGAGTCTCCCGTCGCCCGGTTGGTGCAGACGATTCTCGAGCGCGCGGCCGGCACGGGTGTGAGCGACGTGCATTTGGAACCCGATGAGAGCGGCGTGCGCGTGCGGTTCCGGCTGGATGGCGTATTACATACGGCGATGACCTATTCCCTGGGGTTGCGGAACGCCGTGATCTCTCGACTCAAGATCCTTTCGCATTTGGATATTGCCGAACGCCGCCTTCCGCAGGATGGGCGCATGACTTTGGAGTTGGGAGCACAGCGGACCGTCGACGTTCGCCTGTCGGTTTTGCCTTCCCTGCATGGAGAGAAAGCCGTGCTTCGGTTGCTGAACCGGGCGGGGCAACTGGTCGAACTGCCGGCGTTGGGATTGGAATCGACCGACGCCGAGACCTTTCTAGCGGCTTTGGAACGCCCGCATGGGATGATCCTGGTGACCGGTCCAACGGGGAGTGGAAAGACCACGACATTGTATGCGGCTTTGCAAGTGTTGAACACGCCTGACGTGAATATCGTCACGGTTGAAGATCCGGTGGAATATCATTTCACCGGCATCACGCAAATCCAGATCAAGGAAGAGATCGGTCTGGGGTTTGCCCGGATCTTGCGGGCCTTTCTGAGGCAGGACCCGGATATCATGATGGTCGGCGAAATCCGGGATTTGGAAACCGCGCAAATAGCGATCCGGGCTGCGCTGACCGGGCATCGGGTGCTGTCCACGTTGCACACCCATGACGCGGTCCGGGCGGTGACGCGGTTACTCGATATGGGCGTCGAACCTTTTATGGTGGCGTCATCGGTCAGTGTCATCGTGGCGCAGCGGCTCGTGCGTCGAATCTGCCCTGATTGTCAACGGCCTGATGATCGGTTTTCGATACAACAGCTTCGCGAGGCAGGGTTCACCGACGTGGAGGCGCCAACCGTCGCCCCGCTGCGTGGCCGGGGCTGTGTCGCGTGTCATGGAACGGGCTATAAGGGCCGTATCGGTTTGTTTGAGGTCTTGCCGGTCTCAGAGCGGTTTCGGGCCCGGATCCTTGAACGCCAGACTGCGGATCAACTTAAGCAGCAAGCCCTGGCGGACGGCTTGAAAACCATTCGACGAAGCGGATTGGACAAAATCAAGCAAGGGCTTACCACGATGGAAGAGGTGGTGAGCGTATCCACCGAGGATTGACCTCCGAAGAAGAAGGCCTGTTCCTTGAGCCGCACCTGAGCATGCCGACGTTCGTCTATCGCGTGAAAACCCGCCAGGGTGGAGTCCGGCAGGGAGAGCTGGAGGCCGTGGACCAAAGCGCCGCGCTGCGGACTCTCCGCCGACAAGATCTGTTTGTGACCCGCCTCCGGGAAAAACCCACCTTCTCCATCGAAGGGTGGTCCTTCCCGGGGACGGCTCGCGTCTCTCAAAACGACTTGCTGGTGTTTACCTATCAACTCGAAGCCTTGATCAAAGCCGGAGTGCCCCTGGCGCAGAGTCTCGATATGCTGGCGACGCAAGCCTCGTCTTCGGCCTTTCAAGCCGTGCTCCGTGCCGTGAAGCAGAAAGTCGAGTCGGGATCGTCCCTGGCCGGGGCGCTTCAGGAGCATCCCACGGTGTTTACGCCCTGGTACGTCAGCATGGTCGAAGCCGGGGAGGAAAGCGGAACCTTGGACGAGACGTTCGCCCGGCTGGCCGAGCACTTGGATAAAGTGGTGCGGCTCAGGCAGCAGGTGAAGCTGGCACTGGCCTATCCCCTGCTCGTGGTGACCGTGGCCTTACTCGTGGTCTGGGTGTTACTCCTGTGGGTGATCCCCATGTTCGCCACCATGTTTGCCGATTGGGGTGACGCACTGCCTTGGCCGACGGCCGTGGTGTTGGCGGTGAGTCGCTGGCTCCAGGATCATTGGCTGTCGGTGCTACTCGGAGTCATCGGTCTGGGCATGGGGGGACGCCTGTGGGCGAAGACCCGGCCCGGACAACGGATCATAGAAGACGTCGTGCTTCGCGTGCCGTTGCTGGGGAAACTGCGGCGAAACGTGGCCGTGGTTCACGTCGCGCGGACGCTCAGTGTGCTGCTGGGAAGCGGCGTGCCGATTTTGCGCAGCCTGGAAATCGCCCAAAAGGTGTCCGGGTTGCAGCGCATGGCACGGGCGTTGGAGGACGCGCGATCGAGTATTCGCGAGGGACACAACCTGGCCGACCCGCTGGAGCGGTCCGGGATGTTTCCCCGTCTGGTCTCCAACATGGTCGGGGTCGGCGAAGCCACGGGCAGTCTCGACACGGCCCTGGGCAACGTCGCGGACCTCTACGAGCGTGAAGTGGACCGCGACGTCGCCGCGTTCACCGCGGTTCTGGAGCCGCTGATCATCGTCGTGTTGGGTATCGG
Organism: Nitrospirales bacterium; assembly: GCA_965204475.1. Classification (GTDB taxonomy): domain Bacteria; phylum Nitrospirota; class Nitrospiria; order Nitrospirales; family UBA8639; genus Bin75. The sequence continues at coordinate 2,076,438 of OZ241988.1, forward strand.
CATCGGGTTCATTGTCGTGGCCATGTACCTGCCGATATTCCAGATGCCCTCCGTGTTCGACTAACCGTCCGAGGATGGAGGCCGTCGCGTCGTTGCGGACGAGTCCGGCGCGTTGATAAGAGTGCCTTATGAGTCACGTGGATCGATCCCTGCTGGTGCATCCGCCGGCCAAGGTCAACCTCATCCTCAAAATTTTTGATCGACTGCCCAATGGATACCATGCCCTGTGGTCGTTCATGCAGACGGTCGGGGTGACGGATGAATTGACGATTCGGGTCACGGATGCGTTTGAAGGAGTCCGCCTTGAATGTTCGGACCAAACCCTGTCGGCACCGACCCACAACCTGGCGTATCGAGCCGCCGAACTGGTATTACAACGGGCGGGCATCTCCATGGGGGTGGACGTGAAATTGGTCAAGGGGATTCCGGTGGAGGCGGGGCTGGGCGGCGGGAGCAGTGACGCCGCGGCGACGATCATGGGCCTCAATCGTCTCTTGGATCTCGGTTGGACCAACAACGATATGGCCACCCTGGGACAAACCCTGGGAAGCGACGTACCTTTTTTCATGGAGGCGCCGACCGCCGTGGTGCATGGCTGGGGCCAACGGATGATTCCGAAAACCCTTGAAGGCGTCCGATGGATCGTGCTGGTGAATCCGGGGTTCCCGATCAACACGGGTCAGGCGTTCAGGCGCCTGGATGAGGTAAGGCCAACGGTACCCCCCATGCCCGAGGCCCTGGAATCGGTTGAACGTGCGTCTTCCGTGTCATGGAGCGGGATCCTGGCCCTGATGGAGAATGATTTTGAGGCGATCGTGTTCGACGACTATCCCGTATTGGCCGACATCAAGAAAAGGTTGTTGACCATGGGAGCCGATGGCGCGCTTTTATCGGGCAGCGGAGCGACCGTGTTCGGCGTCTTTCGCGAGCAGGGCGAGGCCATTCGTGCCAAAGAGGTGTTCGCCGGGATCCCGGAGTATCGGGTCGCCGTCGGCCCTTCTCTTCAGGGTGGCGTATTGGAGCAGACTCCGGAAGCCGGTGCGCCGTCTACTGACGCGGCCGGCAGGACCAGTGCAAAAAAGTCGGGTTGTTGACAACCATACGAGGATGCCCTAAATAGTACTGTAGTACTGAGCCAGGATTTTCTCCCGTCTTCTCTTAAATAGATCCCCGCTAACCACTGCGGGGACAAGCTTCGCACATTGGAATAGTGCTCATGGCCGATGACCTGAAACTGTTTGCCGGAAACTCCAACCCGCTTCTGACCAGCGAGATCAGCAACTATTTGGGCGTGCCGTTGTCTCGGGCGGTGGTCTCGACCTTCAGCGACGGCGAAATCCGCGTCAAAATCGAAGAAAACGTGCGAGGCGCGGACGTGTTTGTCATTCAGTCCTGTTGTCACCCGGTCAATACGTCCGTCATGGAACTGTTGATCATGTTGGATGCGTTGAAACGGTCGTCCGCCTATCGGATTACGGCCGTCATCCCGTACTTCGGTTATGCACGCCAGGATCGAAAAGACCAACCGCGGGTTCCGATCAGCGCCAAGCTGATGGCTGATCTGATTACCACGGCTGGGGCGCATCGAGTGCTGACCATGGATTTGCACGCCGGGCCCATTCAAGGGTTTTTCAATATCCCGGTCGACCATCTCTATGCCAGGCCGGTCCTGTTGGACTACGTCAAAAAAAGTCACTTGCAGGATGTGGTCGTGGTATCGCCTGATGCCGGCGGGGTCGAACGCGCCCGGGCGTTCGCCAAACGGCTGGAAGCGAATCTGGCGATCGTCGATAAACGCCGGGAGGGGCCCAATCAGGCTCAAGTGATGAATATTATCGGAGACGTGCGGGCCCGCCACGTCTTATTGCTGGACGACATGATTGACACGGCCGGCACGATTGTGGAAACCGCCAACGCCTGTGTGGAGAAAGGTGCCTCCATGGTCTGGGGCGTGTGCACCCATCCCGTGCTGTCCGGTCCAGCGATCGAACGGATTGAACAATCCACGCTGGCGCAAGTGGTGGCCACGAATTCGATTGCCCTACAGGGTAAAGATCAGGTATGTTCAAAAATTCGTATCCTGTCGGTGGCCCCCCTCCTCGGGGAAGCCATTAAGCGAATCCACAAGGAGCAATCAGTCACCTCGTTGTTCGACTGATCCCTTTGCATGTGATGAAAAGATGTATCCAATAGCAGCCTGAAGCCATCGGGGAAGTCCCGGATGGCTCCGGTTGCCGACGACGAACGCCGGCGTTGAGGACCGGGAAGAAGACATGAGGGAGCGTTATGGAGTTTGCCACTGAAGCCACAATCAGAACACAGTCCGGAAAAGGGGCAGCCCGTCAAATCCGCCGCAACGGACAGATCCCCGCCGTGCTGTACGGGCAAGGGACGTCGCGGTTGATCCAACTCGACCCCAAGGCGATTCAGAACATCCTGGTGACGCAGGCCGGGAGTACGGGCCTCATCTCCTTGACGATTCAAGGGGACGAGCAAGCGCAGCAACGGACCGCAGTGATTCAAGACGTGCAACGGGATCCTCTTGAAGGATCGATTTTGCACGTGGATTTATTGGAAGTGTCGATGGACAAGCCGGTTCGCGTGAAAGTACCGGTCCATATCACGGGGGCCGTGCCCATTGGAGTCAAGCGTGACAAAGGCGTGCTGCAGCAACCGATGAGAGAATTACATATCGAATGCCTGCCCAGCGGCATTCCGGACCAAATCGACGTGGACGCATCGGCCTTGGAAATCAATCAGGGTATTCACATCCGCGATTTGCAGGCCGGCGAGGGCATCAAGATTCTGGACGATCCCGACGCCATGGTCGTCAACGTGGCCGTGCCGATTTCCGAGGAGAAATTGTCCGCCATGCTGTCGTCGGAAGCGGCGCCGGCCGCCGAGGCGCCGGAACCCGAGCGTGCTGCCGAAGCACCTGCGGCCCCTGCCACCCCTAGTGAACCCCCCAAATAACCCTCGCGTTATTGTCGGACTCGGGAATCCGGGCGTTGAGTATGCCGCGACGCGTCATAACGTCGGACAGCGCGTCGTGGCTCACGCGGCGGCCGAGTGGTCGATTCCGTTACACCTCAACGGCTTAACGCAACGGGGTGTCGGGAGAATCCACGGTCACCCCGTTGCGCTCGCGTTGCCCGTGACGTTCATGAACGTGTCCGGTGAGGCCGTGGAAGAACTCGTGGCGGCGCATGACGTCCAAGCACGGGACGTGATCGTGGTTCATGATGATTTGGACTTGCCCAGCGGGTGCCTTCGCATCAGACCCGGAGGGGGAACGGGGGGGCATAAGGGCTTACGGTCCATCGTGATGGCCCTGGGAACCGAAGCCTTCGTTCGTCTGAAAATCGGGATAGGCCGTCCGGCCCCGGAGGTGGACCCCGCCGATTTTGTGTTGGCCCCGTTTACGCCTGCGGAGTTGGAAGAGCTGCAACCCGTTCTGACCCGGGCGGTTGAAGGGTTGGCCTGTCTTGTGACGCACGATGTGCACGAAGCGATGAATCGTTTTAATCGCCGCCTGCCGACGTAAGCCATGAGACGGCAAAAGGGAAGGATCCGCCAGGAGACGCGGTTTGACAGTACATTTTACCCTGTGGTACCGTCCCTTCCCTTGTCACGAAGCTGGTGAAGGGCGACCAATCAGGATTTTTCGGAGAGAGGGTATGGTGCGGTATGGCATGTTATGAATCAATATTTATTCTGCGATCGTCGTTGGCCGATGAAGAAGCCGAGGCGGTGATCGAAAAGATGAAAACCGTGTTGACGAAACACGGGGCGACGATCGTGAAAGCCGAGAATTGGGGAAAAAAGAAGCTCGCGTATGAAATCAAACATGACCGGCGCGGCACCTATATTTTGCTGCAGTTTGAGTCGGCGCAAGAGAACGTGGTGAGTGAACTGGAACGGCTCTATCGATTGGAAGACTCGGTCATCAAATTCTTGACCGTGCGCGTGGAAGAAGAAGCGTTCCAAGAGGTTGCGGCTGCACAGGGAGAGTCCGAAGGTGGTGGGGTTCAATAAGATCATTCTCATCGGGAATCTGACGCGAAACCCTGAACTTCGATACACTCCCAGCGGGACGCCCGTCGCCAATTTCGGGTTGGCGGTGAATCGCCGGTTTCGACAGGCCGATGATCAAAGAGAGGAAGTGTGTTTCGTTGATATCGTGGTCTTTGGCAAGCAAGCCGAGCATTGCGGCCAATACTTGAGTAAAGGCGACGTCGCCATTATCGATGGCCGGCTCCAACAGCGGCGGTGGGAAACGGAAGACGGACAACGCCGCAGCAAACATGAAGTGGTGGCGCAATCGGTCACGTTTGGCCCGAAAAAACAAAGTCACGCTAGTGAGCCCGGAGGGGGAGAAGAAGAATATCCGCACGATCATCCCTACGAGTCGGAAGAGTACGCATAAAGGAACTTCTGATTTATTGTGATAGCGGGATGCAGGGCAAGGCGTCCCGGAGCGAAACCTGAGGCTTATCATAGAGATAGGTGAGGGTTGAGCGAGGACACAACGCAGCCATGCGCCCGATAGTGCATTAAATCAGAGGTTCCTAAATTTCGCATACGAGGAGAACACGCACGTGGAACGAGGGAGGCTTTTTCAGCGACGGCGCGTTTGCCGGTTTTGTCACGAAACCACGCCCTTGGATTATAAGGATCTGAACCTGTTGCGTAATTTTTTGACGGAACGTGGACGCATTATCCCGAGACGGATATCGGGAAACTGTATGCGGCACCAACGGAAGCTCACGATTGCGATCAAACGTGCCCGCAGTATTGCCCTGTTAGCGTTTGCCGAAGAGCGGTAGGGGCGGCCGTCGTGACGGTGCGGTTCCCGTCTGTCTCTCCGGGTTAAGGGAGGTCCGGGCAACATGGCCTCGCTCAGCTTCAGCGTGAAAGACGTTCCTCCGGAAGGCACGCGTATCGCCTGCGTCGTCGGGAAAGAAGACTTGCAGTTAGACGAGCACGATCCCGGCATACAAGACGTGCTCGCGTTGACGGCAACGATTCATGCCGACGAGACGAATTTTCTGGTGGAGGGCGAACTGAACGGCCTGCTGCTCCATGAATGTGTCCGTTGTCTTGAATCGTTTGCCACGCCTGCGGACCTGTCGTTTCAGGCCGTGTACAAGGATCGGAGTCAGCGGCGCTCGAAAGAACCGGAAGCCGTTCCCGGAGATTCGGAGCGTGAAGAAACGGACTGCCATTCCGTGGTTGAACAACGGATTGAATTGCAAGAGATGCTTCGTGAACAACTCATTTTGTCCATCCCGATGCAACCCCTCTGTTCGGAGGGGTGTCAAGGCCTATGTCAGGTGTGCGGGCAAAACCTGAACGTGCAGCGGTGCGGGTGCAAGGAGGTCAAAACGGAGTCTCCCTTTGCGATCCTGCAAGAAGCCAAATTGTCACAGAAACCGTTAGCGTAAGTCACGTGTATGACAGACGAACGCGGGTCGTTTCCGTGACGTGAGGAGAAAATAATGGCAAACCCCAAACATCGACATTCCAAGTCCAGGCGGGATAAACGGCGCACGCACAAAAAACTCGGCATGCCGAGTTTTTCCATCTGCCCTCAATGTCACGAACGAATGTTACCTCATCGGACCTGCCTGTCGTGCGGTTACTACAAACGGATAGCGATCATCGCGATTCAAGAAAGCTAAGGAACCGCTGATCGGTGATCGGAGGTTTCCTCAGACGTTTTCGGTCTACCCTCCCGATTGGAGGCCCGCGCACGATCCATGAAGATTGCTCTTGATGCCATGGGCGGGGACCACGGCCTGACTCCCGTCGTCGAAGGCGCACTCCAAGCCCTCGAAGAGCTTGACGTCGAATTCATCCTCGTGGGTCACGAAGACCAACTCCGAGCGGAATTGGATCGCGTCCAATGCACGGATCCCCGCGTCACGGTCCGCCACGCCTCCCAAACAGTTGACATGCATGAATCCCCTGCGCAAGTGGCCAGGAAAAAACGCGATTCGTCGATTTGGGTGGCGACCGATCTGGTCAAGACCGGCGAAGCCCAGGCGGTGGTGAGTGCCGGCAACACGGGCGCCGCCATGGTGTCGGCCTTTTTTCTGCTTGGCACCATCAAGGGTGTTGAGCGACCGGCCATTGCGGCAACCTTACCGACCATACGGGGGACGGCCATCATGCTGGACGTCGGGGCGACGGTCGATTGTTCCGCCCGGCAGTTGCATCAGTTCGCCATTATGGGCCATGAGTATGCCAAGCACCTCATGGACATCGCGCAGCCTCGGGTGGGACTCCTCAGTATCGGAGAAGAAGCGACCAAAGGCAATGAAGTGACGAAAGAGGCCTTTCGCCTGCTCAAGGAAAGTTCCTTGAACTTTATCGGGAACGTCGAAGGCCGGGACGTGTACAGCGGGACGGCCGACGTGATCGTCTGTGACGGGTTTCTGGGCAACGTGTCGTTGAAAATCTCCGAAGGCTTGGCAGAGGCCATGAAAAAAATCCTCATGAGTGAGGTGATGAATTCGACCCTGGGGCGCTTGTCGTTGGCCTTTATGACGGGTCCTCTCATGCGATTGAAACGACGGACGGACTACGCCGAATTCGGCGGCGCCCCGCTCCTGGGTGTGAATGGGGTGTGCATGATTTGTCATGGCCGCTCCTCGGCCAAGGCCATAAAAAACGCCATCAGGCGGGCGGACGCCTTAGCCCAAGGCCGGCTGATCGATCTGATCCAACGAGACATTGCCGAAAGTCTGACCTCACCGATGACGCCCAGCCCGCAAATGGCCTGTGAATGAGAAGTCGGATACTCGGGACGGGGTCTTATGCTCCCAAACATGTTCTGACCAACGCCGACCTCGAACAGATGGTGGAGACGTCGGATTCCTGGATCGTGGAACGCACGGGCATTCGGGAACGACGCCTGGCTGCCCCCGGCGAAGCCTGTTCGGACCTCGGTGTGCTGGCGGCGCAGCAGGCGTTGGCAGACGCCAATGTCCAGGCGGCCGAACTCGATCTGATTCTCGTGGCCACCTGTACCGGTGATTCCCCTCTACCGTCGACCGCGTCCTTGATTCAACATCGGCTTGGTGCCGTGAAGGCCGCTGCCTGCGATATTTCGGCGGCGTGCTGCGGGTTCGTGTATGGCCTGTCGGTGGCGGACGCCTTTGTGCGGACGGGGCACAAGTATGTGCTGGTCATCGGGTCGGAGGTGATGTCGTCCATCACGGATTGGACGGACCGGAACACCTGTGTCCTTTTTGGAGATGGAGCGGGCGCCGTGGTGTTGGGCCCGACGGAAGAAGACCGGGGAATTCTCTCCCTCCATTTACACGCGGATGGGCGGTTCTCCGATTTGATTTGCGTGCCGGGCGGCGGGTCGAGTCTTCCCCCGTCGGAGCGCGTGTTGGCCGAACGCCTGCATTGCGTCAAGATGCGCGGCAATGAAACATTCAAGATTGCCGTCAAAACCATGGAAGAAGCCATACGGGAGGCCGTTGCGGCGCATGGGCTCGGCATTGACGATATTGATTGCCTGGTTCCCCACCAGGCCAACATCCGAATTTTACGGGCCGCCGGGCAGCGCGTTGGATTGCCCCTCGATCGGATCATGATCAACGTCGACCGGTACGGCAATACCTCGGCCGCGTCGATCCCGTTGGCATTGGACGAAGCCGCCAAAAACGGAACGATCCAAGAAGGGGATTTGGTGGTCATGGCGGCGTTTGGGGCGGGTCTCACGTGGGCCTCCGGGGTGATGCGATGGTAGAAAGGATCAAACATGGCTACGGATGAAAGACCAGAAGAATGGGCGTTAGTCTTAGGTGCATCGAGCGGATTCGGCAAGGCCGTGGCCCTGGAGTTGGCGACCCTTGGTATGAATATCGTGGGGGTGCACTTGGACCGAAAATCCACGCTACCGGACGTGGACCGTGTCGTCGCAGACATCCATGCCCGTGGCCGGGAAACCCTCTTTTTCAACGTCAACGCGGCGGACGCGGAGAAGCGCCGGGAAGTCGTGGACGCCGTTGAAGCAAGATTCCGGGCGCATGGTGAGCCGGCGACGATTCGCGTGTTCCTCCATTCCCTGGCTTTTGGAACCCTGAGACGGTTCGTCACCGAAACGCGTGCCGATGCCGTGAGTAAAGCCCAGGTCGATATGACGCTGGACGTCATGGCGAACAGTCTGGTCTATTGGGTGCAAGAGTTACTCGCGCGGGGCCTCATGGGAGATGGCGGAAGAATTTTTGCGATGACCAGTGCGGGCGGCGCGCGGGTATGGTCAACCTATGGAGCGGTATCCGCGGCGAAGGCGGCACTGGAATCCCACGTGCGCCAGCTCGCGCTCGAATTGGCTCCCACGGGGATTACGGCGAACGCGATTATGGCGGGCGTCACCGATACCCCGGCCTTGCGGAAAATTCCGGGATCGGATGATATGATCGCCTTGGCCCAACGGAAGAATCCCTCGGGCCGCTTGACCACGCCGCAGGACGTGGCGGAAGCCATCGGCTTGCTGAGCCATCCCAAGTCGCATTGGGTGACCGGCAACGTGATCTGTGTGGATGGAGGCGAGTTCATCGTTGACTGACCGTCCCGAAAACGGTTCAGCCCCCGGGCTTTTTATGCGTTGACTTTCCTGATCGTTTCACTCATACCTTAATAATCTATGTCCGACCCAATCGCATTCCTGTTTCCCGGTCAAGGCTCGCAAGCCGTCGGGATGGGGCAAGCGTGGCGTGAGGCGTATCCGCAACTCATGGCCTTGTTTAAGGAGGCCAACTCGATCCTGGGGTATGACCTCCGGACCCTGTGTTTTGAAGGGCCGGCGGAACAACTCAATCGAACGGAATATACCCAACCGGCGTTGCTGGTGACGAGCCTCATCGCGTGGAGGGCCTTGGATGCACGCATTCACCCCTCCGCGGTGGCGGGGCACAGTTTGGGCGAATATTCGGCCATCGTGGCCGCCGGGGGGCTGTCGTTTCCGGACGCCGTGGCGTTGGTGCACAAACGGGCGCGATACATGGAAGAGGCGGTCCCCGCGGGGAGCGGGCTGGTCGTGGCGATACTCGGGTTGGCGGGGGAGGTGGTCAAGGATATTTGTCGGGAAGCGCAATCCGTGGGCGTCGTGGCCGCAGCCAATTTCAACTCCCCGGGTCAGGTGGTGATCGCGGGTGAAAAAGCCGCGGTGGAACGGGCCATTGAATTGGCCAAAGTCCAAGGATGCCGGAAATCCATTCCCTTGCCCGTCAGCGTGCCGGTTCATTCGTCCCTGATGCAACCGGCCGCGGACCGGCTGGCTCCGCACGTGCACGCGGTGCCGCTTTCCGATTTGACCGTGCCGCTCTTTAACAACGTCGAAGCGCGTCCGTTGGTCCGCGCCGAAGAGGTGCGCCATTCTTTGATTCGCCAGTTACCCTCCTCCGTGTTATGGGAGCACACCATTCGCGCGATGTGGGAGCAGGGCATTCGGACGTTTATTGAGATCGGGCCGGGGACGGTGTTGACCCGACTCGCCAAGCGCATTGTGCCGGAGGCGGAATTACACCATATTCAGGACCCGGAGTCCCTGGAAAAGACCTTGACGACACTACGTCATTGACGGTAAGACGCAGTTCCCGAAAAACAAAAAACGAGGGAAGCGTGCTGGAAGGGAAAAAAGCCATTGTGACGGGCGCGGCGCAAGGCATCGGGCAAGCCATTGCGGAATGCTTTGCGAAAGCCGGAGCCGACGTGGCCGTGGTGGATCTGGAAGCCGATCGATGCGCCGACACGCTGCAATTGGTGGAACAGCAGCGGGGTCGAGGACTGGCGTTGTCGGCCAACGTGGCCCAGTGGGAAGCCGTCAAGGGGATGGTCGATCACGTGGTGAAAGAATGGGGACATGTGGACGTGTTGGTCAATAATGCGGGCATTACCCGTGACGGGTTGATCATGCGCATGAAAGAAGAGGATTGGAACGCCGTTCTCCAGGTCAATCTCACCGGGACGTTTTATTGTACCAAGGCGATTCTGGGTCCCATGACCAAACAGCGGTCCGGCCGGATTATTAATATGGCCTCGATCGTGGGGGCGATCGGGAACGCGGGGCAGGCGAACTACGCCGCGTCGAAAGCCGCGGTCATCGGGTTCACCAAATCCGTCGCTCGCGAATACGCGAGCCGGAACATCACGGTGAACGCGGTGGCTCCGGGGTTTATCGACACGGCGATGACCCGGGCCTTGAACCAGGAGGTCAGGGACTCGTTGTTGCGACAGATCCCTCTTGGTCGATTGGGACAACCCGCCGAGGTGGCGGACGCCGTCCGGTTTTTGGCATCGGACGCCGCGGGATACATCACCGGGCAGGTTGTTCACGTGAATGGCGGGATGCACATGGCGTAAGATGATGAATGACTTCTATTGCTTAACAGGAGGTACGAAGGTCGATGGCCGCTGAAGAACGTATTCGAAAGATCATTGCAGAACAATTGGGTGTGGAAGAAGAGGACGTCGTACCCGATGCGTCCTTTGTCGAGGACTTAGGGGCCGACTCCTTGGATACCGTTGAACTGGTGATGGCGCTTGAGGAAGAATTTGACGTGGAAATTCCCGATGAAGACGCGGAAAAAATTCAAAAAGTTTCCCAAGCCATCGAGTATATCAAAGAAAAAACCTGATCCACGGCGCTCATGACCGAGTACCCCCCCAGTCGGCGCGTGGTGATAACCGGCTTGGGAGTCGTGACTCCCTTGGGAGTCGGTGTCGACAAAACCTGGCACGCGGTGTGTGCCGGGCAGTCGGGAATCGGCCCCATCACGCGCTTCGATGCAGCCGGCTATGCCTGTCGGATTGCGGCCGAAGTCAAGGACTTCGACCCGGCCGATCACATCGAAAAAAAAGAAATCAAGAAAATGGATACGTTCATCCAGTACGCCGTGGCCGCGAGCCAGGAGGCGGTGGATGACGCGGGACTTACGATCACCCCCGACACGGCTGAACGGGTGGGGGTCTATATCGGGGCAGGCATCGGTGGGCTGCCGGCCATTGAGCAGTATCACAGGGTGCTCCAGGACAAAGGGCCGGGGCGCGTCAGTCCGTTTTTCATTCCGATGGTCATCGTGAATTTGGCCTCGGGCCAGGTGGCGATCCGGTTCGGGGCCAAGGGTCCCAATTCGTGCGCCGTGACGGCCTGTGCCACGGGGAATCACTGCATCGGGGACGCCTACCGGATAATTCAACGTGGGGAAGCGGACGTGATGTTGGCCGGCGGCAGCGAATCCACGATTTGCCCGTTGGCCATTGCAGGCTTCGGCGCGGCCAAAGCGCTATCGCGGCGCAACGACGATCCGGAGCGGGCGAGCCGTCCGTTTGACCGTGACCGGGACGGATTCGTGATCGGAGAAGGCGCCGGCGTGGTGGTGTTGGAAGAATTGGAGCACGCGCAACGGCGCGGCGTCAGAATGTACGGAGAACTGGCCGGCTACGCGATGACCAGTGACGCCTTTCACATCACCGCTCCCCCGGATGACGGCGCCGGCGCCGTGGATTGCATCGAGAAGGCCATTCATGACGCGGGAATCCCGAAAGCCACGATCGGGTACGTAAACGCCCACGCGACCTCGACCTTTGCGGATAAAGTTGAAACGCAGGCGATCAAAACCGTCTTTGGGGACCATGCCGCCCGACTGCCGGTGAGTTCCACGAAATCCATGCTCGGCCATCTGTTGGGAGCGGCCGGCGGAGTCGAAGCCGTGGTGACCACCATGGCACTGTATCATGGCGTCTTGCCGCCGACGATCAATCTGGAACATCCTGATCCCGACTGTGATCTGGATTATATTCCCGGACAAGCTCGCCAGGCTCCTATCGAAGCCGCGCTTTCGAATGCCTTTGGCTTTGGCGGCGTGAATGCCTGCCTGGTCATCAAGTCCGCACAGGGGAGCCGGGAAGCGTAGGTGCTCCGACGTCGGACGGATCCCACCATCAGAAAAAGAGCGTGAAGGTGTCCGAGGAGGCGCATCAACGACTGCCGTATCAATTTCGCAAGCCGGCCTTATTGGAAGAGGCCTTGACGCATCGTTCGCACCTCCAAGAGAAACTCGGTTCGGCAGACAAACAAAATGAACGTCTCGAGTTTTTGGGCGATGCGGTGTTGGGGCTGATCGTGAGTGAGTATTTGGCGGAAACCTTTCCCGAACTGGCTGAAGGAGATTTGTCACAGGTCCGGGCCCGGCTCGTGGGACGGCCCACGCTGGCGGACGCCGCGCGGCGGTTGAACCTCGGCCGAATGCTCCGCCTGGGTCGCGGCGAAGAACGCACCAAGGGCAGGGACAAGGCCTCCCTCCTGGCCAACGCGTTGGAGGCCGTAATTGGGGCCGTCTATATGGATGGAGGGCTGACGGCGGCCCGGACGTTTACGTTACAAGTCCTGGACGCGCAACTCAAAGCCCTGCACCAGGATGATCTCGCGGCGTTCAGGCACGATTATAAAAGTCAATTGCAGGAATGGTGTCAACGCCACGTGCAGGTTCTGCCGGTGTATACCGTGATCGAAGAATCAGGGCCTGATCATCAAAAAACATTTGAGATCACGGTGGAAATTGAACAACAATGCCGAGGAACCGGGAAGGGGTACAGCAAGAAAGTGGCGGAACAGCAGGCGGCCAAACAGGCTCTCGAGCAACTCCGGCCCGCGACCGACATGGGCTGAGGTTTCATGGTAGCATCTGAGAACACAAAAACAATCAGGAGGATGAAGGAATGATCGGATTGCGTGCAGCAAGAAAAGTCCTGTGGGTAATGGGAGTCGTGGCTTTCCTGGCGGGAGTCACCGGGGAACGTGTCCTGGCCGGGAATCCCCAGGGACTGCCGGTGGCGGAGGGCAAGGCGCCTCGTGCGATCATCACCACCAAATTTGGTCAAATGGAACTGGTCTTTTTCCGGGAATTGGCCCCCAAGCACGTGGAGAGCTTTTTGAATTTGGCCAAAAAAGGGTTTTATAACGGGACGCTCTTCCACAGGGTGATTCCCGGCTTCATGATTCAGGGTGGCGATCCCAACACCAAGGATCCGAGCAAGCGACATCTCTATGGCATGGGAGGTCCCGGCTACACCCTGCCGGCCGAATTCAACCGGATTCCGCATGAACGGGGCATCGTGTCTGCGGCTCGAAGTGCCGATCCCAACAGTGCAGGCTCCCAGTTTTTCATCATGGTAGGCAAAGCCCCCAGTCTGGACGGTCAATACACGGTGTTTGGAGAAGTGGTGAAGGGCATTGAGGTAGCCGACAAAATCGTCGGTCAACCTCGGGACCCCAGAGATAATCCTCTTGAACGTGTCGAAATGACCGTCGAGGTGAAATAGGACAGGCAGCGGGCCGGGTTCTTAGCCCTGAGAACTCGGCTGTTCTTCCATGGGGGCGCCGCTCGGGAGGATAATGCGTCCGCCCGTCGTGCCGAGTTTGGTCAGTTTTTCGGCCACGTCGGGGTGACGACTCTTGAGGAACCCGATCAGCCCGCTGAGAAAGCGGTTGGACCGAAGCCCGGTTCCCGAAAATTCGGAAATAAACGTCAGGCCGCGATCCAACACCTCACTCACCATTTGGGTGTCGGGTTTCTCGCCCTCCATGAAGGCCTTATATTCTTTCTTGAGGGCTTCGGTAAAGGGAGGGGCCATCCCTTCAGGCACGTGGATCGGGCTGAACGATCGACGCAACGCCTGGATGGCCGCGATGACCTCCCCATCCTGTGCGTCGCTTCGTGCCTGGAAATGTTTAAACGTCACGGCTTCGAGAAAGTAAAACATCTCCGCGGCCTTGTCTCCCGATTGTTCCAACAGGTCTTTGTAGAAAGCGCGCCGTTCCTGTTCAAACTGATCCCCGGCGCGTTTTTGTTGATATTCCACGTTCGTATCCAGGTAGGCGCAATCGGAATGGCACGCAATACTGACGACGCGGTGCGTCCCACAGCATTGGCTGCAAATGGCGCCGTCCAACGCCGGGCAGGGGCGCTTGCCTTTGCGTTCCCGGCAGTAGAGGCATTTGCTCACTGTTTCTCATCTCCTTCCAACCAGCCCAGCCCGTAATCGGAAAGCGTCCGCTTGCGCTTCCGTTGTTTGCCGGTATTGATCGGGTGTTCCAATCCATTGATCTCGGCCCCATCGGCGTACAAATAGGGGACCAGGATCATATGGTTCCGGCGGTCGATCTTGACGGAAGACGGCGAGATCAGGAACTCGGCAATGACCTGCATGGAACGGTCAGGCTGGACCCGCCAGATTTTGCCCGCGGTCAGGTCGGACAGGTACAGGCTGCCGAACCGGTCAAAGTCGATCCCGCTTAAATTTCGAAATTTGCCGGTAAAAAATGAATTGGAAATGACCTCGGTCATGGTGCGGTCTTCCGCAATTTCCATCACGTTCCCGTTGTCGAGGCTGGCGATCCAGAGCCGTCCCGACCTCGGGTGAACGGCCAGTCCGCGCGGCGATGCCAAATCCTCGTGTTGGAGATACAGGGACACCTCGAAATCGTTTTGAGGGTCGATCCGGTACACGGCGTTCCCGGCCGTGTCCAGGACATAGAGTTGCCCGCTGCCGTCGGCAATCAGGTCCGTCAATGCCTCGACGTGAAACGGATGCAGGGGAACGGTCACCGTGGGTTTGCCCGATTGCGCGTGAAAGCCACGGATCACGTTGATATCGGCCACGTAAAGGGTGTTCCCGGCGATGCCCATGCCGTGGGGGGAATGCAGGATCGTGTCGCCACGGCCACCTTGAATGAAATGCCGATCCAGCAGGTTGCCGTCCTGATCGAGTTTCGAGATGAACCCGTTATTGTCGGGCGCGCCAAGTTCTCCATTGGCATTGGCGATGAAGTAGCCTTCACCCGAAGGATGGGCGATAAAGGATAGGGGGCTGCTCAACTGGCTGATGGGATTGGCCAAAGCCGAGAGCGGCCACCAACCAAGCAACAGAATCACGGCGATGGTGCGGAGCAACGTCCAAAACAAGGCGGGCTGGGAACATGACGACGGAAACAGAACGGATTGGAGAGCGAAAGGGTGTCTCACAACGGCATGCTACGGCACCCTTTGGGGGGTGTCAAGGCAGCGTGTTTGCATCTTTTTCTCCCCGATTGACTGGAATTTTCAGCCCCTGTTATCGTAGCGTGACTCGTAAACAATTCCCTTCCACGTTAAGGAGGATGATGTGACGGCTCAGCTCATTGATGGGAAAAACTTGGCACAGGACATTCGGGACGGCATTGGCCGCGAGGTGCAGGCGCTTGAGTCCCAAACCGGCGTTCGCCCCGGTTTGGCCGTGGTGTTGGTCGGCGACGATCCGGCCTCCGCGGTCTACGTTCGCAATAAAAAGAAGGCCTGCGATACCGCCGGCCTGTACGTGGCCGACCATCATTTGTCCACGGAGACCAGCCAGGCTGACTTGTTAGCCCTCGTTGATCAGTTGAACGCGGATCCCAAGGTGCATGGGATTTTGGTTCAGCTTCCCCTGCCGGCCCATATCGAGGGTCAGGCCGTGCTCACTGCCATCGCTCCCGACAAGGACGTCGATGGCTTTCATCCGTATAATATCGGCCGGTTGGTCGCGGGGGAGCCGGTGTTTGTCCCCTGTACGCCCAAAGGGGTGATCCGCATGATCGAATCCACCGGCGAACCCATAACGGGGAAGAAGGCCGTCGTGGTCGGGCGCAGCAACATTGTAGGCAAGCCCGTGGCCATGCTCCTGCTGCACCAGCACGCGACCGTGACCATGTGTCATTCCCGGACGAAGGATCTGCCGGCGGTCTGCCGGGAAGCCGACATTCTGGTGGCCGCGATCGGTAAACCCCGGTTCGTTACGGGGGACATGGTGAAAGAGGGGGCTATCGTGCTCGACGTGGGCATCAATCGACTCGATGACGGCCGGTTGGTGGGCGACGTGGATTTTGATCAGGTGCGTGAACGCGCCGGATGGATTTCCCCCGTTCCGGGAGGCGTGGGTCCCATGACCATTGCCATGTTATTGGCGAACACGTTGGAAGGAGCCCGGCGAACGGTTACGTAAGAGGAGCCGTTTCGACCCATCCCATGACGACCCGCACGCTGCACCACACGTTGGCCCAAGGCCAGTTTGCCGTGACCGTCGAGTTGAATCCCCCGAAGGGGACGGACGTGTCGGGCTTACTCGAGATCGCCAAGTCGTTGATCGGGCGCGTGCACGGGATCAACGTGCCTGATAATGCCGCCGCGGTCATGCGCGCGAGTCCGGTGGCCGTGGCCCGTCTGCTGTATGAACAGGGGCATGACCCCGTGCTTCAACTCACGTGCCGGGATCGCAACCGGCTCGGCCTGCAATCGGATCTCCTGGGCGCGCACGTGCTCGGGGTCCGGAACGTGCTGTGCCTGACCGGCGACAGCCCGGGCACCGGCGATCACAAGGATGCCAAACCGGTGTTCGACCTGGATACCGTTCGACTCATGCAGGCCGTGCAGGAACTCAATCAAGGGCGGGATCTGGCCGGGAACGCGTTGGAGGGATCCACCGCGTTCTTGATCGGTGGAGCCGTGGCCCCCGGCGCCGAACCGGTCGAGCTCCTGCACAAAAAATTTGAGGCCAAGGTCAACGCGGGCGCACAATTTTTTCAGACGCAGCCCGTTTTTTCAGCGGAGGTGGTCCGGCCTTTCATGGAAGGGGTGCGTTCCTATTCCTGCAAAGTCCTGGCCGGGGTGCTGGTGCTCCGGTCGGTAAAAATGGCAGAATACGTGAACGCGCACGTGCCGGGCATCGACGTGCCCGAAGAGGTCCTGCGGGAATTGCGGAACGCCGGGGATGCCCATGAATCCGAAGCCGGGGTTGAGATTGCGGTGCGAACCATTCGAGCCGTTCATCCATTCTGTAACGGCGTACACCTGATGGCCGGCCGGTTGGCACATCGACTTCCCGAGATTATCCGAAAGGCCGGGTTGAGCTGATGACGGTTCCGGAGTTTCAAAACCAGAAAGGCAAGAAACAACTGGTGGTCGTGACGGCCTACGATGCGTTGTTCACGCGCATCATCGAACAGGCCGGTATCGACGTCATTCTGGTCGGTGATTCACTGGGCGTCGTGGTCCAGGGAAAACCGGACACGTTGTCGGTCACCATGGACGATATGGTGTATCACACCAGGCTGGTGGCTCAAAGCCGGCAGCGGGCCCTGGTCATCGCCGATATGCCGTTCATGAGTTATCAGGTCAGCGAGGAACGGGCCATTCACAATGCGGGTCGCTTGATCCAGGCAGGAGCCATGGCCGTCAAATTGGAAGGGGGCGGCGCCATGGTGGACCGGGTCCGCGCCTTGACCACCGTGGGCATTCCGGTGATGGGTCATCTCGGCATGACGCCGCAGTCCGTGAACCGCTTCGGCGGCTACAAAGTACAGGGAAGAGAAGCCACCCAAGCCGACGCGTTGATCGACGATGCCAAGGCGTTGGAAGCGGCCGGGGCGTTTGCCCTGGTCCTAGAGGCGATGCCCGCGACCCTGGCGCAATCCGTGACCCAAGCGGTCTCCATCCCCACCATCGGGATCGGGGCGGGTCCCCACTGCGACGGCCAGGTGTTGGTGCTGTATGATCTGCTGGGCCTGTTTGACGAGTTCGTTCCGAAATTCGTCAAGCCCTATGCCCACCTCAAAGCCGACGCCCTCCAAGCCCTGCGGCGTTTCAAGGAAGAAGTGGAATGCCGGAAGTTTCCCACGGACCAGGAAAGCTACCAGTAAATTCAATTAAACGGTCTTTGGTCGGACGGCACCAGGCCCGGGATCACCTCATGCGGCCTTGGAGGGACGTGCCTGCCCGATTGCTCATCCATGCTGTTGACAAATACTGAGGGGGAGCCTAGGATCATTCAATGGGTTCTGGCATCAGGTTGGCCGGGCCCTTTTTTTGTGACTATTTTCCGGAGAAGGCTGAATACATGGGAAATTTGGTGGTCATCGGGTCCCAGTGGGGGGATGAAGGCAAGGGGAAAATCGTCGATATCCTGGCCCGGGAGGCGGATATCATCGTGCGCTTCCAAGGCGGTTCCAATGCCGGGCATACGGTCGTCACGAAAAAGGGCACGTTCGTGTTTCACTTGATCCCATCCGGGATCCTGTCCCGCGGGAAACAATGTGTTCTGGGAAACGGGGTGGTCATCGATCCCGGGGCCTTGATCGCAGAACTGGATCAATTGGCGGCCCAAGGTATTAAGGTGGGAAGGAATTTTGCCATCAGCCAGCGCGCGCATCTGATCATGCCGTATCATAAAGCCATCGACAAAGCCGCGGAAAAAGCCAAGGGCGCTCGCCGCATCGGGACCACCGGCAAGGGGATCGGCCCGGCCTACGTGGACAAAATGGCGCGTATCGGGATTCGGATGGGAGACCTGCTCGACCCCGAAGGGTTTCGGGAAAAAGTGGAACGGAATTTGGTTGAAATCAACAGTTTCCTCCGGCACGTCTACGGCGTACGCGGGTTTCACGCCGATCGCATCTGTGAAGAATACCTGGCTTATGCCCGACGCCTGTCTCCTTACATGACGGATGATTCCTTGCTGATTCATAGGGCCATGGAAAGCGGGCGTCGCGTGCTCTTTGAAGGGGCCCAGGGGACGCACCTGGACGTGGACCTGGGGACGTATCCCTTTGTGACGTCGTCCAATGCCTGTGCCGGTGGCGCGTGTGCCGGCGGAGGCGTGGGCCCGACGAGAATCGATGGGGTGCTGGGCGTCACCAAAGCCTATACCACGCGCGTGGGAAGCGGGCCGTTTCCTACGGAGTTATCCGATGACGTGGGCAATGGGTTGCAGGAGCGTGGGCAGGAATTCGGCGCGACCACGGGCCGGGCCCGCCGGTGTGGTTGGTTGGATGCGGTCCTGTTACGTTACGCGGTTCGGGTAAACGGCTGCACGTCCTTGGCGGTGACAAAATTGGACGTGCTGGATGGGGCGCCGGAACTCAAGATTGCGGTCGGGTATCGCCATCAGGGTAAACTGTATCGCGAGATGCCCGTCGACTTGCGTACCCTCGCGCAGTGCGAACCCGTGTATGAAGTGCTCCCGGGATGGAGAGGCACGACCACCGGCGCAACGTCCTATAAAGCGTTGCCGGTCGAGGCCAAGCGATATTTGAGGCGCATCGAAGCCCTCACGTCGTGTCCGATCGACATCGTCTCAACGGGTTCTCATCGAGAACATACGATCATGCTGAAGAACCCCATGACGCAGACTCGTCCTCGGAGCAAACTTTCCAAAGTCAGTGCCTGACGATTCCTGCTCCACGCTTGATCCCGTGAAGGCTCCGGCGTTTGACAACCCTGGGAGCGGTTGTTAGCATCCGAGGCAGGTGAGCCGCTAGCTCAGTTGGCAGAGCATCGCCCTTTTAAGGCGAGGGCCCTCGGTTCGAGCCCGAGGCGGCTCACCACTTATTACGAAGCGACGAGCCTCCTGCTGTTCCAGAATTCCATCGTCCCAGTATGATATGTTGACGCCTTTCTGAGGATGGACGGGCATCGGCAAGAACCTGTGCCTGACAGAAGGACGCCTCGCTTGCCTTCGGTCAGGGAGAAATGCTAAGGTCTTGACAGTAAAGTGGGCGGAAGCCCACTTTTTTTTGCATTGCTGTTCTCCAAAAGATCATTCCGGAAGGCGTGGAATTGCGGATATGAATGGGCTGGAGAGCCATGTCCAGCGTATCGCCGAGCCGATTGCCAAGGCCCTCCTCCTTGACATTGTCGAAGTCGAGTGTCACGGCAAGGGAGCCAAAACCATCGTGCGGGTGTTCGTGGAGAAAGAGGGAGGCGTCGGGATTCAGGATTGTGAACAGTTTCACCATTCGCTCGGGCGAGCGCTTGATGTGGCCGATCCGGTTCCTCACGCCTATCGTCTTGAAGTGTCATCCCCGGGTCTTGATCGTCCGCTGAAACAGCGAAAGGATTATGATCAGGCGGTTGGACTGAATATTCGAGTCAAGGTCCATGACCCCGTTCGGGGTAAGGGAACGTTGGTCGGTCAACTGGCCGAGGTCGATGACCGAGGCATTACCCTGCAGGTGCCGGTGCGAAAATCGCGGACGCCTCGACGGGTGGCTCTTGAATGGAATGCCATTGCCCAGGCCAAACGCGAAATTGAATGGTAACGGAGGACTTGAAAGAGGGTGACGTAGTCGGGTCGGAGCCGATTGCGGGTGAGCAAGAAGAGGGGCGGCTATGAAGCGTGAATTGATGGCAGTCATCGAGCAAGTGGGGCGGGAAAAAGGCATTGATAAACATCGGGTGCTTGCGGCCGTGGAATCTGCGCTGCTGACCGCGGCCAAGAAACGGTATGGCAACAACGAAAATATTCAGGTCCAAATCGATCCTGAGACGGGCGAGATTTCCATCGTGTCCTTGAAGACCATTGCGGACCAGATTACCGATGCCAATGCCGAGATTTCCTTGGAGGAGGCGCGGGCGATTGATGGAGAGGCCGAATTGGGCGATGAGATCGGTTCGCTCATCGACGTGGAGGAATTCGGGCGGATTGCGGCGCAGGCCGCGAAACAGGTGATTTGTCAAAAAGTCCGGGAAGCCACGTGGGAGGCGGTCGAGCGGGAATATTCAAAGCGAGAGGGAGATTTGGTGCATGGCATCATCCTCGGGCAGGAGCGCCGGAACTACCTGGTGGAAATCGGCAAAACCGAAGCCGTGTTGCCCGTTCATGAACAAATTCCCCGTGAGGTCCACCGGCGAGGCGATCGTGTGCGGGCCTTGCTGTTGGAAGTGCGCCGGACCCCGAAAGACGTTCAGGTGATCCTGTCCCGGGCGCACCCGCAGTTCGTGGTGAAACTCTTTCAATTGGAAGTGCCGGAGGTCACGGAAAAAATTCTGGAGATTAAAGGGGTGGTACGCGAACCCGGGGACCGGACCAAAATCGCGGTCTTCTCCAAGGATAAAGCGGTTGATCCGGTTGGTGCCTGCGTGGGGATTAAGGGGTCCCGAGTGCAGGCCATTGTGCGGGAACTCAAGGGGGAAAAGATCGACATCATCCCGTGGACCACGGACCCGCGCGTGTTTATCGGCGAAGCGTTGAATCCGGCCTCCATCGAGAAAGTGGGTATCGACGAGGAGAAAAAGGCGGCCCTGGTGGTGGTGGCGGACTCGCAATTGTCGTTGGCTATCGGGAAGAACGGGCAAAACGTCCGGCTCGCGGCCAAATTAACCGGGTGGAAAATCGATATCATCAGTGTGAGCGAGTATGAAAAAGAAAAACTCGATCGTGAACGGGAAATAAAAGCCGCATTGGCGGAAGAAACCGCGGCGCAACTCGAACAGGAAGCCGGCACGGAAAAGCCGTCGTCGGAACCGGCGAGTGGGGAGACGGGTGAAGGGCTCGATGTGACGTCCGGAGAAACGGTTGAATCCGGGGAGGCGTCCTCGTAACGAATCACGATGCGAGTGTATGAATTAGCCAAGAAGCTGGGCAAGGAAAGCCGTGTCCTGATTGCCGAACTGGACAAACTGGGTATTGCGGTCTCCTCTCATAGCAATGCCTTGAGCGAGAAGGACCTTCAGAAAGCCTTGAAAGCGCTTTCGGGAAAGGCGGAGTTGCAGAAGCCGCCTCGGAAGAAGGCAACCGGTTCGCTCAAGCCCGGCAAAACCGCCAGGAAACCTTCCGCCTCGCCCGCAAAGGGACGCGGCCAGGCCGCTCGGGAAAAGGAAAAGGCTGCGGAAGAAGAGGTTCGTAAACCTGAGAAAAAACATATTTTAATCAAACGACGAAAAGAAGAAGTTCTTCCCCCTGCCGACCTCGAAACCTCGACCACAGAAGAGCCTCCGGGAGACGGCCTCGGCCCCGTGGTTTCCACGAGCGAACCCCCGGAACCGGTGGGCGTGATTGACGAGCCGCCTGAAGTCGCAGCCATGACTCAGGCCTTGGCCGCCGAATCGACGGCCCCCGACGCCTCACCGTCAATCGAAGACAAGGCCTCGCCCGTAGCGGCCGGAGAGCCGGTCGCGACTCCTGAAAAAACGGTTGATGAGCCCAAAAAAGTCAAGGAAGAGGAGAAGCCGAAAAAAGGTCGGAAAGCCGGGAAACCGCGTGATGCAGATCTCTTTGCCGAGATCTATGAAGATGCGGCTCGCTGGCAGGATCTTCGTCCCCTTCCCACCCTGAGACGGGAAGAACGCTCTCGACACGTCCCTTCTGCCACATCGACCGAAATCACGAAACCCAGACGAAAGACCGTCAAGCTTTCGTCGGGTCTCACGGTGAAGGAGTTTGCGGAACACCTGGGGATCCGGGCGGCGGACGTGATTCGCAAGTTAATGGAAATGGGCGTCGGCCTCACGCTGAATCAACCCATGAATCTGGATGCCGGTGTGCTGATTGCCGAAGGACTCGGGATTCAGGTTGAGATTCAGACGGAAAAAGAGGGCGAAGCGTTGTTGGAAGAAATGCTTGAGCCGACGACCGAGTCGCAATTTGCGCCTCGGGCTCCGGTGGTCACCATTATGGGACACGTGGATCATGGGAAAACGTCGTTGCTCGATGCGATTCGTCAGACCAAGGTGACGCAACAGGAAGCGGGCGGCATCACACAACATATCGGAGCCTATTCCGTGCAGGTGGGGGAGAAAAGCGTGACGTTTTTGGATACGCCGGGCCACGAAGCGTTTACGGCCATGCGGGCACGCGGGGCTCAAGTCACCGATATCGTGGTCTTGGTGGTCGCCGCGGACGACGGCGTCATGCCGCAAACCATCGAGGCCGCCAATCATGCGCAGGCCGCCGAGGTCCCCATCGTGGTGGCCGTCAACAAGATCGATAAACCCGGGGCCAATCCGGATCGAGTCAAGCAGGGCCTGTCGGAACAGGGTCTCGTTCCCGAGTCCTGGGGCGGACAGACCATCTACGTGGAAGTATCGGCGAAAGAAAAACAGGGACTGGACACGTTATTGGAGATGTTGTTGCTGCAAGCCGAGGTCATGGAGTTGCGGACGGACGTGACCCAACCCACGAAGGGGGTCGTGTTGGAGGCCAAATTGGATCGAGGTCGTGGTCCCGTGGCCACCATCCTGGTCCAAAGCGGGACGTTGAACGTCGGATCCGCGTACGTGGTGGGTGCGACCAGCGGTCGCGTTCGAGCGTTGGTGTCGCACGACGGGAAGAAAGTCCGTGAGGCTGGGCCCTCCACCCCCGTGGAGGTGATCGGCTTGTTGGGGTTGCCGGCGGCCGGCGATCAATTGGTCGTCGTCAAAGATGAGCGGGTGGCCAGGGAAATCGCCGAGTCCCGGCACCAAAAACGGCGGACGGCGGAACTGGGGACCGGCCCGGGTCGCCTCACGTTGGATGCGCTGTTTGCTCACGGCCAGGAGTCGGACAAGAAAGAATTGGCGGTGTTGGTGAAAGCGGATGCCCAAGGGTCGGTCGGAGCGCTGTGCGAATCCATCGCCAAAATCTCCTCCGATACCGTCAATGTGCAGATTATTCATCGGGGCGTGGGGGGCATCACCGAATCGGATATGTTGCTGGCGTCCGCGTCGAAGGCGCTGGTGATCGGATTTCACATTCGTCCGGACCCCAAAGCCACGGCGCTCGCCGAACGCGAGGGCGTGGAAGTCCGGCTTCATACCATCATTTATAATGCGATTGCAGACGTCAAAGCCGCGGCCGAGGGATTGCTGGAGCCGACTTTCACGGAGCGCGTGTTGGGACGCGCGGAAGTTCGACAGGTCTTTTCGATCCCCAAAATCGGCGCGGTCGCAGGCTGTTACGTGACGAACGGGCATATTGCCCGCGCAAGTGAGGGCGTTCGCTTGTTGCGGGACAGCGTGGTCGTCTATGAAGGCAAATTAGGATCGTTGCGGCGCTTTAAGGATGACGTCCGGGAAGTGCAGCAAGGGTACGAGTGCGGGATCGGCATTGAAAATTTCAATGATATTAAAACCGGCGACGTGATCGAAGCGTATGTCTTTGATAAAGAGGCGGCCAGATTGTAACCCCGCGATGTGGCCGCATTGAGTCATGGGTGTCGCGCGTCGCGCTGAAAACCGATGGTGGTTGGAGTTTGTCGGATAGAATTGCATTTTCCCGAAGGGCATTCGCTGAAATCGAAACGTCAAATTCTGTCCAGCCTCAAAGCGCGTCTGTGCAGGACGTTCAAAGTGTCGGTGGCCGAGCTTGACGATCACGATCTCTGGCAACGATCCGTGGTGGGCATTGCCTGTATTGCGAATGAGTCGAGTCACGTGAATCGGGTGCTCGATCAAGCGATCAACATGATTCGGGCCACTCCCACGTTGGAACTGCTCAATTTTCGCATCGAGCTATTATAGGACGGGAAGAAGCGCGAGTGTCGTGTCGAAGCCGGCGTATAAACGATCGGTCAGGGTGGCCGATCAAATCAGAATGGAGGTCGCGGACATTCTTGCCAGAAAATGCAAGGATCCCCGGCTGCGGTTCGTGACGGTCACCGACGTGGAGATGAACAACGATCTGCGGAAAGCCCGCGTCTACGTGTCTTTGTTGGGGAACCACGGTGAAGCGGAAACGGTCGGAAAGATTCTCAACAACGTGTCCGGGTTCGTTCGGTTGGAATTGGGCCGGCGCCTGGAGTTGCGCTATACCCCGGAGGTGGCGTTCTGGTTGGACTCGAGCGGCTCGCGAGGGGATAAGATCGACCGGATTCTTGACGCCGTGCTCCCCGGGGATGAATCGGGGCGCGAGGGGAACGGTTGGGGCGAATCCGGGGACGAGGGGCAGGCATGATGGCCGAATGCCTTGATGGCCGTCCTTCCGGTCGGGTGACACCGGTTGTGCCGCATGGCGTGCTGAACGTCTCGAAACCTGCCGGGTGGACGTCTCACGACGTCGTGGCCAAGGTTCGCCGTCTTCTTCAAGTCCGTAAAATAGGGCATGCCGGCACGTTGGACCCCGAAGCCGTTGGCGTGCTGCCCCTCTTGCTGGGGAAAGGGACGAGACTCTCGGCTTTTCTCCTTCATTGGGATAAGGAATATGAGGCCGTCTTGCGTCTGGGGCAGGAGACCACGACCCAAGACGCCACGGGCGCCATCGTGCGGGACTGTCCCGTCCACGAGGTTCATCCCGAGTCCATTCATGAGGCGGTTGCGCAATTTCAAGGTGAACAGCAGCAGGTTCCGCCCATGTATTCGGCGGTCAAAATCGGAGGGCAACCGCTGTACAAAGCGGCTCGTGCAGGCCAAACTCTGGACCGCCCGGCCCGGCCCGTGACCATTTACCACATCGAGGTCAGGGCGCTGGCCTTGCCCGATGTCACGCTTCGGGTTCGCTGTTCCAAGGGCACGTATATTCGCACCTTATGTGCGGATATCGGCCAAGTGTTGGGCGTAGGGGGGCACCTGAGCCAATTGACCCGCAGTCGCGTGGGCCCGTTTCACCTGGCCCGGGCGTGGTCGCTCGACGACATCGGACGTGCCGATGACCTGTTCGAGCACCCGGGGGCGTTTCTGAGTCTCGACGAAGCTTTGGCCGATCTTCCGGCGGTGGTCGTTGATTCCGCCATGGTGGAGAAGGTCTTGAATGGGGCGCCCGTTTCGGACGCAGCCTTGTGTTCGGAGGCTCATCGGGAGACATCCGATGACACGTTGATTCGGGTGAAAGACGGCATGGGGCGGTTGCTGGCCCTCGGCAAATGGGCTCCGTCGACGTTGGACGTGCCGAAACATCAATTACGGATGGTCAAAGTATTTGCGGAAACGGCCTGAGAGCAACTCCCGTTTCACGAAACGAACATAACACTGAAAGCAGAAACAAGGAGGCTGGTATGGCAGCGGTCAAGGAAGCAAAGTCGGATATCGTGCAGCAACATCGCGCACATGAACGGGATACGGGTTCGTCGGAGGTACAGATTGCCTTGTTGACGAACCGCAT
This sequence comes from Nitrospirales bacterium, assembly GCA_965204475.1. Lineage (GTDB taxonomy): Bacteria > Nitrospirota > Nitrospiria > Nitrospirales > UBA8639 > Bin75. The sequence goes on from OZ241988.1 coordinate 2,102,319, forward strand.
CACCTATTTAACCGACCATTTGCGCACGCATAAAAAAGATCATCATTCGCGACACGGGTTGCTGAAAATGGTGAGCCTGCGCCGGCGCTTATTGGATTATTTGCATCGAAAAGACGTCGGGCGCTATCGCGCCCTGCTCGGCAAATTAGGGCTGCGGAAATAATACCCCGTTTCAACGGAGGTGTTACGAAGGTAAGAAGGCAAGAAGGCAAAAAAGGAGAGAGGTACATGGTGCAAGCAGTTGAAGTGGAGATTGCGGGACGGATGATGAGGTTGGAGACGGGGCGGATGGCCAAGCTGGCCGATGGGGCCGTGTTGGCCTCCTATGGGGACACCGTAGTCCTGGCGACGGCAGTGGCGTCCAAGACGTTGAAGCCGGATACGGATTTCTTACCGCTCACGGTGAATTATCAGGAAAAGGCTTATTCGGCCGGAAAAATTCCGGGGGGGTATTTCAAGCGGGAAGGGGCCCCGTCGGAAAAAGAAACCCTGACGAGCCGGCTCATTGACCGGCCGATTCGCCCCTTGATCCCGGAGCGGTTTTATTATGAGACGCAAGTCATTGCGTCGGTGCTCTCCGTGGACCAATCGATGACCTCGGAAGTGGTGGGCATTACCGCGGCCTCAGCCGCGCTCGCGATCTCGGATATTCCCTTTGGCGGCCCGTTGGCCGGCGTCAAAATCGGACATGTGAACGGCCAATTCGTGGTCAACCCCAGTATGCAGGAACTCCAGAACAGTGAACTCGAGTTGGTGGTCGCCGGCACCGAGGACGCGATCCTGATGGTGGAAGCCGGGGCGAATGGGCTGTCCGAGTCCGTGTTCCTGGAGGCGTTGGCGTTGGCCCATTCGGAAATCAAGAAAATCGTGGGGGCAATCGTCGAGTTGCAGGCCTTGGTGGGACGGACCAAGCGGGTTGTGCCGGTTGAACCGGTCGACGAGGACTTGGAACGACGGGTCTGCAAATTGGTGACCGGCCCGGTGCGGGAAGCCGTGCTCATCGCCAACAAAACCGACCGGCAAGAGCGATTGGCCCAAATCCTGGCCGAGGCGGTCGACAAACTGGGCGACGAGGATCCGGCGCGCGGTCGGCAGGTCAAAGAGGTCTATCATGACGTGGAATATCGTGAAGTCCGGGAGATGATCCTGGAAAAACAGGTCCGCGCCGATGGCCGGGGTCCGTCCGATATCCGGCCCATTACGTGCGAAACGAGTCTGTTGCCGCGCACGCATGGCTCCGCCCTGTTTACCAGAGGGGAAACCCAAAGCCTGTCCGTGGTCACGCTGGGCACCTCGGACGACGAGCAACGCATCGACGCGCTGGAGGGGGAATATTTCCGCAATTTCATGCTCCATTATAATTTCCCCCCGTTCAGCGTGGGGGAAGCCCGTCCGTTGCGGTCGCCCGGTCGACGCGAAGTCGGACATGGGAAACTGGCGGCGCGCGCGTTGACGTCGGTGCTGCCGGACAAGGAGGCCTTTCCCTATACCATTCGTATCGTGTCGGACATTTTGGAATCCAACGGCTCTTCCTCCATGGCCACGGTCTGCGGAGGCACCTTGGCCATGATGGATGCCGGCGTGCCCATTAAGGAACCCGTGGCGGGTATTGCCATGGGGCTCATCAAAGACGGCGACCGGGTCCTGATTTTGTCTGATATTCTCGGACTCGAAGATCATCTGGGCGACATGGATTTCAAAGTGACGGGGACCCGAACGGGCGTCACCGCGCTCCAGATGGATATCAAAATCGAGGGGATCACGATTGATTTGATGCGGCAGGCCCTCGAACAAGCCCGGGCCGGCCGGCTCCACATTCTGGAAAAAATGCAGGCCTCGCTCTCATCGCCGCGGGAGTCCCTGGCGCCCCATGCGCCTCGCATTTATACGATCCAGATCAAAACCGACAAGATTCGGGACGTCATCGGACCGGGTGGGAAAGTCATCCGCGGCATCATTGCGGAATGCGGGGTCAAGGTCAACGTCGACGATTCGGGCCTGGTGACGATTGCCTCGGCGGACGAATCGTCGGCCCAGCAGGCGATTGACATGATCAACCGGTTGACGGAGGAAGCGATCGTGGGGAAAACCTACCTCGGGACCGTCCGGAAGATCGTCGATTTTGGCGCCTTCGTCGAGATTTTACCCAACATCGACGGCTTGGTGCATATTTCCCAATTAGCCGAGCATCGCGTCAAATCCGTGGCAGACGAACTGGCGGAAGGGGAACAAGTCCTGGTCAAAGTCCTGGAAATCGACAAGCAGGGCAAAATTCGTTTGAGCCGCAAAGAGGCGTTAGTGGAGTCGGAACAGCCTCCTGCCGCGTCCTAGCGGGAGGGCCTGTTTGACCGGCCTGCGACGGGTGCCCTGACAGACTATTCTTTACCACTCCAATCTTGGGTAGCGAAAAAATGACTTGGACGCGCAAGATCGTCCTCGATAACGGCGTTCGCGTGGTGATGGAACGGATGCCCTCGCTCAAGTCCGTCGCCATCAGTGTCTGGGAAAACGTCGGCACCAGGGATGAAGGCCCCCGGCAGAAGGGGTTTGCCCACTTCCTTGAACACATGATGTTCAAAGGCACGCGCCGTCGGTCCGCCACGCAGATTTCGCACGAAATCGACAGCCTGGGTGGAGAGATGAATGCCTTTACCACCCATGAAACCACCACCCTGTACATCAAAGTGTTGGATCAACAAATCGGGCAGGCGATCGACTTGTTGGCCGACGTTTTCTATCACTCCCGTTTTGACCGCAAGGAAATCGAACGGGAAAAGCAGGTCGTATTGGAGGAAATCCGAATGGTTCGGGACGATCCGGAAGATTTCGTGCAGGAACTGCATGCCAAGCAGGTGTTACGGGGGCATCCCCTGGGGCGGTCGATCCTGGGTGATCAGGCTACCATGAAGCGCATGCAACGACGCGACCTGCTTTATTATCTGGAGGAACACTATCGTCCGGAGAAAACCGTGATTGCGGTGGCGGGGAATTTTGACGTGAAGAAGGTCGAGGCCCTGGTCCAGGCCGCGTTTGGAACGTGGAGGCCCGCCGGGCGTGAGGGGAATGGCGGGCAACGGAACAACCCGCCCCGCGTTCGGGGCGGGATCATGGTGCATCGGAAACGGTTGGAGCAGGTCCATCTGTGTATGGGATTCAAGGGATTGCCCGTGGCCCATCCGGCGCGGTACGCGGCCCATACGCTGAACGCCCTGCTTGGGGGAGGGATGAGTTCCCGACTCTTTCAGGAAATTCGGGAGAAGCGCGGTCTGGCGTATACGATCTATTCCCAATTGTCGAGTTTTTCGGATGGAGGCGTGTTGACCATTTATGCGGCGAGCGGTGCCAAAGAGGCGTCCTCGGTGGTGGACGTGGTCTGTCGGGAAATCAAAAAATTGCAGAAATGCGGGCCCGTTCCCCAAGAATTGGAGCGAACCAAGAACCAATTGAAAGGCACCTTGATGTTGGGATTGGAAGGGACCTATGGGCGAATGAGCAAGTTGGCCAAGGATGAACTCGCGCAAGGACGGTACGTGTCCCTCCGGGAACTCGTGTCTGAAATTGATCGCGTTTCCATGCAGGATGTTCACGAAATAGGCCGGGAGCTCTTGAATTTTGGCTCAATGTCCGTAACGGCGTTGGGACCGGTGCCCCCGGAAACCTTTCAAGAAAAAATGTTTGGGCTGGCCTGAAAACGGGTAAATTTTCCTTGGAAAGACTCTTGACAACTTGCAACGGGATGAGTAGCATGGGCCACTCTGATTAAAAGCGGGAAGGTCGTGAGGGTCGAACGGCCCCTCAAGTGATGAGAAAAAGGGGTGGTGCTTTTTCGTTGCAATTGAAACGGTTTTTGGTTAAAAAGTACGAGTTGTTATTTTTATTATGTCATCCTAAGTAAAGGAGGGGGAAATGAAGAAGTCATTTTTCCGTGGGGGCGTTGTGGGAATGCTGGCTGCAGGTCTGATGCTCGTTGGCTTCATCGGTCTGGCAGATGCCCAAAAGGGCCCCTGTTCTAGCAACAAGAAATGTAGCGGTGATCCAAATCAAGTTGCCACTATCGGAGACATGTCTCTCAAGGGGACCGCACCCGCCAGCTTAAAGGGTCGCGTGTATGCCCATTGGGCCGACAATCCGGCCGGAGAGATTCTCTTTGGCATTCAATACTGGAACACCAGCAACCCCGGCGAAACCGGTGATCCTCTTGGTCGTGCTTCCGATGACCGGAACGTGGCCATTCCTGATCCGCTTTTCGCCTGCTGTGCGTGGGGGTATCAAGGCGGTGAAGAGCGCAACAATCCCTATGCCGGGTGGTACAACCCGCAAACGACAGTACGGTTACGGGTGAAAGATTCCGCTTTGATGAAGCAGTTGACCGACGCGTCGCAAAACCTGGTCGCCATGGAAGTGCAACTCGACGGCAACACCGTCACGGGTTTCAAAGTCCTCGCTGCCGAATAAACTGACGAATTTGATGCTTGTGATATAGAAAAGGATTCATTCAAAAATTTTTCAGCGCTTAATTGAGGAGGAAGGAATCATGAAAATTGGGAAATCAGGGTTAGCCGTTTTAACTGCCTTGATCGTGGTGGGTTGCATGGCCTCCAGTGCGCTTGCCATTGAAGCGTTCCAAGAAAGGTTTGAATGGGGAGATCTCAGCAAAGCGACCACCCTGCATGGCCGGGTTGCGGTTACCGATCCGTACGAAAAAGCCGCCTGGGTGAACATCGCGGTGTTTGGGGGCAATGCCGAAAGCGGGTACTATTGGCAGAGGTATTTCCCCGGGAAGAACATGAAAGTTTACGCGGCCGATGACGGCGTGTGGCAAAAACTCGTGGCCTTGGGCAAAGGTTCGCACAGCCAAGCAGTGATGAGTGGGACCGAGGCTTCCAAGTATACCATGGTCGAACTTGTGATTCAGGAAACCGAGCAGAATCACCGGGTGGTGTCCTCGGTTAAGGAAGTTCCTGACGTGGCCGGTACGCCGGACAAACCGAGAAGCATTCATAGCCTGCGGGCAATCGGCGTCGTGGAGTCCATTGACAACAACCATTGGGCGCAAAACAAGAAAATGCAGTATGATGTGATGGTCCCGGGTGTGGGCCCGATTTCCGGGTTCATTCCGTACTCCAACCAAGCCCCCCATACCTCCAAGGGGACGAAGGAAGGCAAGTTCGGGGGATCCTTGCAATAACAAAGGGCTTTCACCAAACCCAAAAGGGCAGGACCTGAAAAAGGTCCTGCCCTTTTTTTATTCGGCATCAAGACGTTTTTGAATGTCCGCCAACCGGTTTAACGCTTCAAGCGGCGTCATGGAGAACAGTTCCAATTGTTTGAGTTCTTCGATCAGGGGATGGGGTTGGGGAGATAAGGAATCCGTTTGGGGAGGAACTCTTTGCTCAATGCGGTTACTCATAGTGTCGGAAGACGACTCCTGTTCCAGTTGCGCAAGAACTTCTTCCGCTCTAGCGATGAGGGACGAGGGCAAGCCGGCGAGCTTTCCCACGTGGATCCCATAACTGCGAGCGGCTTTGCCCGGTGTGATTTTTCTTAAAAAAATGACCTGGTCCTTGTCCTCTTTCACCGCGACGGTGAGGTTCTGGACGCCCTCTCGAAATTTTTCCAAATCCGTCATTTCATGATAGTGCGTGGCAAAGAGGGTCCTGGCTCCGAGTATCCGCCGGTCCTGAATATGTTCGGCGATCGCCCAGGCCAAGCTCAAGCCGTCATAAGTACTGGTGCCCCGCCCTATTTCGTCCAGAAGGATGAGACTGCGAGACGTGGCCCCATGCACAATTTTGGCGGTTTCAAGCATTTCCACCATAAAGGTGCTTAACCCGAACGCCAGATTATCGGAGGCTCCCACCCGTGTAAACAATCGATCGATGACCCCGATTTTCGCTTCGGAGGCAGGCACGAAACAGCCCATATGCGCCATGAGCACAATCAGACCGGTTTGCCGTAAAAACGTGCTCTTACCCGCCATGTTGGGGCCGGTCAGTAACAATAAACGATGGGCGTCGAGATCAAGGTACGAGTCGTTGGGGACAAACCCATCGGGCAAGTCGAATTGTTCAACCACCGGATGGCGTCCATTCTTGATGAAGATGATGCCTCCGTCGTGCATGTCGGGCTTGACGTAGCGATTCCTGGAAGCCACGTCTGCGAAATTCGAGAGCACGTCGAGCAGGGCCACCTGTTTGGCCATTTTTTGAATTCGAAACACGTGACCGGACAGGCTTTCCAGCAACGCCTGGAAACGTTCCTGCTCGGCGCGGCGTAACTTCTCATTGGCGCCGGACAGTTGTGCCTCAATCCGTTCGAGGTCTTCGGTCGTATACCGCTCGGCATTGACCAGCGTTTGTTTCCGTCGAAAATATGCCGGAACACGGGACAGGTTGGCTTTCGTGACTTCGAAATAGTATCCGTACACTTGGTTATATTTGATCTTGAGCGAATCGATACCGCTCCGCTCCCGTTCGCGTTGCTCCAGATCGGTTAACCATTGCACGCCGTCGCGGCTCATCGTTCGCAACTCATCGATGGCGGGATCAACGCCGTCCTGAAAGATCGGGCCCTCTTTGAGGGAAGCCGGCGCATTGGGATCAATGGAGTTTTCGATCAGCGCGGCGACGTCGGCAAGGGCATCCCACCGTTGCAGGATGGAGTTGAGCAGAGGATCGGCAATGCCGTCGAAGAGCTGAAAGAGTTGGGGGAGAATGCTCAGTGATTCCTTTAAGCGAAGAACGTCCCGCGGAGTGGCCGTGCCCATGACCACGCGGCTGCTCAACCGCTCCAGGTCATGCAGGTCTTTTAAGAACGAACGAAGGTGCAGGCGAAGTTTCAGGTTGTCCATAAAAGCGGACACCGCATTGAGCCGGCGTTGAATGGCTTCGTTGTCAATCAGGGGACGAACGATCCATTGCCGTAAAAGCCGGCAACCCATCGCCGTGACCGTATGATCGAGCACCGACAGCAAAGTGGCGTGTAGTTGATCCGGATGCATGGGCTGGATCAGTTCCAGGTTACGCATGGTCATGGCGTCCAGGTGCATCTCCCGCGCGGGTTCCAGAAGTTCCGGCTTTTGGATGTGGCGATGTTCCAGGGTGGGTTGGGTCTGCCTCAGGTAACGCAGGATGCAGCCGCCGGCTTGGACACCGGGTCCTGCGGCAGAGAGGCCAAGCTCGTCCACGCGGTCGACCTCGAAATGAGCCCGGAGAATTTCCTGCGAAGCATCCGATTCGAAACACGCGGCCGGTTGTTCCGTCACGCGAGGTAACCGCAGGGGTTCCAAGAGCCGGTCGAGGGCCATCGTTTCCGTTTTGTCCGGAATAATGACTTCCTGAGGGCCGAGGCGGATGAGTTCGTCGAGCATCGAGTCCCGGCCGTGTTCCCCGGAAAATTCCGCAATGAGAAATTGTCCTGTCGACAGATCGATCGAGGCGAGCCCAAAATTGTAACGTGAATGAACCGGATCGCGCTGAACGGATAAAGCCGCCAGGAAGTTGGCCTCTTTGGCGTCCAGCAATTCATCGTCGAAAATCGTGCCGGGGGTATAGAGCCGGACGACCTCTCGTTTGACCAGGCCCTTGGCCGATTTGGGATCTTCGACCTGTTCGCAGAGCGCCACGGTTTTCCCGGCTTTCAGCAACTTGGCCAGATAGCTCGTGGCCGCATGATACGGAACCCCACAGAGAGGTACGGGGTTGGCGCTGTTCTTGTCCCTGGTCGTCAGGGCGATATTGAGCAGGCCAGCGGCTTCTTTCGCGTCCTCGTCAAACATTTCATAGAAGTCACCCACTCGAAAAAAGACGATCGTCTCCGGGTAGTGTCGTTTGATGTCCCAATATTGTTTGAGCAGGGGTTTCAGTTCGGATTGACCCATGAGGCAGCTACCTTGCGTCCGACATGATCGCGTGAAGAAGATCGGAACTTCGGGGCCCGAAAGCCTGAACCTGCACGCGACGGGCGTTTTTCCCCGCATGGAGGAAATGAATCGAAAGATAGTCATCGGGCAACCACGAGGCAGGCAGCCGGTCAGCCCATTCAATGAGGACAACGAAGTCTCCGTTCAAATATTCGGCCAAGCCCGTGTCAGCCAATTCCGTCGACTGTTCAAGTCGATACAAGTCCACGTGGGTAAGCGTCAGCGGGCCGGTGTATTCCTGGATAAAAGTAAACGTCGGACTACTGACGACGTGGGGACCGAAACCGGCACCCAAGGCGACACCGCGGACGAACGTCGTTTTCCCGGCTCCCAACTCACCGACGAGCGCGATGACATCGCCCCTCTGAAGACGACGACCGATGGTCGAACCGAATTCCTCGGTGTGCGACGGTGATCGCAGGGACAGGGTCCAGGGATCGGTGTGTGCAATGGTCATATGGTCAGGGAACGGCTTCACGGCCGGGAAGCACCGGCGTGGAGCACCTCGGTGAGGGCTTGAGGCAGGGAGGCCAAAAGGTCGCCGGCCATCAAGCTGGGATACCCGTACGTCCGGGCCGCGAGGTCTCCCGCCAAACCGTGAAGGAAGACGCCGCTTTGAGCCCCCTCCCACGGTGAGACTCCTTGCGCAAGCAACCCGGCCAGCATTCCGGTAAGCACGTCTCCCGTGCCCGCAGTGGCCATTCCGGGGTTTCCGGTCGGTGAAATGGACGTCGCTCCATCAGGATGGGCCAGAATCGTTCGCGCCCCCTTCAGCACCACGATGCTCGAATGGGCACGGGCAAAGTCCCGGGCAATCCCCAAACGATTGCGGTTCACGAAGCCCGCCATCGATTCTCCAAGCAGCCGCGCCATTTCTCCGGGGTGCGGAGTCAGGATCGGGGAGAGCGGGCGTGAACGAAGGAGACTCGTATGGCCCGCCAGGGCGTTCAGCGCGTCGGCATCGATGACCAGCGGCCGGTCGCATTGGGCGATCAGCGTGCGGATCACGTCGGCGGTTTCCGCGTGCGTCGAAAGGCCGGGGCCCATGCCGATCGCACTGCGGGATTGCAGAAAGGTTTGCAACGGGGGCAGGGCTTCTCGCGACAGCGTGTGGTCCGCGGTTTCAGGAAGCGGCAAGGTCATGACTTCGGGAATGCCTGAGGCAACACTGGCCTGCACGCTGGCCGGCGTGGCCACGGTGACGAGCCCGGCGCCTGATCTGAGGGCCGCTTTGGCCGCCAGGGCGGCGGCTCCGCTTTTTCCGGATGAGCCGGCAATGATCCCGGCGTGCCCGAACGTGCCCTTGTGTGACGAAGCCGGGCGTTTGGGCAGCCACGGCCGAATCGCGGCGGGCGTCAACAGCTCAATGGAAAGATGCAGGTCTTCGACGTATTGGCTCGGAATGCCGATATCGACACAATGAACGCGGCCGGCGTGATCAATGCCCGCTTCCAGAAAAAGCCCGAGTTTGGGGTTTCCGAACGTGACGGTCATGTCGGCTTGGACCGCGGTCCCCAACGTCGCTCCGGTATCCGCATCGATGCCGGAAGGAAGATCCACCGCAACGGTCGGCGCCTCCGAGGCGTTCATGGCCTGAATGGCCTCATGGTACGGACCAATGATCGGTGACGACGTGCCGGTTCCCAGGAGCGCGTCGACCAGCACGCGGCTGTCCCGGACCAATTGGTGCACGTGGTCAGGCGAGGGGGCGCTCAAGACCTTCGACCGGCCGGCGCCTTTGACAAACCGTTGATACATCAGTTTGGCGTCCCCCTTGAGATCCCGGGTGTGCGCCAGAAGGCAGACCTGAACGGCGCTGCGTTTTTGACGCAGGAGTCTTGCGACGACGAACCCGTCTCCACCGTTGTTGCCTTTTCCACAAAAGATCGTCACGGTTTTCCCCTTCAGGGCGCCGAAGGTCTCTTCCATGGCCGACACCACGCCGGAGCCTGCCCGTTCCATCAACGTCTTGCCGGGCACGCCGGCTTCGTGGATCGTGCGACGATCGAGTTCTCGCATCTGGTGGGCGGTGACGATTTTCATGACGAACCAAACACGAACGCGCCTCGCATTTAGCTGTGAAGCGATGAAGGGATTAAGGCTCGCATTTCTCTGACGGCTCGTTCGAGGCCGACCAGCACCGCGCGGGAAATAATGCTGTGTCCTATGTTGAATTCGACAATTTCAGTGATGCCCGTCAGGCGGTGGATATTATGATACGTCAGCCCATGACCGGCATTCACCTCCAGTTCCAATTCCTGCGCGAAGCGTGCTCCCTGCAGAAGGGCTTCGACCTCTTTCCGGATCTCTCGGGGCTGCCGGCTGTTGGCATAGGGTCCGGTGTGCAGTTCGACGGCATCGGCTCCCACTTTGTGCGCGGCGCGGATTTGACGACGGTCCGGGTCGATGAACAGGCTGACCGGAATCTGCGCGTCGTGGAAAAGACGGATTAAGGTGGTGAGTCGCTTCCGGTGTTCCGTCACCGCAAGCCCGCCTTCGGTGGTCAATTCCTGTCGCCGTTCAGGGACCAGCGTGACTTTATCGGGACGGACGCGCAACGCAATCTTCGCGGTGGCGTCGTCCGCGGCCATTTCCAGATTCAAAGCGGAAGGGACAATGTCCCGAAGCAGGTTCAGGTCCCGTTCCTGGATGTGTCGACGGTCTTCACGGAGATGCACGACCAAGCCGTCAGCGCCGCCCAGGTCCGCGAGCACCGCTGCGGCAATGGGATCCGGCTCATGCCCGCCTCGGGCCTGCCGGAGAGTGGCGACGTGATCGATGTTGACGCCGAGTCTGGCCATGGTAACCTTTCTGATCGGGTGGGGAGCGAGAACCTCTGGCTTTTCATTATGGCAAAACGGGCAAGGGGTCGCAATGAACCGTCGGAGAAGTCGTGTTCCCCAAGGTTCAAGAAAAAAGCTGAAAAAACAAAGCGTTTCATTGACTGGTCATCCGGCCTCTACTACAATGACAGGTTATTATCATGACGTGTCATCAGGGGCACGTTTGCGTGTAAACCAGTTGTGTTCTGCTGACCCATGCAAAATTTCTTTCGCATTCAACGCCTTCCACCCTACGTCTTCAGCCAGGTCCAGGATCTCAAGATTCAGGCGCGGCAGCGTGGCGAGGATATAATCGACTTCGGGATGGGGAATCCCGATCAAGCGACCCCTCCCCACATTGTCGAGAAATTGGTCGAAGCGGCACAGAAAGGGAAAAATCACAGGTATTCGGCGTCTCGCGGCATTACGAGGTTACGCCACGCCATCAGTGCGTGGTACGGGAAACATTATAACGTGGACATCGATCCCGAGACCGAAGCCATCGTGACGCTGGGCGTCAAAGAAGGACTGTCGCATCTGGTGCTCGCGATGTTGGGGCCGGGCGACGTGGTGCTGACGCCCACGCCGACGTATCCCATTCACATGTACAGCGTGATCATTGCGGGCGGGGAAGTGCGCGGCGTCGAGCTCGGTCCCACCGGCGACTTCTTTGAAAACCTCACGCGCGCGTATCGTCAAAGCCAGCCCAGGCCGAAGGCCTTGATCATGAGTTTCCCCCACAACCCGACCACAAGCGTGGTGGATTTGGAGTTTTTCAAAAAGGTGGTGGCGTTTGCGCGTGAACACGATCTCTACGTCATTCATGATCTGGCCTACGCGGACATCGTCTTCGACGGCTATCGGGCGCCGAGCCTGTTACAGGTGCCGGAAGCGAAAGACATCGGCGTGGAATTTTACTCGTTATCCAAGAGCTACAACATGCCGGGCTGGCGGGTCGGATTCTGCGTCGGCAACAGGGAGATCATCGGGGCCTTGACCAAGATCAAGAGCTATCTGGATTACGGGATGTTTCAACCCGTTCAAATCGCCAGCATCATCGCGCTTACGGGACCGCAGGATTGCGTGTCGTCGATTGTGAAACAATATGAAAGCCGGCGGAACGCGTTGGTCTCCGGCCTGAATCGTATCGGCTGGCGGGTCGACTATCCGCGAGCCACGATGTTTGTGTGGGCTCGCATTCCTGCGGCCTACGCGGGAATGGGCTCGCTCGAGTTTTCGAAGTTTCTGCTCCGCGAAGGGAAAGTGGCGGTATCTCCCGGAATCGGATTCGGAGAAGGCGGCGATGAATACGTGCGATTCGCGTTGGTGGAAAACGAGCATCGAACCCATCAAGCCATTCGCGGGATCAAGACCGCGTTGAAACTGGACAATCAATCATGAACGGCGAAATCGGAATAGGCCTGATCGGATTCGGTACCGTCGGGTCCGGGGCCGCGAAAATCCTTGTCAACCAGGCCGAGTTGATTGCGCGACGGGTGGGAACGCCCCTGCGCTTGAAACGCATCGTGGATCTTGACGTGACCACGGATCGTGGCCTGGTGCTTCCCGAAGGCGTCCTCAGTACGGATCTTCCCGGACTCCTGAACGATCCGTCCATCCAAATCGTGATTGAAACGGTCGGGGGATATGACTTTGCGAAACGCGTCATGCTTGAAGCCATCGGCAAAGGCAAACACGTCGTGACCGCCAATAAGGCCTTATTGGCGGTGCATGGGGAGGACGTGTTTACCGCCGCCCATCGCGCGGGTGTGGACGTGGGCTTCGAGGCCAGCGTAGGTGGAGGGATTCCGATTCTCCGGGCCTTGACCGAAGGCCTGGCGGCCAATCATTGCGCGTCCCTGGCCGGCATCATGAACGGTACCTCCAACTATATTTTGACCCAGATGAAACGCGAGGGACGGGAATTTCAGGATGCCCTGGCGCAGGCGCAGGCCGCGGGCTACGCGGAGGCGGATCCGACGTTCGATATCGAAGGCGTCGATTCCGCGCACAAGTTGGCCATCATGGTCAGCTTGGCCTATGGAACGCCCGTCAACGTCAAGGAGATTTATACCGAAGGCATTCAACGCCTGACGGCCTTGGACATTCGCTACGCGTCGGAGTTGGGGATGACGGTGAAACTGCTGGGAGTGGCGAAATGCTGTGAGGGCGGCATCGAAGCACGCGTGCATCCCACCATGATCGACAATACGGCGCCGTTGGCCCAAGTGCATGGAGTCTATAACGCCATTCACGTCGTGGGCGACGCCGTAGGGGACGTCATGTTTTACGGGCAAGGGGCCGGGTCAATGCCCACGGGGAGCGCGGTCGTGAGCGACGTGATCGACATTGCGCGCAACGTTCGCAAGCAGGCTTGCGGGCGCGTGCCGCCGACCTCGTTTCAAATGGACGGCAGGGTGCCGATCCGGATTCGTCCGATGGAAGAATTGACCACCCGCTATTACCTGCGCTGCATGGTGCCGGATCAACCCGGGGTCCTGTCCAGGATTGCCGGCGTCCTCGGCAATCATGCCATCAGTATTGCCTCCGTGTTGCAGCAGGGCCGGCAGGAAGGCCAGACGGTTCCGGTCGTAATCATGACGCATCGCGCGTCGGAACGCTCGGTGCAAACCGCAATCCGGGAAATCAATCACCTGTCGTCGCTGGTTTCGGAGCCGGTGACGGTCATCCGGGTCGAGGATCAGGAATCATGACACGTAGGGGCCGCTCCCCGTGGCGGCCCTCTTTCGGTGAGAGAACGCGATGATGCCTTGGCGTGGAATCATAGAAGAGTTCAGGAAGTTTCTTCCGGTCACGGAACAGACGCCGGTCGTCACTCTGTGTGAAGGCAACACGCCCCTGATTCAAGCCAGCCGGCTGGCCAAACGAATCTGTCCGCAGGTCGATCTGTATCTGAAAGTGGAAGGGGCCAACCCCACGGCTTCATTTAAGGATCGCGGGATGACCCTGGCGGTATCCAAGGCGTTGGAAAAACGCGCTCGTGCGGTCATGTGTGCTTCCACCGGCAATACGTCGGCGTCGGCCGCAGCCTATGGCGGGCGAGCGGGCCTGCCGGTGTACGTGCTGGTGCCGGCCGGGAAGGTAGCGTTGGGGAAACTGGCCCAGGCCATGGCGCATGGGGCCATCGTGATTCAAATTGAAGGCAATTTCGATCAGGCGCTGTCCATCGTCAAGGACTTGTGCGCGGACGAGGAATTCGAACTCGTCAATTCGTTGAACCCCTTTCGCCTGGAAGGGCAAAAAACCGCGGCCCTGGAGGTTTGTGATCAGTTGGGCCGCGCTCCCTCGTATCATTGTCTGCCGGTGGGCAACGCCGGCAATATCTCGGCGTATTGGAAGGGATATAAGGAATACCGGACCGCGGGGCAGATCGCGGATTGCCCGAAAATGCTGGGGTTCCAGGCCCAAGGGGCGGCGCCGATCGTTCGGGGCCACGTGATCGAACAACCCCAAACCGTGGCGACGGCCATTCGCATCGGCAATCCCGCGAGTTGGAAACTGGCCCTGCAGGCCGTGGAGGAATCGTCCGGAGCGATCCAAATGGTGACGGATGAAGAAATTCTTGATGCGTACCAGGCGCTCGCCAAGGAAGAAGGCGTCTTCTGCGAGCCCGCTTCCGCCGCCTCGGTGGCGGGATTGACCAAGTGCAGCCAAGCCGGATTGTTACCCGAAGGGGCCACGGTCGTCTGTACGTTAACCGGCCATGGACTGAAAGACCCTGATATCGCCGTGGAAATCTCACCAAAAACCCTGACGGTCAAAGCCACACGGGAAGACGTGCTTGCGTTGCTGCGATCCTGAGGCTTGCGTTTCCTGCCTTTCCGGCTGTGCTTCATCCGGAGTAAAAGACCATGAAACCAGTCATCAGCCCAGGCCGGGGATTGGCCGATCCAAGTCGGCCACCGAGCGACGCCGGAACGGACGTGGTCTTACAGTTCATGGGAGCCTGTTCAACGAGGTGATCAAGAGATGGCACTGTTAGTCGAAAAGTTCGGTGGCACCTCGGTTGCGACCATTGAGCGAATCCAGCGGATTGCCGAACTGATAGAACAAACCTATCGGGCGGGAAACCAGGTCGTGGTGGTCGTATCCGCCATGAGCGGGGAGACGGATCGCTTGTTGCGGCTTGCCCATGAAATCACCCCGCAGCCGGATGACCGGGAACTCGACATGTTGTTATCCTGCGGAGAGCGTGTCACCATTGCCCTGCTGGCAATGAAACTGCGGAGCCGTGGCATCAACGCGCGTTCCTTTACCGGGCGCCAGGTCGGGATCGTGACCAACAGTTCGCATACGAGGGCGCGGATTGCGAAAGTAACGGCCGATCCCGTGAAGGAGGCCCTTGACCAAGGGATCCTGCCCATTGTGGCGGGGTTTCAAGGCGTGAACGAACGCTCGGAGGTCACCACGCTCGGACGAGGCGGCTCGGACCTGACGGCCGTGGCGTTGGCCGCGACGTTGAAGGCTGACCGGTGCGTCATCTTTACCGACGTGGATGGCGTGTATACCACCGATCCCAACGTGGTTCCCGCGGCCAGGCGGATTCCGAAATTGTCCTATGAAGAAATGCTGGAACTGGCGAGTCTGGGGGCGAAAGTTCTCCAGGCGCGTTCCGTTGAATTTGCAGCGAAATACGGGGTTCCGGTACAAGTAAAATCGAGTTTTCAAGAAGGAGAAGGCACTCTCGTGACGCATGAAGACGTGGATATGGAACAGGCCGTGGTGTCCGGTGTCACGGGCGACCGGAACCAGGCCAAGATCACCGTAGTGGGCGTTCCGGATCGACCGGGCATTGCGGCGAACCTGTTCGGCGTTGTGGCGGAGCACTCCATTGTGGTGGACATGATTATTCAGAACGTGAGTCACCAGGACGCGCTGACGGATATTTCCTTTACGGTTCCGCGGAGCGACCTGGCGCGTGCCATGGCCCTGGTCAAACAAACGGCCGCGGAAATCGACGCGGGGGCCGTGGAAGTCACGGAAGAAATTGCCAAGGTGTCGTTGGTAGGAGTCGGCATGCGGTCTCATTCCGGAGTGGCCTCACGCATGTTCCAAACGCTCGCACGAGAAAAAGTCAACATCATGATGATCAGCACGTCCGAGATCAAGATTTCCTGCGTCCTGGATGAACGTGACGTGGATAAAGCCGTGCGGGCCCTTCATGAGGAATTCGGACTGGACAAGGCGTCTGAGCACATCGAACCTGCGTGAAGAGGCCTTGAAAAAGAAACCGTGATTCGAGTATGTACGTAAAGATGGTCCTCCGGCATCGCCTGTTGCTGGCGCTTGAAAGCCGTGAGGGAACGGGAAGATGATGGCGAATCATTTGGAAATCTACGATACCACGCTTCGAGACGGCGCCCAGGCTGAAGACGTCAGTTTTTCGGTTGAGGACAAGGTCCGCATTGCGCAGAAACTCGATGAGTTGGGCATCCATTTCATCGAGGGAGGATGGCCCGGGGCCAATCCCCGGGACATCGAGTTCTTTCAGGCCATCCGGGCGATTCCGCTGCAACACGCAAGAATCGTGGCGTTTGGCTCGACCCGAAAGGCTAACCAATCAGCCGAGACCGATGCCAATCTCCAGGCGCTTTTGGCCGCGGAAACCAAAATCATCACCCTCTTCGGGAAAAGCTGGACTTTCCACGTCACGGAGGCCTTGGGCACCGAACTGGAAACCAATCTTGAACTGATCAGGGATTCCATCGCGTACCTGCGCGCCCATGGCAAACAGGTCTTTTATGATGCGGAACACTTCTTTGACGGGTTCAAGGCCGATCCCGCCTATGCCATGCAGACGATCCAAGCGGCAGTCGACGGCGGCGCCGAACGGATCATTCTCTGTGACACCAACGGCGGTACCATGCCGTGGGAAGTCCAATCCATCTGGGCGCAGGTGAAGCAAGCCTGTCGGGTACCCCTGGGCATGCATGCGCACAACGACGCGGAAATGGCGGTGGCGAATACTCTGGTCGCCGTTCAGCAGGGCGCCCGGCAAGTGCAGGGGACCATCAATGGAATCGGCGAGCGATGCGGGAACGTCAATCTCTGTTCCGTGCTGGCCAATCTTGAATTGAAGATGAAGACGGAAGTGTTGGGCGGCGACCGGATCCGGCAACTCCGGAACGTGTCCAATTTCGTTTCGGAAATTGCGAACCTGCTGCCGAACAAGCGGCAACCCTACGTTGGGGACGCGGCGTTTGCTCATAAGGGGGGCGTTCACATCCATGCCGTTCAGAAAAACGCGCAAACGTACGAGCATATTGAGCCGGAATCGGTGGGCAACCGGCAACGGGTGCTGATTTCGGACAATACCGGCCGGAGCGGCGTGGTCCAGAAGGTGGAAAGTTTGGGATTCAGCCTCTCCAAAGACCATCCGCATCTCCAGGAACTGTTGGCCCAACTCAAGAGCCTGGAACGGGACGGCTACCAGTACGAAGGCGCTGAAGGATCATTCGAGTTACTGGTCCGGGAAGCGATGGGCACGCATCGCCCCTCGTTTGAGTTGTTGGGCTTGCGGGTCATTGTCGAAAAACGGCAGGCCGATGAAGTGCCGATTACGGAAGCCACGATCAAAGTGAAGGTCGATCAGACCGTGGAACAGACCGCGGCGGAGGGTGACGGGCCCGTCAATGCGCTGGATAACGCCTTACGGAAAGCTCTCGAAAAATTCTACCCCGAGCTCCGCGAAGTCCAGTTGTTGGACTATAAAGTTCGCGTGTTGGCGGGGAGTCATGGAACCGGGTCAAGGGTCAGGGTGCTGATTGAATCCGGCGACCATAAAAGCACCTGGGGCACGGTGGGCGTGTCGGAGAATATTATCGAGGCCAGTTGGCAGGCCTTGGCCGACAGCATTGAGTATAAGCTGTTGAAGAGCGAGCCCGAGGATACGGTGGAGTCGAGGACGGGCTAATCCCCTGTTCTTGACAATCCGGTGCCCGCTCGATACGTTGCAGGGCCGGAATCTTATCGCGCAAAAAATGAGTGATCCCCCAGGGGGGACGATGCGTAAAGCCGACATTGCCAATCACATCTGCGAACAAGTAGGCGTTTCCAAAACCGAGGCCATGGATTTGGTGGAGTACGTCCTGCAATGCATGAAAGACGTGCTACGCAACGGCGAAGCGGTAAAAATTGCGGGATTCGGAAATTTTATGGTGCGAAGCAAAGGAGAGCGTAAAGGGCGGAACCCTCGAACCGGCGAAGAAATTGCCATCACCCCTCGAAGGGTGGTCACCTTTCGAGCGAGTCAAATCTTCAAAAGAGACGTGAATTCGTAGGGCCAACCTCGTGCATCGGCCCATGGAGGCCGTCGTACCCATGGCGAGTAAGTTCCCGGACAAGGCGTTTTATAAGATTGGTGAAGTCAGTACGATCACGAAATTACCGGCTTCCGTGCTTCGCTTTTGGGAATCCGAGTTCAGCTTCCTTCGTCCCAGAAAGAGTCAGGGGCGTCACCGGGTCTATGATAAACAGACGATCGAAGTCGTGCTGGAAATCAAACGGATGCTCTATGAGGAAGGCTATACCATCATGGGCCTCAAACGGCACTGGCGTCGTCGAGGGCGTAGCCGGGAAGATACGTCGATGCCGGTGGGACAGGTACGGCAAATCAAGGAAGAACTCCAGGGTATCCTGGATATATTGAATGCGTCGAGTCGTCAGAAGAACGGGACCTCCGCTCATTAAGAGGTCCGGCCTTTCTCCGGTCATGGAATCATTGTCGGGGCGTGGCGCAGCCCGGTAGCGCACTCGCTTGGGGTGCGAGAGGTCGGCCGTTCAAATCGGCTCGCCCCGACCATGACCCTGCTCATCGGTTGAGACAGCACCCCTCCTCAGGCTTGAAGATCATCCTCTTCTTCGATGAGGTCTTCGCTCTCCGGCATGCCATAGGCCACAAATTTCGCATAGGACAGATAGATGCCGCTGCTGTCTTTCATGGCCTTGGTCCCGGCGGTCATGCGTTCGAGTTTTTTGGCATCCGCACCCTCCGAGGATTGAAGCGAAATCAGATATTGATTGAGGACTTCATTATAACGTTGCATAGAACGTTCAACGTCCAAGTAGGCCTGCATTAACTGGTCATTCATGAGCGCACCTCCCAAATGTAGCGGCTCACCATACACAAGGCTCCGTCAGGGGTCAATATTCGGCAGGGCAGGTACGTTCAGCGGGCCGAGCCGTTTCGCGCGGCCGGAGGAGAGAACGCCGGAACCATGAACTGGCAACTTCCCCTATGGGCCTTGCTGCTGACCACGCCCATCATGTTCGGGTTGTGGCTGGGATACCGATGGGTGCATCGGAACGCGTCGCTGGCAGACTCGGGTTTTTGCGTGGGGTTCGGCCTGGTGGCCATAAGCTTCGGTCTGATGACCACGGGCGACGTGAGTCATCGCCTGGTCGTGGCTGCCATGGCAACGGTGTACGCGGTTCGTCTCGCCTCGTATCTTGCGAGCAACCGAATCCGTGGCGTTGTCGAGGATCAACGGTACCGGTCGCTTCGTGAAAAATGGAGCGATCGGGCCGAGTTCTATTTCTTCCTGTATTTCATCGGACAGGCCGTTGCCATTGCCGTCTTTTCGATCCCGTTGTCGGTCCTGATGTCGAACCCCGACCCCACGTGGCATGTGTGGGAAATCCTGGGCGTGGTCGTCTGGACGCTTGGGGTAGGGGGAGAAGCCGTGGCGGATGGTCAGTTGAATCGATTCCGGCGCGACCCCGGCAATCGGGGCAAAACCTGCCGGCAGGGACTGTGGCGATATTCCCGGCACCCCAATTACTTTTTTGAAGGGGTGCACTGGTGTGCCTACGTGGTGATGAGTATCGGATTGCCGGACTGGTGGCTGACGTTGTTGGGCCCGGTCGTCATGATCGGAGCCTTGCTCAAAGTGAGCGGGGTCCCCTTGTCCGAAGCACAGGCCTTAGCCAGCCGGGGCGAGGATTACCGGGAATATCAACGCACGACTAATGCGTTCATCCCGTGGTTCCCCAAGCACTGATCCGCCTCATGCGTGCTAGTCGCCTTCAGGCTCGGTACTGCCGTGTTGGTGGGTCACTTCATCTTCTTCGAAGAGTTCGGCCATTTCCTGGGCAATCATGTCGTCGTCGTGAGGAACCGACACCACGTGAATTTCCTTTTTGGCCTTGGGCGAGTCCGGCGAAGTATCGTCCGCATCGGGAGCCGGAGGTGGGGTAGAGGGCTCGGAGTCGTCCATGAGAGTTATTCAAAGACCTCCAAAAAAGACTGTTCGGTAAATGAATGTTGGCAATGTTGGCAGGACACGAAATAGAGTGACTCCCGCACGGACATCACAATGCGGAAATCGAGCGTGACGCCGCGATTGCTGCACAAGGGACAGGAAATTTCCTTGAGCCAATATTGCACGTCGGGCTGGATGCGGAGATAAAACTCCATATCCGTGTAGACCGGAAAGTTATAGTAACAGTCCAGGCAGATCCCCTTCCATTCCCCGTCTTCCTTCATGGAACGGCTGTCGATGCCGAACCGGCTCTTCTTGCACACCGCACATTTGGCTTGGGTGAGTCGTTCCTGAACGTATTGGACGTCGAGGCTGGACATCGTCATCTGCTTTCCGGATGAAGGGTCGTCAATGGCTGTCTCAACAGTATAGAAGCCGCCGGGGGTTCGCGCAACCGCCGGGGCAGTGACTGCGTTCACGGCTTCGTTGACAGAACCGGGGCCTGCCTCCACCATAGTTGTCATCCTTCGACAGACTCAGGACAAGTTCTAAACGAAGTGCTTGTCCTGAGCAAAGCGAAGGAACTATCTCGTCGTTGCCCGGAGAAACGCGATGCCGGAACTTCCCGAAGCCGAAGTGGTTCGACGACAATTGCACGCAGCCGTGGTCGGGGCCAGGATCAATCATATCCGGGTCGGGCGGGAAGATATTATCCGGCAAGGCATCGAATCTCTGTCCTGGTATGCCGGCACTCGTGTCGCGGAGGTGCAGCGGCATGGGAAGAGCGTGGTCCTGGTCTGCGAGCAAGGCGCCGAAAAACGGGTGGTGGTGGCGGAACTGGGAATGACGGGCCTGTTGCTCTTCACGCGGGAAGCGGTTCCGAGCGCGAAGCACGTGCATATGAGCATGAGCCTGACAAACGGGCCGCAACCGGAGTTGCGGTATTGGAACGCCCGTCGATTCGGCAGGCTGTACCTCCTGGACCGGAAGGCCTGGGAGGCCTATCGCGAACGCCGGTTTGGCCGTGATCCGTTCACGATGACCGGTGATGAGTTCGTGGACTTGATCAAATCCTGCCGTGGCCGGATCAAAGCTGCGTTGTTGGATCAACACCGGATCGCCGGTATTGGGAACATCTACGCCAATGAGGTGCTGTTTCGATCGGGCATCCATCCGTACGCTCGCGGGTGTCGATTGTCGAGGAGAAGACTCCGTTCGTTGTTTGAAACGATGCAACGCGTGCTGGAGGAAGCGATTCTCCTGGGCGGCTCGTCGATCCGCAGCTTTGTCGCGCCGGATGGGACACCGGGACAATTCCAGAGCCGGCATCTGGTGTATCAAAAGACGGGCGCGCTTTGTCCGAACGGGTGCGGGACCAGGATTCGAGGTCTCATGGATGAACGCTCGTCGTTCGTGTGTCCGGCCTGCCAGAAGCGGTAAGTGAACGGGGCATCCTCCGCATGATTGTGGCGGCGCGTCATGCCGTTGTGACACATCTTTTTCTTGTGGGTCCGCAACCCCTTTGTTAGAATATGCACACGTATCTTGTGTCTTCCTTGGACCAAAACGCTTACGTGAAAAAAGTCACACTTCGTGAAGGGGTCGATCTTTCCAACCTGTTTGGCCCGAGAGATTTACATCTCCGGTTGATCGAAGACGGCCTGCACGTGCGCGTGTCGGCCCGCGGCAACGAGGTGACGCTGGAAGGGCCAACCGAAGCGGTCGGCCGGGCCGAAGGGCTTTTGTGTGAATTGGCCGAGCGCACGATCGGCCGGCGCCAGATACGATCGGAAGACGTGACCCGAGCCCTCAAGGCGGCGGAAGCCGACCAACCCGAAACCTCTTCCTTCCCGGATACGGCCCAGATTCTCACACCCAAAGGGTGGGTCGTTCCGAAAACACCCTCGCAGCAGGTCTATCTCGAAGCCATTCGGCAACACGACCTGGTGATCGGCATTGGGCCGGCCGGAACCGGGAAGACCTATATGGCCATGGCCATGGCGCTGGCGGCGTTGACGAAAAAGGAAGTGCAACGGATCGTCCTGGCGCGTCCTGCCGTGGAGGCCGGTGAACGATTGGGCTTTCTCCCGGGCGACATGTTCGCCAAGGTGCATCCGTACCTGCGTCCTTTATATGATGCCTTGTATGCCATGATGGATATGGAGCGGGCGAATCGCCTGATCGAACGCGGGGACATCGAAATGGCGCCCTTGGCGTTCATGCGAGGCCGTACCCTGAACGATGCGTTTGTCATTTTGGATGAAGCTCAGAATGCCACGGCCGAACAGATGAAGATGTTTCTCACGCGCTTGGGCTTCAATTCCAAAGCCGTGGTGACGGGAGATATTACCCAAGTCGATTTGCCGCCCGACCGCCCCTCGGGTTTGATTCAAATTTCTGAAATCCTGCGAAACGTGGACGGCATCAAATTCGTGTATTTCCAGGACCGCGACGTGGTCCGGCATCGACTGGTACAAGAGATTATCAGGGCCTACAACCAACATGGAAACGGAACGGGTACGGCTTCTGCAAAAGCCGATGAATGAGCGGGACTGCCCCTCATGAACCCGGACGATTTTCCCCGTAGTGATTCGTGTCTGTCAGTATTCAATGTCACGTGAAAAGCGTGTCGGTTCGTCAGGGGACGTTGCGTCGCGTCACCGGGAGACTCCTGCGGCTTCTTGACGAGGCTCAGGCCGAAGTCTGTATCGCGTTGATCGGCGATACGAAGATGCGACGGTTGAACCGGACGTATCGGAACCGGGATCGAACCACGGACGTCCTGGCGTTTGCGTATCGGGAAGCCGGGTCCGGTGTTTCTCCCCTGCTCGGGGACGTGGTGATTTCTGTTCCCACGGCCAGGCGCCAAGCCAAAGCATTCAACCATTCCTTGGATGAAGAGCTTCTGCGATTGCTGATTCACGGCGTGCTGCATCTGGTCGGCTACGACCATGAGCAAAGCCGGCACCAGGCCCGGCGCATGCAACAAAAGGAAACGGAGCTTTTTGAAGCACTCACCCCCGTGCCGTCGTTGATGGTTGAGGCCTGATGCGTGAATTTTCGCCCTCGCCCCTCGGGAGAGGGTTGGGGTGAGGGGGAGCATCCTCAACGAATGAGCGAATATCAACGAAGATTACGAAACTCATGAGCTGGATAGAGCGGCTGAAAGAAGGGTTGGGGAAAACGCGGAAGGGCGTCCAGCGCTCGTTGCTGCAATTGATGGGACGCGGCCTCGACCCCGAGGTGTTGGAGGAAGTTGAAGCCTCGTTGTTGGGAGCGGACGTCGGCGTTCGGACCGCGGATCGTCTGATCGAGCGGCTTCGGGAAACGGCGGGCGGAGATCCCCGGGAATCCATCCATGAATTGCAGCGGGCGATGGCGGATATTTTAGCGTCCGTGGAATCGAAGCCCATGGACGAGCTCATCAGAACGGGCCCCAAACCGTTCGTGATTTTAGCGGTGGGCGTGAATGGCGTGGGAAAAACCACGAGCATGGCGAAATTGGCCGGCCGGCTGCGCAAGCAAGGGTTGACCCCGTTGCTCGTTGCGGCGGATACCTTCCGGGCCGCGGCCATCGAACAGTTGGAGGTGTGGGGCAAACGAATCGGGGCCGACGTGATCAAGCACCGGCAAGGGGCGGACCCGTCGGCCGTGGTGTTTGACGGGCTTGCGGCCGCGAAAGCCAGGGGCGTGGACGTCATGTTGATCGACACGGCCGGCCGGTTGCATACGAAAGTCAATCTGATGGACGAACTGAAAAAAATGAAACGCGTGCTCGATCGTGAATATCCCGGGGCCCCGCATGAAGTGCTGCTCACACTAGACGGCACTATCGGGCAAAATGCCGTGGCCCAGGCCAAACAATTTCACGAAGCCATCGGCGTCACGGGCTTGGTCCTCACGAAGCTGGACGGCACGGCCAAAGGCGGGGTGGTGGTGGCCATTGCCGAGGAATTGGCCATCCCGGTTCGTTTGATCGGCATCGGCGAACAGGAAGAAGACTTGCAGGACTTTCACGCTCAAGCCTTTGCCGAAGCCCTCCTGGAGGTTCACCCCTCATGAGGGCGGGCGTGACGGTCGCAGGCGCGTGGGGCATCAGCCTGCTCATGAGCCTCACGGTGCAGGCCGCGGGCGTCACCGCTCGGCATCACGATTTGCAGGTCGAACTCCGGCCGGAAAGTCACACGATCATTGCCAGGGATACGATCCGATTGACCGGTCATTCGGATGCCGGGCAGGTGCTGCGCGTGCAATTGAACCCGGATTTGGAAATCGAAGAAATTGTATTGTCGAACGGCCCATTGCCGTTTTGGGAAGAGGACTTGCCTTCCGCCAGCAACAAACAGGATGCCTTCGGATGGACGCGCACCATTGATATTCATCTCCCGGAGCCATCTTCCTCATCCGACGAAACCAGCGTGCGCATCGCTTATCGGGGTCGCATACAGGATGCGCCCACGGCGTCGCCGGGCCTGCGGTTCGTGCGGCCGGATAGAACCTTGGGATACATCGGCGAAGAGGGCGTCTATTTGACCTCGGAGACCTCCTGGTACCCTCATGTCCGCGGGTCGTTCGCCACGTTTCGCGTCATGGCCATTGTGCCGGCCGGCTGGCGAGCGGTCACGCATGGCCGGGAAGTTTCGTTTACGGAAGGAGAAACCACGGCAACGTCCGAATGGAACGTGCGCGCCCGAACCGAAGCCCTGACCTTGGCGGCGAATCGATTCGTGAAACGGGCGTCCCAATGGAACGGCATTGAAGTCGCGACGTACGCTTTTCCCGAGGACGCGCACGTCGCCGATCAATACGTGGAAGCCACGACGCGCTATCTCGAGTGGTACACGAAACTGCTCGGCCCGTATCCCTTTCCCAAGTTCGCGGTCGTGGAAAATTTTTTCCCCAGCGGCATCGGTCTGCCGTCCTTTACGTTGTTGGGTAGCCGGGTCATGAAGCGAGGCTATACTCAACCCTATTCCTTGGGGCATGAGGTGGTGCATTCGTGGCTGGGAAACTCGGTGCACAATCATTTCGAGACGGGCAATTGGGTCGAAGGGCTGACGACCTATCTCGCCAATTATTATTACGACGAACGCATGGAGGGAGAGGACAAGGCACGCGCACACCGCAAACGGATGATCATGGAATACAACTTGTACGTGCAGCCGGCGGACGACTATCCGGTGGCGAATTTTCATCATAAGGAAAACCGCGTGGATAACGCGATCGGATACCAGAAGACCGCCATGATGTTTCACATGTTGCGGCGTGAACTCGGGGACCGGGCCTTTTTCCGGGCGATTCGTGCGTTGATATCCGGCTATTCGGGAAAGTTTGCCGACTGGCCTCAGCTCCAGAGGGTGTTCGAAGATACGTCGGGACAGGAACTGTCCTGGTTCTTCAAGCAATGGGTGCACGGAAGAGGAACGCCGCATCTCCGGATTGCTCAAGCGCGTGTCGAACGCGATGCCCGAATGGGCTATTGGATCTCCCTGACGGTGAAGCAAAAGGGGACGGCCTATCGCTTGCGCGTTCCCGTTGCGGTGCAGTTGGAACAAGGGGAAGAATATCGTACCTCGGTGGACATTCGGGGAAACGAACAAACCATGGTTCTTTGGGTTCCGGCCAAGCCCGTGCTGGTGCAACTCGATCCGGGGTATGAGACGTTTCGTGGGCTCGACCGCCAAGCCATGAGCCCGATGCTGAATGGATGGGTCACGGACCGGCGTCGAGCCGTGTTGTTGTCCTCGACCATGCCCGAATCCGAGCAACAGGGCATGAAACCGGCGATTGATCGGATCCGCTCACAAAATGACGGCACGGCTTGGCTGGATGAACGGACCGTCTCGATCGAGGCGCAATCGGTCTTGGCCTTGGGCCGTCCCCAAACCAATCCATGGGTCGGCAAAATCCTCGGGTGGTGCGGTCCGCAGGTCAGGCTGCAAGAACGAGGCATCACGATTCAGGGAACTGCATACTCGGGGGACCACGTGGCTGTGCTGGTCAATTGCGCCAATCCCGACCATCCCGGACACGTGGGCACGGTGTTCTTCGGATTCTCCTCAAAAGCTCTTCACGGGCTTTCCCGGTTGTTGTTTTTTTATGGATGGGATAGTTATCTTGTGTTTGAGAACAGAAAGGTCACGGCGCGCGGCTCGTTCGATCCCCCGGTCAATGACCTGACGGTCGCGTTACACGACCACGAATAGCTTTTTGTCATTTTCTCCCTCTGGGAGAGGGCTGGGGTGAAGGAGCCGGGGTGAGGGGGCCATGTCGAATCGACCGATGAGACAAACATTCCTGTACATAGGCATGGTGACACTCTCTTTTCTTATCCCGGCCTCAGGAACCCCGGCTTGGGCCGACGAACCGGCCGGTTCAGGGAAAAACGAACGGCATTTGCGCAACGTCCGGCAACTGACCGCAGGCGGCAAAAATGCCGAAGCCTATTTTTCCTTTGACGGGTCGCGCCTGATTTTTCAATCCACCAAGGACCCAGCCAGCCAAACGCTCGGCGACTGCGACCAGATGTACGTGATGGATTTGGACGGCAAGAACGTTCACCGGGTGAGTACGGGATACGGCGCCGCGACCTGCGGCTACTTCTTCCCCGGCGGCCGGCGGGTCCTGTATTCCTCGACGCATATGGCCGGGTTGCAATGCCCGCCCAAGCCCAAGCGGGGCCCCAAATATCGGTGGGCCCTGGATGACTATGAAATTTATTCCGTGCGTCTGGATGGCCGTGAACTCCATCGTCTCACGTTTTCGCCGGGATATGATGCGGAAGCCACCGTCTCGCCCAATGGGAAAACAATCGTGTTCACGTCGGTGCGTGAAGGCGATATCGACCTGTATTCGATGAACATCGACGGAACCGGCCTGAAGCGGCTCACCGACGACGTGGGCTACGACGGCGGGGCGTTCTACTCCCCGGACAGCAAGCGGATCGTGTACCGGGCGCAGCATCCCGGCACGCCGGAGGAACGCGAGGCCTACCAGGCGTTGCTGAGCCGGAACCTGATGGAATCGAGCAATCTGGAACTGTTCGTCATGAACGCCGACGGGTCGGGCAAGCAGCAGGTGACCAGGAACGGCGCCTCCAACTTTGCGCCGTTTTTCCATCCGGACGGGCAGCGAATCATTTTCACGTCGAGCGGGCATCCGGCCGCCCAAACAAAAGGCCGGCCATCGTTTCACCTCTACCTGGTAAACGACGACGGCGCGGGCCTGGAACAAATCACCGTTGAGGGCCGCTTCAACAGCTTTCCCATGTTTTCTCCCGACGGCAAACTCCTGGTATGGGTTTCCGACCGGAACGCCAAAGAGCCGGACGAATACAACGTGTTTCTCGCCGAATGGGTCCCCTGATCCCGACGGGTTCAACCTGCAGCCGGAGGTCACGTGTCCCGATTCAAAGCCCTCAGTGTAGTGTCACTCTCCGGCGGCATTGTTCTCTTCTGTCTGTACCAGCTTTCCCAATTTGATTTTCAGACGGTTTTATTGATCCGGTCCCTGCACGATCCGTTCGTCGCGCAACTGGGAACCATCGGCAACCGGTTGGGAGACGGGCTCACGTTGGTGCTCCTGTGCATCGGGCTGTGGGGCATCGGCTATCTCCGGAAGAACAAGGCGTGGCAAAAGGCCGGGATCGATGGGCTCGTCGCGCACGGCCTGGTGGGAATCGCCACCCAAGTCCTCAAGCATCTCATCGGACGGCCCCGCCCGCGGTGGACGCATCAGGAAGCCTTTGAATATGGCCCGTCGTGGCAAGGGGGGCTTGATGCGTTTCCGTCCGGGCATGCCGCGGCGTCGTTTGCCGTGGCAGCGGTGCTGGCTCGCTATTTCCCGAAATGGAGAGGCCTATGGTACGGCGGCGCCCTCTTCGTCTGCGCGGCTCGCGTGGTGAAAGGGTCACACTTTCCCACCGACGTACTGGGCGGGGCAATGCTGGGGTTCCTGATCGGCTACGTGTGGGCGCGCGCGCTCAAGGACTGGCGAGAGAACGCGGTGCAAGCGTTGGCGAAGGCCCTTCCGTTGATGATCGGCGGGTGCGCGTTGTTCTGGAGCACCTTCAGTCATCCGGCCTCCGGTGGAGTTGCGGAAGGCCTGTTCTGGACCGGGCTGCTGTTGGTTATTTCGGGAATCGGCGCCCGGTGGATCATGATCTGGCAGGGGAACGGGAACGCGCAGCGAACGTTGGGTGCCAATAGCGTGATCGCGCTGGGCCTGGCGACCAGCACCCAAGCGTTGTGGGTCGTCGTCGCAACCCTGTTGGCCTGCGTTGCCTGGTGGTTGAACGATCAACCGGAATCAAAAGAGCCCCCGGGGTGGCTGCACGAGGCATGGCTCACGAGTGCGTTGGTCATCATACTGGTGACGTTGCAGGGCATCCACGGCCTGGTGCCGTAGCGGGTTTAGTTCCTCTGACCCTCCGAAATGCCTCCAACCATCGGGTCACGAGACAGGAGCAGAAAACCGTATCGCTGGAGAATCGGCGTAAAAGAATCGACGGGGTGGGGCAGGCGCTCACGAAGGTTGGCCGGCAGGATGACCATGACGCGGCCGTCCTTTTCCAGATGCGGAAAAAACTTTTCATGGTCGCCCGGATTGATGAACTGCACTTTCCGTTTGGCATAAAACGTCAACGACGGCAGCTTGCGTCCATAGTGAATGAGCGTGTCCTGAGGACCGAGGTTGAATCCGGCGATGGTCGCCAACTCCTGGGGCGGGTTGACGAAATATTTCCCGAAGCGCGGCAAGGCGAACAGGATCACGATGAGAAGAAACAGCCCCATCATCCCTGACAGTACCCAAAACGCCTGCGGCCGGCGGGTTTCCTCGCGGACCAGGTGACGAAAGATCGCCACTCCCAGGAAGACGAGGACGCCCAACACAATCGGCGTGACGCCCACGCCGATCTTTTCCGCGGCCGGAAAGTGCGCGGCGATCTGGTCTTTCATGTTTGCATAGATGAGCGGCACGGAGCCCAGCACGATGCTGAGCACGTACCCGGTCACGAGGACGATGCGCCTCGAGACAATCAGGCCGGCGGGCCAGGCGTTCGTCAAGAAACGGGACCAGAGCACGGCCACCAGCAGGGCGGCTGGCGGATACAGGGGCAGGACATAGTGGGGAAGCCGGGTGGCGGAGAGGGTGAAGAAAAGAAAGATACCGGAGACCCACAGGGCACAGAACAGCAACAGGCCTTCCTCGCCTCGCGGGTCCGTCGTGCCCGTCCGAAACGCCTTCCATTCTTTCAGCGTTTGCCAGAGGGCGGCCGGAAGCAACCCGCTCCATGGGAAAAACCCGAGCAGGAGAATGGGAAGATAGAACAGAATCGTGCCGCCGTGCCCCTCCATGGGGTTCGCAAATCGTCCCGTGGTATTGGCTTGGGCCGCGGCGGCATAGTCCGCGCCGTGGATGGCAAGCATGGCGAGGTACCAGGGCGCGGCAATGAGCACACAGACGATCCAGCCGAGCACCGGCCGGCCCTCTGCGAAATAGAGTTTCCATTGCCGGGTGAGGGTCAGGTACGGCACGACGCCCAACAAGGGAATGAGAATGCCCACCGGTCCTTTGGCCAGCGTGCCCAGCGCCATGCCGACATAAAACAGCCACAGGAACCGAGGGTTTCGATTTGAGTCGCAAAAGCCCAGCCAGAAGCCGTAGGCGGCCAGCGTGGTGAAAAACACCAGGGCCGGGTCGGTCAGGACCATACGGTGAATGCCCACGAATTCCACGTTCAGCAGGAGAACGAGCGAACCGCAAAACGCCAGAGCCGGTCCCAGCAGGCGATGCAGAAAAAGGTACTGCAGAACGAGCAGCGCGAGTCCGAATACGGCCGACTGCAGCCGGGCCGTGAAGTCGTTTACGCCGAACAGGGCATAGATGCCCGCGGTGATCCAGTACGTCCCCGCCGGCTTGGCGTAGCGCGGTTCATAGTTGAGCGTGGGAGAAATCCAATCCCCGGTTTCGAGCATTTCACGCGCGGCGCTCGCGTTGCTGCCTTCGTCGCGATCGGTCAGCCCCACGTCGGCAAGCCCGAGCAGGAGCAGCAGGCACCCGCAGATGAGCAGAAACGTCAGGTGGAGGGTGCGCGTGGAAAAGGGCTGTGGTTCAACCGCGGGGGGATCAGTCACCGGTTCGCACGCTTTCGCTGCTTATAGATCAGCATCAAATTCCGCAGGTAGACCAGCGTACCGGTTCCCTGTCCGATAATGAACACCGGGTCGTGGCGATGGATGGCATATGACAGGACGATCAGGCTGCCGGCCAGACTCATGTGCCAAAACGCGACGGGGATCTGGCTCTCCGCTTTCCGTTCGGACGCGATCCACTGGACCAACCAACGGGAAAAGAACAGGGCCTGTCCGAAAAAAACCGATACCCAACCACAGGCTTTCCGTAGCCGTCAGGTTGGCGAAGTACGCGCTGATTTCGGAAATGAGTTCGCTCATGGCTCAAGACAAGAGATGATAATCGTCGGGAAAGAAGAGATCATTTCGGACGAGCATCAGAAGGATCGACCGGCTCATTGACGATGGTGTAGTGAAAGCAGCGCTTTTGCATCCAGCGGACGGCCAGGAGATCGTACAGGCCGGCGAAGAGGCGATTGCCGACTCCGTATTTGGAACGCCCATGGGCTCGCGGGAAATGTTGAACGGGCACTTCGGTCACGGAAAACCCGTGCATCTTGGCGAGCGCGGGAAAAAACCGATGCATATTGTGGAAAAGGGGGATGCGTTCGACGACCGCGCGCCGGAAGACTTTCAAGGAACAGCCGGAGTCGTGAATGCCGTCGTGGAGAACGGCGTTGCGAATCAGGTACGCCAGCCGTGACGAGAGACGCCGGATAAACGTGTCGAGCCGCTGCCGGCGACGCCCGCACACGAGGTCGTATTCCGTGATCAACGGCAGCAGCAGGGCAATATCCGCGGGATCATATTGCAGATCGCCGTCCAACGTGGCAATCAATTCCCCGTGGGCATGGCGAAAGCCCGCGGCGAATGCCGCGGTTTGCCCGTGGTTCCGATCAAAATGGAGCACCCGCACTTCAGGGGTCTGCCGGCCGATCTCATCCAGCAAAGCGGAACTGCCGTCCGTACTGCCGTCATCCACGAACACAATTTCAAACGGAGCCCCACGCGACTGCTCCAGGCTTCCGAGGACCTTCGTCAGTTGAGTGGTCAATGGCTGAAGGTTGTCCCGCTCATCCTTGATGGGGATCACCATGGAGAGCCAGGGTGGTGGAGAGTGCGTCATACGTAGCGTCGGGGTGGCGCGTTCGGTGTCACGTGCAGGCTAGCAACGCGGAGGCGCGTGTCAACATGGGAGGAACGTGGTTCACGGGGTTGAAGGCTATTCTACGCATCGTCATAAAACCGGTCAAACGCACTCGGGAAATGGCTGAGCGGTAAGCGGGGACGCCGTGGCGAAGGCTCAGGCTTTCGGCGTCACCGTGAATCGCAGGGTGCCCATGCGCGTGACCTCATTGGCCTCGTACCCCACGAAGATATCGATGCGGTAGAGTCCCGGCATCCAGCCGGCCTGCGACGGCGCGAAGAACTTGAGATACCCGCTATCGTCTTCCAGCGCCAGGTAGGCGGTTTCTTCGTCGGTGAACGTGTCCCCGGAAAAGCCCGGCACCTGCTCCGGAAACAAGCGCCCGATGACCTGATACGCGCTATAGTGTTCAAACACGCGGAACACCACGTGCACCGCCAGCGCATCAGGAGAAAATTCCTCGGTGGGATGGATGGGGTAATAGCGGTGACCGCTTCGGAGATCCAGGTCTTCTTCGAAGCTTTCCGCCAGGGTGATATGCAGGAACAAGCCGCCGGGCGTCTCGTCCGGGACACCGGCCGAATCGAGCGCCGGGTTCTTGTAATAGTCCATTGGGTCGGCAGCCATGTCCTCCGGAGCCATGGGCATGGTGTCGAACTGGGAAAAGCCGTGTTGCATTTCATCGGGAGTGAAGGGAGCCGGTGGCGTGTCCTCCGCCCAGCCCGGACCCGGAAAGCACAGGAAAAATAGGATGAAGACGAGATGGCAGATTCGCATGCGGCAGACTGTAGGGAACAACGATCGTTGTTCCCTACTATAGCAGGCCGGGGCGTTGCCTTGCGAGGCGAAAAGAGCCTTTGTTAGAATCGCCTTCCTTTCGGAAGTTCCTGATTTGTTAACAATTAAGATTGGGTGGTCAAGTGGCCGAGCACGTCGCTGAAAACGAAGAAGTTTTACCGCAACTATTAGGAGATTTCGCGCCGATCGACGTCTGGCAACGGCACATGAATGCCGTGTTCTACGGCCTGCGGGGCGAACGCCTGCGCGAACTGTATCAGACCTTTGCCGCGGCGGATTACCGCCTGGCGTATGCCTTGGCCGCGGATTACGTGCAACGGGCCATGCAACGCCAAAAAGCCGGTTCCGAGACCGGAACCGCGCCGCTCACGATCATGGAGTGGGGCTGCGGCAACGGCAATTTGGCCGCGTGCTTTCTCGATCACGTCAAGGCTCTGGATGCCACGCTGTACCCGCGCGTGCAGTACGTGCTCATCGATGCCTCGGATACCGTCCTGGCAAGTGCCAGGGCGAACGCGGAATTGGCCAAACATGGGGACCGCGTGCAATTCGTGCAGGCCACCGTCCCGGACCTGCAATCGTTTGGCGACGGGTCGATTGACCGGATTTTCTGCAACGAACTCTGGAGCGAGTTGCCGACCAAACTTCTGCTGCGCAAGGCCGGGGAGGTCATGGAAGAACACATCCGGCCCAATTTAAAGGAAACCCGGCTCGTCGATTATCCCGATTGGGCGGGATTGGTACAGGCCTTCGATCAAGCCGATATCGCCGGGCTCAAACCGCTGCCGGCCTTTCTGGAAGACATCCTGTGGGAACGCGAGTACCACAAGATCGAAGCCAAGGACGTGCCGTTCCGTCGCCTGATCACGGACTTTCTCAAACTCTTCGATGAAGAACTCCTGGTTCCCATGAACGTCGGCGCGGCCGCCTCCCTCAAGGAAGCGCACCGGTTGCTGGCCCCGGACGCGCTCGGGTTCAGCAGTTTCGATGCCGGCACCGCGGACGAGGCCGTGCTCAACGATCCGGAAAAACCCTGCTACAACCTGGTGGGCGGGCAATTCAGTTTCATGGTCAACTTGGCGCTGTTGGAAGACGTGGCCAAGCAGGTCGGCGGTGGACAAGTCACGGTCGAGCCGCAAAAAGAATTCGTCGGAAGAAGCCTCGGGGTCAACGTGATGAGTCTCATGGACGTGTTGGCCTCCCATCCCGATTTGCCGCAAGACCCATGGGAGCTCGACCGGTTGATCCTGAAAACCGTGGAGGCGGTGAATGCCGGCTATACGAGTCCCTATGAGCGAACCATCGACTTGCCCCTGTCGCCCGCGACCCCTGAGGAGACGCGCCGGGAATTGGATCAACTGCTGGCCCAACAGGCCAAGCACGGCGTCGCGGATACCGTCGCGTACCTCACGGAAGAGGAGGTCATGCGTGCGGCCGGTCAATTGGAAGGGTTGGGCTACGATCGGGGCACCCTCCAGGCCGCGCTGATGGCCCCGCCGCAACCCGTAGACTATTTCCATTTCCGGATGGGACCGTGAGAAGGATGATTAGTGGCGGCCTCTCCGCAGTTGCGGCTGCGGTACGCCTATTCCCCTCCTTTGCCTGCCCTGAGCGGAGCCGAAGGGTAAGGAGGGGCAAGGGGAGGTAGAGCGCAGGCTGCAAGGGTCCATGGGCCGTCCCTTCGCCCTTTTCAATGCGCTCGTTGTTTCAGAACGTTCGTTTTGGATTGTTCAGAATGCCCGTTCAGAAAAAGCAGATTTCACACTTTTTTTGTAGATTTCTTTATCGTATGCTAGTATAGTGTTCACACTTAGGTGTCATAAAGGACGGACGCGTGCTGAATCACAAGTCCCATCAAGAAGGTGAAACATGATTGGTTCCTTTGGGTGGATGGAATTATTACTCATCCTGTTCATCGTCCTCATTATTTTTGGGGCGGGGAAAATCCCGCAATTGGGAGAAGGATTGGGAAAAGCCATCAAAGGGTTCAAAAAGTCGATAAATGAACCGGAAGCCATGGACGTGACGCCGCAGGAAGAAGCGGGCATGGGCACGACAGCGGCCCCGCAGCCGGGCCAGATTACGGAGCCGGCCATGGCGCAACCCGCCGCGGTCCCACCGGTCGGGGAACCGGTCCAACAGGCGGCACCGCAGCCTGAAGCGCAAGTGCAGGAAACCAGGCAGGCATAGCGCCGCGACAACACGGATTGTGATTGACGGGGAAAGCAATGTTCGGTCTGGGGGCAATGGAAATACTGATTATTTTGGTCATTGCCTTTTTGTTGTTCGGACCCAAAGAATTACCGGAAATTGGAAAACAGGTCGGGAAAGCCGTCAAGGGGTTTAAAGAAACCGCCGATGATTTGCGGCAGTCCGTCGAGCCGGAAATCAATATGATTCAACAGGAAGTCAAAATGGTGGAGCAGGATCTGCAAACATCCATGAAAGAAGCGGAAGACACGATCAAGGGCGCGGGCGACGCGGCATCCGCCGGCATCAACGAAGGAAACAAACCCGCGTGACGGATAAGCGCGGTGAAGGAGAAAAAAAGCAAAATAAACTTCATGCAACCTCTTGCAAAAAAATAGATTTTAGCCTATATTTTGCCAGTTAATTTTTAATGCGACGACAATAAGCAGACTGCAGGCAACCCGAATACGTTACGCACTTGAGCAAAGGAGGTAAACAAAAGGGAATGCTTGTTCCAATTGAATTCTGAATTCACGAGCCGAAGGTTTCTGAAAAAACCGGGCTCGGGTGGATGAAACAAATCGCAATCATGATAATTAGGGGAAGTAAAAAAGAGGAGTTATCATACTGGGCCGGCAAGAAGCACGCACTGCCCGTAGGGGGAATCAACTTACAGGAGGAGTCAAAATGAAACGATTGAACCACGGTATCAAATGGACGATGGCCGCGGTCCTGCTCGCAGGGATCACGGCTGTTCCGGCTTTTGCCGAGAAAACCACGCCGGCCACGGGGAAGAACTCGGCTGTCCCGGCGGTGCCGCGCGCGATTCCGGATCTGCTTCCGTATCATAAATTCGATCCGCCCAAGAGCAAGCTGTTCGACATCAACAAACTCACGATTTCCGGCGACCTGCGGGTCAGGCCGGAATTCCGGAACAACCTCACCTTTGGGGTAGGAGGCAAGAACAACACGTTTATCGTGCAACAATGGGCGCGGTTGGGCTTCAACTACTCCATCTCGCCGGACGTGACCTTCTTCCTCCAGGGCCAACATTCCAAGAACTGGGGGGTCAATGCGCCTGGGGCGCAGGCGGCGCCAGACGCGAATGGTACCAATGGGACCCTCTTCGCCCGGCAAGCCTACATGCTGGTGCGGAACTTCCTGGTGCCGAACCTGACCATCAAAGCCGGACGGCAACTGGTGGTCTGGGGCAACCATCGCATGTTCGGGCATTTCGACTGGAACAACGTGGGATGGTCCCACGACGGGTTGACCGCGAACTACAAGCTCAGCAAGAGCACCAACCTGCAAGTCGGCTGGTTGCGCACGGCCGAGAGAAACTGTAGGGGCGTGACTACCGGTAACTGTATCACTAACAACGCACCCGGATCACCCAGAAGAGACGCAACTGACGATGGCAACCTTGTCTATGTGCGGGCGCCCATGAAGGTCGCGGGCGTCGTTCTTGAGCCGACCTACATCTGGCACGACGGTGGAACGGGCGGCGGAGGGACCTCCGACGGCATCGACAATATTCGTCCTCGAAACCAAAGCCGGCATACTCTCGGTGGCCGGGCCGTCAAGAAGTTCGCTGCGGGCGGCGCTCGCGTTGACTTGACGCTCGAAGGCTACTACCAATTCGGAGACATCGGAACGGGTGATTCCAACTCAGGCGCCAAGAACATGGATATCGAGGCCTATGCCTTCCATATCGACGGCGGCGTGACCCTGCCGGTTCCTATGCAGCCCCGCCTGAGCGCCGAGTACAACATGGCCTCGGGTGACAGTGATCCGAATGACAACAAATTCGAAGGTTTTGATCAACTGTATCCCACCAACCACATCCACTTCGGGTACATGGACCGCATGTCCTGGAAGAACATGAACCATCTGGCGTTCGGTCTCCAAATGCGGCCCAACGCGGACAGCCACTTTGAAGTGACCGGCCACCTCTTCTCTCTCGCGGAGGCACAGGGTGGCTGGTATCATGCCGGACAGGCTCGCCTTGGATTTGCTAATGCAGGTACCTCTACTGAAATAGGGGAGGAAGTCGACGTGGTCTACACTCATTTCTTCGGGGCCGGGAACCACGTGGCCTGGCAGATCGGCGGCAGTGTCTTCCTGCCTGGCGAGCGCCTCGATCAGGCGGCTGCGATGGCTGGCAACAGCTCTTCCGAACAAACCTGGGGCTATACCCAACTCTGGGTGAACTTCTAACAAGAAGCAATCACGCAATCTCAATCCCCGCTGAGGCTCATCCCTCAGCGGGGATTTTTTTGTGCCAAAGCTGCTATTTTCTTCTTCTCCCACCCGATCTGTCATGCCGAGCGAAGCGAAGCATCTGCTTCTCCCCTTCCGTCATCCCCGACTTGATCGGGGGTCCAGAGTCTTTGCCTTTGGTCTTAGTCTTTTGTTTTCGTAGCTGCGCCATCCCGGGTCAAAGCCCGGGACATGCCTTATGGCGCCTTCTGTTGACATGCCCTGCCTCTGCACAGGGACTGCGCCGCTGCAAAAAATGGAGAAGAAGGCACGATCGTTCAAGAAGGCATGAAGAAATGGTCACAGACATGTTATAAAGAGCAGTTGCTTATGGGAAAAAGTCGAAGAATGAAGGACGTGATTACCCGCCAAACAGTCGTCGATAAGCTCGCGGCCTATTTGCACCATGAGCTTTCTCTTTCCGGTCTCGTCGCGTGGGCGGAAACCGCTCTCATGGATGGTGAATTTGACGGCAAGCATTTCAGCGTCATTCGAGACATCGTGGCTCGGGTGGGAGTCGCCGACGTCCGAGCGTTCGGCCTGACCTGGGAAGACTGCGAACACCTGCTCCGGCGATTGGGCTATTCAGCCCATATCCAAATCGAAGCCACCCGATAACGTTTCATGCCGCATACCGGGGCCCGACCCTGTGGTCGATGGCCATCCTAGGGATAAAAGAGAATTACCGTGCGAGCGGAAGGCTGAGGAGTGGGGAGGAGTCCGGCAGCAGAAGGGAGACCTCGCTCGATTCTGACGCGTCTGCGAGAAATTCCCGGACGGTGATGGTCCCGTTCTTGTTGGCGTCCGCACTGCCCAACAGTCCGGCCAGGATACCGGCAGGTTCACCGTTTCCTTGCCCGGGACGTTTGCGCAATTGGATGACGGGAGTTTGGGCCTGTTGCGACAGGCCGCTGGTCCAGCGCACCTGTGAGGATGCGTCTTCCTTGCCCTGTGCAACAGGAGCATCGAGGATGAGCAGGGTCAACCGGTTGTCGAGTTTCCCCAAGAGACGCTGAAGCGTTCTAAGGGAGATCAACCGTTTACTCGATGCCTCAGGCGACCCTTCGTAGGGGACCAAATAGACCTCGCCGTTCGATCGGTCTCGGACGGCCTGCCCGGAATAAAACACGACGAGCACGGAATCCTTGCTGATTCTCTGGCGGACCCACTTGAGGAGAGTTCTTGCAATGTTGCCTTTAACGGCGCGGCTTCCTTGGAGGACGCGGATGTTCCGGTTGGAGAACAGATCGGTGGTTTGCAGAGTGTCCCGCAAGGTCATCAGGAGACCTTTGGGTGTACGATAGGCCTTAGGCCAGGTGTCCTGATAGGTATCCATACCGACGAGCATGGCCACGTACGCATCTTTGCCACGAGGCTTTTTCTGCAGCTTGTATCCGCCGGGTTGCGCGCCCGATGCACGGGTGCCCGGCTGGAGAGGCGCCACAATGCGGTGGGACCCGATGGGGGTGCCATCCTCGAGTTGCAGCGCGATCAGCAACTCCGCTTTTTGTGCGGGCACGTCGAGCGGCATCCGGCCTCGAATCTCCGTGGTCCTGGTTTCTCCGGGCTGGAACGTGCCCATGGAGATAGGAAGCGAGGTCATTTGAGAAAAGGCCTCCACCAGCGTCACATTCCCGGACACGTTGGCAGTGGCCGTGGTGATGACGGTACTTCCGAGATTGGTGGCCTCAATCATCAGCACAATGGCTTCCCCGCCTTCCAAAATCAAGTTATCGTTGCCGTCCTTCAGCATCGTACGGAACGTAAAGAACGGCCGGTTTCCCGCAGCGGCCGGAGCCGGAGCGGAGAACCGGGGCGCGGCTTGTGGTGCGAATTGAGGCGCGGCCCGCGGAGTGGACGGGGTGAATGCCGGTTGCCGGCCCTGTTGCGCCATCAGGGATTGCGTGCCGCCGTCCTGGAGCACTTGCGGGACCACTCCCACGAGTTGTTGGGCCAGTTCCGCCGCCGCACCGTTGATTTTGGCATCGTATTGGCCCGTGGTGCAGGTGACGGATTGACCGGTAATGGTCGGAGCCCAAACCCTGACTTGGCCGGCGTAATTCAAAGGGATCTGTCCCAACGCGGCTCCGCTTCTATCGATAAACACCGCCTGCAGCTTGAAGTCGAGGTAGGCCAGATAATTGTCCTCGTCCGCCATGCGGTCGACTTCCCGGAACTCTTGGTTGACCATGCTGATCTGGATGATTAAATCATTCGGCCGGGTGGCCTGGACGGCTTCTCCGGTTCCCGCATAGGCCGTGACGGACTGAAAGGTTTCCTGGCCTAGGGTGAGAAAGTTTTGGACAATACTTTCTCCCGTTTCCAGCGTGTAGGGCAGGTCGCACGCCTGAATTTCGAGCGTGGCTTCCGTGACGCTCGGATCAAACGCGTACGCCACCGAGATGGGAATGGCCGGCTCCTTTGGTTCTTCTTCTCCGAATCCAAAGCTGGGCAGGCTGATGTCCGGGAAGTCCAAGTCCGGCATACTCATGGGGAGGTATTGGCAGCCTGAAAACTGGAGGATGGAAACGAAAAGCAGGAGCCTCGTGAGGGTACACGTCTTGAGATACATGGCGTGTAACCTACCCGATGCCTTGAATGGAATGCAACCTTTCGTTCCGCGACGCTCGCGTCTTTTCCTGCGTCGGAATATAATAGAGGAGAGGCCTTGATCTGTTTTGGATGGGAGAATCCGTTGAACCCACGTCGAAAGACCATTCTTGAAGAGCACGACGACCGGAGGCCGATCATGAGACTTCTCCCCATCATCCTGGGAATCCTGTGCCTCGTCTTTGGAGGCTGCGGCGAATGGCCCCAGGCCCGCCTCGATGCGTACCTCGGCCAGCAGGCGACGGTCGATGGCTCAGGGTTAGCGGGCTTGCCGGGCCCGGTACGAGCCGGGCTTGTGCTTTTCAACGATACGACCGCTCCGGATTCGGCTCCCGAACTCTCAGAAGCCTCTTTGACATCCCTGACCGAACACGTGCGGAAGCAATTGATGCATGACGTTCCGCTCGAAGCGGTGCGCATTGTTCATTCCCCGGATCCGGGAGCCTCGCCGCCGGAGTTCACGTCGGTGCTGCAGTGGGCAACAGATCACCATGTGGATTACCTCGTGATGGCCGTTCTCTCGAGTAACGAAATAGAGGTGCCGGAACGATTCCCCTGGCGAGGGTCTACCCTGGGGGCCATCGCGCGTGGCTTGACGTTCGGGTATCGCGCGGAAAACCTGGCGCTGGCCGAATTGGCGGTGATAGACGTGCGAACAGGACACGTGTTGGCGCGTGTCGAGGGGAATGCCTGGGCCTCCCTGGACCGGCTGGACCCGCCCATTGATTCCAACGAGTACCCGGTGGTTCGACGGAACCTGGAGGATCCGCCCATTTACCCCGAGAATGATGAAGTTGCGCACGACGTCATGCGCGCGGTCGCCGGCAGTGATGCCGTGAATCAGGCCGTGTTGCATTTGAAAGAGGCTTGGGGCGGATCCTGAGTAGGATTGTGCATGAAACGACATAAGGATTGGGAAATTTGATAAATCCAAGGATGAAAATTTTATTTAAGAAATCCCTGAAACTCTTCGACAGTCAATCCCGCTTTTCGGATTAAGCTTCGAAGAAGGCCGGGTCCCAACTCTCGATGTAGAGGGACCGTTAATACGACAGCCAGGCCTTCTTTGATGAGCGTGACGTGACTTCCACGTTGGCGATCTTGAATCCACCCAGCCTTTTTGAGAACTCGGATTGCATCCTCACCGGAGCAGACCGGCAGTTTGGTCACGTAACTCCTACTTCAACTTCCCTGACTTCGACGTGATCGGGGAGGCCTTGAGCCCGGCGGGTTTCGAGACTGGCAAGAATGGCTTCTTCAATATTGGCTAACGCTTCTTCGCGGGTTTGTCCCTGAGAAACGCAACCGGGAAGGGCCGGACAATCGACGACATAATACCCGCCTTCGTCCTGTTCGATGGTGACGAGAAATCGCATGGTTTTCTCCTTTGCAGCAGGATTTATAGCATAACCTTATAGGAGGCGAGGGGACAAGAGAAACGATGGTCGTGGTGTTTAGCGATAATTCACGAATTGCAGGTCGATGCCGAAGTCTTGCTCTTTCAAAAAATTGATGACGGCTTGCAGTTCGTCCTTGCTTTTGCTCTGCACGCGCACCTGGTCGCCTTGAATCTGCGCCTGCGCCTTGAATTTTTTCTCCTTCAGACTCTTCGCTATGGCCTTGGCTTTCTCTTCGACGATCCCGCTTTGCACCGTGACGTGTTGCCGCACGGTCCCTCCCAGGGCTTGTTCCACCTTGCCGTAGTCGAGGGCTTTCAACGACACGCTTCGTTTCACGCATTTTCCCTTGAGGATGTCGATGACCGCCTTGAGTTTGTAGTCGTCGTCCGCCACGATCTCCAGGACGTGCTCTTTTTCCTTGAGCGTGACCCTGGATTGTGAACCCTTGAAATCGAAGCGTTGCCCGATTTCTTTCATGGTTTGATCAACCGCGTTCTTGACTTCCTGCATGTCCACCGTGGATGTCACGTCAAACGAAAACGTCTCCGCCATGAAGTTGTCTCCTTTTTTAACAACATTTGCCTTCCGGGATCCGGATGCCTTCGCCGTCGATAATTTCCGTGGTGGTGTACGGCTGTTTCAGGACCAGGTATTGGTACCATTTCATGGCGCTCTCGGTCAGGACCACGAGGGCCAGGCCGGCGACCAGCCCCACCAATGCCGCGTTGAGCGTCATCGTGACGCGCGCCACCGGGTCCGCGGCGGTTCGTGCCCGGTCCAGAAAAATCCACCACAGGTCATGACAGCCCGTCAAGGTGATGGTGCCCACGAACACCATCGGGACGGCCGTTACCCACAGGTAGCGGGCCTTGTCCATTTTGATGAACAGGGTCGTGCCGATGCAGAGCGCCAGGGTCCCCAACAACTGGTTGGCGGCTCCGAACATGGGCCAGACCGTGGAGATCGTGCCCGTGGCGATGAGCCATCCCCAGGCCCCGACCACGAGGGCGCTGGACAGGATGACGCCGGGCCACCAATTGATTTGGCGAAGCGGAGCATACACGTGCCCGCCCATTTCCTGAACGAGGTAGCGCGCCACGCGCGTGCCCGCGTCGATGGTCGTCAGGATAAACAGGGCCTCGAACAGCAGCGCGAATTGATACCAATAGGCCATGAGCCCGGCCATCCCCGGTAGCGCGGAAAAAATCCAGGCCATGCCCACGGCCAGCGACACCGCGCCTCCGGGCCGGCCCGAGACGTCCACTTCGACCAGTTGCGAGAGCGTGTGAATGTTTTCCACGGGGTATCCCATGGCCGCCAGGGCCTCGGCCGGGAGGCGCGTGTTGATCGCAAAATAATCGCCCGGGATGAGCAGGGACGCCGAGATCAACGCGACCACCCCGACAAAGCTTTCCAGCAACATGGCGCCGTAGCCCACCATGGCCTGCGATTCGCGGGCAATCATTTTCGGGGTGGTGCCCGATGACACGAGCGAATGGAAGCCCGAGATGGCGCCGCAGGCGATGGTGATGAACAGAAACGGAAAGAGCGGGCCGGGGATGATCGGGCCTCCCCCGGCGATGAATCCGGTGACCTTGGGCATGTGCAGGTCGGGCGCCAGAATGATCACGCCGATCGCCAGCAACCCGATCACCCCGAGTTTCATAAACGTGGAGAGGTAGTCTCTCGGCACCAGCAGCATCCACATCGGCAGCACCGAAGCCAGAAATCCGTATCCGGCCAGGAGCCAGACCAGCGTGGTCCGGTCGTGGGTAAACCATATCGCCAGGTCCGATTGCGCTACCATTTTTC
Organism: Nitrospirales bacterium; assembly: GCA_965204475.1. GTDB lineage: Bacteria > Nitrospirota > Nitrospiria > Nitrospirales > UBA8639 > Bin75. The sequence goes on from OZ241988.1 coordinate 2,144,632, forward strand.
CCAGGATAACGGACAGCACAAGAAGCGCGATGCCCATGAGGGACATTTCCCCGACGCGGCCGGGGCGCACGTGGTGATGATACCAGCCCATGAGAAAGGCGATGGGAATGGTCATGGCAATCGTAAACGTGCCCCAGGGATTAGCGACCAGCGCGTTGACCACGGCCAGCCCCAGACCCGCCAGGGCCACGATCACGATGAACAGCACGGCCACGGCCGTGGCCGTTCCGGTGATCCACCCGATCTCCGCGCGTGCGATTTCCGGGAGGGAGCGGCCATTGCGACGCAGGGATCCGACCAGGATGACGAAATCCTGGACCGCGCCGGCCACCACGGCCCCGATCACGATCCAGAGAAATCCCGGCAGAAACCCGAACTGTGCCGCCAGGACCGGACCCAATAACGGGCCGGCACCGGCAATGGCGGCGAAATGGTGTCCGAAGAGCACGTATTTGTTCGCGGGATAATAATTGGTGCCGTCTTCCAGTCGAAAGGCCGGAGTCCGGCGTTCATCGTCGAGTTGCATGACGCGCCGGCTTAAGAATCCTCCGTAAAACCGATAGGCCAGCACGTAAAAGCAGCCGGCTGCCGTCACCAGCCAGAGCCCGTTGACTTTCTCTTCAGGGTTCACCAATCCGGTGACGAAGCCGAAGGATACGGCGCACAGGAGGGAAACGAGAATCCACGCGGTCGTCTTCAGGGCCTTCATGGTGCTCCGGAACATCGAGTGAACGATGCGTCTGCGCCGGGTATGGCGAAACGACGCTTCGCTCTCGTTGACACGGCGGTGAGCCCGTCGGTCATGCCGGCTGCGAAAACGGGGGTTTGTCGAACTTTTGTCGAATGGCGTTCATGGCGTTGAAGACCATGGGTTTCGTGAGCAGTCGATGCTCGATCGCGCGCTTGCCCGGAAAATCGAGTAAGGATACTCCAATGACCATGGTGAGTAAACCTTGGCCCGGGAGGACGAGCATGGCAATCCCCGCCAGGAGAAACACCAGGCCGATCGTGTTTTTGATGACCAAGCCCGTGTAGCGCAGGACCGGATGGTATCCTTCCAGCCACACGTGTTCTTCATCGTGCAAAAAGTAATCCACGGGCAGGCGGATGATGATGACGGGAATGAGCAGGATGGTCCCGAAAAACATCACGACCGAGACGATGGTGATGGCAATCAGGGCCTCCGGGGGGACCAGGGCGGTCAGTTCGTCGTAGACAGTCAGAATGGCGTTCATCGGGTGCGCTCTGTGCGTCGCAAGGGGACATAGCACGTTCGAAGCGATTCGACAAGCGTCGCCGAACGTTCGGAAGGCCGTTGAAGGGTCGTCGTCGAACAGGATAGGATGGCGTTCCCTTTTTCGAGATGTGGAGGCGCAGGCGATGCCCGCTTACTGGTTGCTCAAATCGGAACCTTCGACGTTTTCCATTGAAGATCTGGCGCGTGCGCCCAAGCGGACGACGTGCTGGGAAGGCGTGAGAAATTATCAGGCGCGGAATTTTCTGCGATCCATGGCCGTGGGCGATTTGGCTTTCTTTTATCATAGCAATGCCGATCCTCCGGCGATCGCGGGCATTGTCGAGGTCGTCAAGGCCGCGTATCCCGATTCTTTTGCCTGGCGGCCCGAGAGCCGGTATTTCGACGAAAAAAGTTCAAGACAGAATCCGCGATGGGTGATGGTCGACGTTCGGTTGAGCGAGGTACTGCGAACCCCGATATCCTTGGAAAGCCTCAGGGGGGTGAAAGGTCTGGAAAAGATGGAACTGCTCCGCAGGGGTTCGCGTCTCTCGGTTCAACCGGTCCGCGAAAGCGAATGGAAGATCATTCTGCGGTTGTCGGAGGTAAAAACGTGAACCATTCATTTGTGCGGGTTTCCGGGACTCTGTTAAACTGATTACGGAATCGTTTGGGAGGAGAACACGCGATCGGACTGATGAAGAGAGTCAACCTAGCCGGCGTTGTTGTGGCCTTGGGGTGTGGCATGTGGTGCCCGGGTGCCGGCTTTGGCGCAGCCGTGCCCGCCGCGGTGTTGGGTCAGGAAGATATCGCCGTGACCGTGCACATCGAGAATCGCCGGTTTGTTCCGCACGTGGTGAACCTGCGCGTCGGGCAACGCGTCCGTCTTATCCTCAAGAACGAAGACGTTGAACTGCATGCGTTTGTCCCCGCGAATCTCCTGGTTCGGACGAACGTCCAAGTGAGTGGTAACGGGGCGCCGCAGTTCGGCAAGGAAGGGTTCAGCCGCGTGCTGATTCCGTCAGGCGGCCAAGTCGAGCTGGTGTTCACGTCGAAGGAAGCCGGCTCATTCCCGTTTTTCTGTGATTTGCCTGGCCACATCATGAACGGGACGATCGTGGTTGACGGGTAGATGGATAGATTGGATATGTTGGTGTGAAAATAGTTGTTTTGTGTCCCACTATGATTTTGAGAAGGAGAAGTGCTCATGATGTTAGTTGATTGTTTATATGGTGAACGGACCTCCACGGATGGCCGAAAGCAATCGCGAGTGTCCAAACGACGTGGTCTTGGCTTTGGGGTCCTTATGCTTGGGTTGGTCGGGTTCGGGTCGGCCACTCTTTCGGGCGCCGCGGAGCCCGTTCCGGCTGCGCAGGGTGAGGCGGCCGTGCAGGCGGTCCGGACTTACGCCGAAGCGGTGGCCGGCCGGGATTCGACTCGGGTGGCCCAAAATGATTTCGTCTGTCTGCTGAAGATGGTGGAAGCCGGGGCCACGGGGAAAGGGCAGTTTTTGCCTGAACCGGATCCGGTCTATTCCTGGTGTTGGGACCGGCTCATGCAGGCACATGCGGAAGTGATCGACAGCCGGGACCGGGCGCTGGATGAGTTATGGCCGGGTGTCGGCAAGTTGGTGAATTTTCGGGACTTCAAGCGGTTCGAGATCGCGGAAACCCGCGCGCATCAGCGAGCCCCGTCCTTTTTTGTGATGCCCGAGATCGGTGACATGTCCGGGGCGCCCGGGTTCACCTTGGAGGTGGTTAGTACCGGACCTCTCCCCCATGCGTCCTTTCAGGTTCCGGGCTCCGACCATATGGTGGCCGTGCCGACAACCTTGGTTCGGGTACGCATTGCCTATCCTGATCCGATGACGTCACCGGCCGCGAACGGACCGGGTCAGCAGGATTGGGTCGTGCCGTATAAGAAGCCCATCCATCCGATCAAAGCCGTGACCGTGAAATGGGTGGTGTTGTCGGGGTTGTTCGAGCATGGGTTCCCCGTGGATACCGCCGTCCTCAATATGCCGATGACCTCTTCCATGGGGACGCCGATTCCGTTCGTCGTGGATGCGGGCGGGTTTGAGCAGAAGTCCACGGAATATTGGAGTGCGAATGAAGCGCAAGAGGCATTGACGGCCGGGCTGGAGCGGGCGAAAACCTTGCCGACGCGCCGGGAGCGGATCTCCATGCTCAACCGGATTTTGGTCGTGAACCCCTCGCACTTGGAGGGGTTGCAAGCCATTACCGGGGAGTTGTACGCCGGGTTGTTGGATTTTGGCGCACGGACGCATGGCGTTCAGTTAGAAAGCGGGCCGCTGTATCAGGCGTTTAACGCCCTCTATTGGACGATCCAGTCGTCAACCGACCGGATGGATATTTCCCTTGAAATGGAAATGGGCGGCAAATCCGAACCGACCCCGGCCGATTATCTGTACCGCTTGATTCCCGCGATGGAAACCTTGGTGGATTTACAACCCGGAGATTTTGAAACGCGCTTGAAACTGACGATGGCCTATCGGTGGACGAACGACCAACTCACGTCCATCATGGCTCCCCAGCAGTTGCTGGCGGAATTGCCGACGGATCAACCGGACATGCGTGCCAGGGTGTTGATGGCCATTGCCTGGTCACGAATCAGCAAGGTCGCATGGAATCGTTTCTTTGACGACCCGGATATCATACAGGGGTACAAAGAAGCCGATGAGGCCTTTACGCTGTCCTCTGATCCACTGATCAAATTCTCCGCAGCCTATGCCAAGGCGTACAGTTTGGTCTTTCGCCCCAAGCGTGACGATGCGGTGATGTTCACACTCTTGAAGGAAGCGCGACGTTGGTATCGGCAGATTCCGGGAGCCACGCCCCAGTCCTGGGCCTTTCTCCTGCAAAACGATACGTTGAAAGGGTTCGTGGACACGGACCCGAAGTTTCACTCGTTGACGACGGCGAATTCTTAACGACAGGGAGAGGACAGCCATTCGTCATGGTTGAGTGACCAAGTCGCGTTCGGGGCCGAACCATCCTGCCTCAGGATTCCTTACGCTCTCCGGGAAGTTGTCGCTTCGTCCTGAGCATTGGCTCGGGCCGGAACTGATCAGTGTCGGGTCTCGACCCGGATGGGAGGACCGGACGCACACGACTGCAAAAACATTGCCTCAGCACGGGCGCAATGTGACGGGTTCTGCCGTTGCCCATGTCAAAAGAAGACCTCCAACTGGATTTTCGGAAAAATCCGAACGTCCTCGGCACGATGGTAGACGCCATGGGCGATGGCGTGTTTACCGTGAATGCCCAGGGCCATATCGTCGCGTGGAGTACGGGCGCAGCGCGGATTACCGGCTATGCCAGCGACGAGGTGATTGGGAAATCCTGTCATATTCTTGAAGGGCAAAACTGTAAAGGGTTTCACAAGCTCACCGAGTTTTTGGAGAACCCGACACCCTATCCGTGGGGAATCTGCAATCAGGAATGCAAGGTATTGTCGAAGGATGGAAGAGAACTGTATCTCTATGGAAACGTGTCCGTCTTACGCGATGAACGCGGCACGGTCGTCGGCGCCGTGGGGACGTTTACGGATCTGACCTCCTTTATCCTGGCCAAAGAAAAAATTCAGGTTTTGGAAGAACAGGCCCGGTCCAGAGAGTCGTTTCAGCAAATGGTCGGGCGTAGCGGCGTGATGCAGGAAGTTTTTCGACGCGTGCGATTGGCCGCGCAAGGCGACGTGCCGGTTCTGCTGACCGGGGAGTCGGGCACGGGGAAGGAATTGGCGGCCCGGGCCATTCATGCCCTGAGTGGCAGAAAGGATAAGCCGTTTTTTGCCGTCAATTGTTCGGCCATTCCGGAAACGTTGATCGAAAGCGAGTTGTTCGGTCACGTGAAAGGAGCCTTTACGGGTGCGATCCGCGACAAGGTCGGGGTGTTCCAGGCGGCCGAGGGAGGCACCCTGTTTCTGGATGAAATCGGCGATACGAGTCCTTTGCTCCAACTCAAACTGCTCCGCGTGTTGCAGGAGAGCGAGATCCGCCGTGTCGGTGATGAAAAAAGCATGAAGGTCGACGTGCGATTCATTACGGCGACGAACAAGGATTTGAAGCATGTGTTGACGACCGGGGCCATGCGGGAAGACTTCTTTTATCGCATTCGAGTCTTTGAAATTACCCTCCCGGCCCTCAGAGAACGGCGTGAAGACTTGCCCTTGTTGGTCAGTCACTTTCTTGCCGAAGGGTCAAAAGTGTACCCCCGTGCCATCAACGATATTGCGCAGGATGCGATGCACCAGATGCTGAAGCATGCATGGCCGGGAAACGTTCGGGAATTACGAAATGCCATTGACCATGCTTTTGTGACCGCGGAAGGGGGCTGTCTGACCGTACTCGATCTCCCTCCGGAAATTCGTACGCCCATGGCGTCTACCTCCAATGCGTCGATCAAAAATCCTCTGACCCCTGAGCAACAGGCCGAGCGTGATCAGATCATTGAGGCCCTGCGACAGACCCGGGGCAGTAAAACCAAAGCGGCCAAATTATTGGGATACAGTCGAGTGACGCTGTGGAAAAAGCTGCAACAGTTCGGCCTTCAAGGAACTTCCTCTCAAGTTCTTTAACATGTTAAGTTAACGAGTTAACGTTCTATCGTTAACATCGCCTCCCCTCCTTCAACATTCTCCAAGGCTTCACATTGCAACCCCTTAAAATTCAAGGGTAATTTTTTCTGTTGTGCCGATTTGAAAAGTGGCATAGGCTTTGCTTTGAGAATGAAGTGTGTATGAAAAAAGGTTGCGAGGAGGTGACCTCATGACAAAAAATGTCGGTGGAGTCGAACAAAAAATACGATTGGTGCTAGGCCTGTTGGCCGTTGGGCTGGCAGCCTTGAGCGGATTGCCCATGTGGGCTGTGGGATTAATGGGTGTGGTCGGGGTGGTTGCTCTTGTGACAGGAGGCGCGAGATATTGCCCGCTGTGGGCGCTATTGGGAGTGAACACCTGCCCCTTAAGGAATCAGGCGAAAGAGTGAGGCGAGCGGTGTCGTTTTTAAACGATGATCGGCACGCAAGGCATCACGAATGGGCCATGAGAGCCATTCAATGGTCAGACGGAAAACACGATAGGAAAGATCGCTTGTAATTGGTAGAAAAGGAAGCTTTATTCATTTAAACGCAAGGAGGTGGGTAATGTCGTATTCGATTCGCTCGATGAGTGTTATCGCGCTTGTCAGTTGCTTGTTTCTTGCATTCATGATCACCCCGGCCATGAGCGAGGGCGGCCCGGCGGACGGCTTCGGTTTGCACGTCCAGGCCCCGCACATGATGGCTGACGGGCAGGTCGGCGGTCCCTTCCATCACTATTGCAAAGGGATTTCCAATGAAATCATCCAATGCCTGCTCTTCCCGTCCACCGACGGCAAGGCGCCGTTGATAGGGGTGGAATACTTCGTGGCCAAGGATCTGGCCCGTAAGGAAGTTCCGCTTATCACATGGAACAGAAATTTCCATGATCATGAAGTGGAAATCGCCACCGGTCGCGTACTCATTCTGGATATTGAAGATAAAAACAAGGTTGCGGAAATTGCCGCCGCCGCCGCGCAAACCGACGGCGTCATTTATCACCTCTGGCAACCGGGCCAGAAAGTGCCTGATGGAACGGTGACGATTCCGAATTCCGTCGGTCACAAATTCCGGACCGAGTAGTGTAGCGCCGGTGCGGGAACGCTTCACTTCCCGCACCGGTCCTTTCCCACCGTAGTTTCTTCACGAGAAGGAGACGTCTGATGACGTTGACGAGCAAACGATGGGTGAGTTGTGTCTTCGCCGTGGTCCTGCTGGCAGGGTCGGTGGTCTGGGGAGGGGACCCCGCGGTTCTCAAGCCGCGTGTGCCGCCTGATCAGATCGAAGAAGCCAGAACGTGGCACAATCCGTTTCCCGTTACTCCCGAACGTCTCGAACGAGGCAAAAAACTGTTTCATGGCAAAGGGTTTTGCGTGACGTGTCATGGCCGGGACGGGAAGGGGTTGGGAAACATTCCGGGTCTCCGCGGAAAACTTCCGAGAAATTTCACGAACACCCAGTGGCAGGCCGCGCGGACCGATGGCGAGCTGTTCTGGATTTTGAAAAACGGGAGCCCGGGCACGGATATGGCCTCGTTTATTCCGCTCGTGTTGACGGAAGAAGAGGCCTGGCACGTGCTCCTGTACGTGCGTGCCTTCGACGGAACGTAACATGTTGTCACGAACGGTCGCGTAAGGAGGTGTTGGCATGAAACATACGGTCAGGTCTTTATTGAACGTGATGGGAACGGCCTTCACGGTTGTGATCGTGGGTGCCTGTGTCAGCCTCTTGATCTCGTCCCCTCTTTGGGCTGCCGATGAACCGCAGGCTGCAGTAACGGTGCAGAACGTCTGCTCGACCTGTCACAAATTTGAAGGTGAGCCGGAAAGCCGGTTCAATTTGAAAGCCCCGGATTTGATGTGGGCCGGGAGCAAATACCAGCATGCCTGGTTGGTCGGGTTTCTCACCGGGAAAGAAAAACGGTTGTATGCCAAGAGCTATCGGTGGGATCAGGGGTGGGAACCGGATGCGCACGTGACCCTTCCCGCAGATCAAGCCGAGGCGGTCGCGACCTATTTGGAGAAACAGTACATTGACCCGCGCGTGCAAGTCGGCGCGTTCGACGTTTCGAAGGTCACCAAAAAGGAAGCGGAATTCGGCGCCTTGGCTTTCAAGGAACATGCCTGCATCGGCTGCCATACCATCAAGGAGAATGGGCAACTGGTCGGCGGACCGCAAAGCATCGACTTGGCGGAGGCCGGCAGGCGCTACAATCCGGACTGGCTGTACCGGTTTGCGCTCAACCCACAGGATTTCACGCCTCATAGCGGAGAATTTTTGGCTGACGCCACGGATTTCGGCGTGCGGGCGATTGTCGGCTATCTCATGACCTTGGGTGCTCCGGATTTCGACTATCGCGAACCGTGGACCAGCCCGGAGTTTGCGCAGGCAAGCGTGGAACGTGGAAAGGTGGTGTACAAAGAGTACTGTTCGCAATGTCATGGTGCCACGGGAGAAGGAGATGGCCCGGCTGCGTCGGGCTTGAGTCCCCAACCCGCGGTGCATGCGAAGATGGCCTTCGACAAGCTGCCGGTGGAATACCTCTACAACGTGATCTATCACGGCGGGCGAAGCGTGGGGAAGTCCCCCACCATGCCGTATTGGGGCCTCACGATCGGCCAGCAGGGGGTGGCCGACGTCATGGCGTATCTGAAAGCGACGTTTAAGGGTGTGCCGGAATCGACGCCTGCCGGAACGGGGACAGGTCCGTCCGGGGTGTGCCCGCAGCCGCGCACAACCAAACGCGCTCCGGGAAAGTTTCGGAACCTGACGAATCCCTTACCTGACAATGCGGCCAACATCAAAGCCGGCGAAACGTTGTACCAACAAACGGCTCAACCGTTGGCGTGCTTCAACTGCCATGGGACCAAAGGTGACGGCCAGGGACCGATGGGAGCTGCCCTGAATCCGCCGCCACGGAACTTTACGTGTGGGAAAACCATGAAGGATATTTCCGACGGTCAAATGTTCTGGATCATCAAGAACGGATCACAGGGGACCGGCATGATGGCTTTTTCCAATATGCCGGATAATCAGATCTGGCAATTGATTCACTACATCAGGACGTTGGTGGAATAGAAAAAGAGGGGCGGCGCCAGTCTTCGTTATGACGGCCGCCCTTCTGGTTTTTCCTGGTTCGGATTTATTTCGCACGGGTTCCCGTTGATCGGGTGCCGACTCCCGTCCCGTCGTTCTTCACCAAAACTCCAAGCCGAATCGTTGTTGCAAGCCTCTCCGGTTTCTGCCGGTGTTCCTCTGTTGGATCATGGTTTGGCTGTCTCTACGGAGTCATGTCATGGTCCTTCGTTCCTCCCACGCCCTTCAGATTGGATACCGTAGCAACGGTAGACGGGTTGACAAATAAGGAAAAGGAGGAGTGTATTAGACCGATCAATATAATTACGAGCTATTGGTGCATAACCCAAGAGCCTTTTCGCATTTCAAAGATCATGCAAATTCCAGTCATCCACGTACCAATGCAAGCGCTCCACGGGTCTTGTGACCGGGATGGGGCATGGCGACCGGGGATCATCGTGCTGAGCATTCTCCTAGCCTGCCTGGCGGCGAGTTGTACGGCCGGTCCCGTTAAGTCAACGAGGCCACTGCAGAGTGAATTTCCCAAGCCAGAGGTCGTCCAGCGTGATGTTCGTTCTGCGGAAGTCGCTGCTCGGGAACGTTCCGAACTAAGCCCGGCCCCGTTTTCTCTGGAAGATCGGATGGCGCTCGGCATTCCTTCGGGACTCGCCCTCACAGGCGAACCTGCCCGAGTGTTCAGTTTTGGGGCACGGGAAATGCCCTTGGTCGATGCTTTACGGCTGTTCTCGCGGGCCAATGCGCTCAACATTGTCGTGGAGCCGGGAGTCGAAGGCGTGGTGACGGTCGACTTTCAGGGCCTTGCGCTCGAAAAAGCCATGGCCGCCTTGTTGGATACGCAGGGGTACTATTGGGAACAAGACGGAGAGTTGCTTGTCGTGCGCCGTCTGGAAACGCGCATCTTCACGCTGGATTACATACGCCTGGAACGTTCCGGTGAGGGACGCAATAAAGCGCAAGTCACGTCCGGGTCCGGGAGAAGCGGTGGGCAGGATGCGGGCGAAGTGGTCTTGAGCCAACAGGACCAGATCAAGTTCTGGGAAGAAATTGAAGCCCAACTCAGCGCGCTTCTCTCAGCCGAAGGTCGCTTCGTGGTGAACCGGTTGTCCGGCACCATTCAAGTCACGGATTTGCACCGGCGGGTCGAAGAGGTGGGGACGTTTCTGGTCAACGTCCGCAACTCCCTCTATCGACAGGTCGAGATCCAGGCCAGGATTTATGAAATCGCGCTCCGGGACGATTACAGCTTGGGAGTGGATTGGAGCCGGGTCGATCTCAGCACTCCCAAGGGCAGTTTCAAGCTGAGCAACATCATTACGGCGCCGGCCGGCGGCTTCGTCGCGCGCGCGGCGACCGCGGCCTTCAGTTTCAATGACGGCGATTTCGAAGGCGTGATCCAAGCCTTGCAGGAACAGGGTGACGTGCAGGTGGTGTCCCAACCCCGTATTCTGACGCTGAATAACCAACCGGCGCTCATCAAGGTCGGGACGGATCAATCCTTTTTTACCTCGACGACCACGCAAGGGACGGCAGGAGCCGGGAACATTGTGACGGAGCAGGTGCGGACCGTGACCTCGGGGCTCGTCCTCTCGGTGACTCCGCAGATTTCCCGGGACGGATGGATCATGATGGACGTGTCGCCCATTATCACCCGGCTGACCGATACCGTGGAGTCGCAGAATGGGTCCACGGCCCCTGTGTTGGAGGTGAAACAGTCCGGCGGGTTGGTCCGCGTCCGTGATGGACAGTTGGTGATTATCGGCGGGCTCATTCAGGAGCAACTCACGAATACCGAACGGAAGGTCCCGGTGCTGGGCGATCTTCCCCTGCTGGGTTTGTTCTTCAGCGGCACCTACCAAACCGAGAGAAACACCGAACTCGTCATTTTCCTCATGCCCCGTATTCTGAAGGTGACGTGATGGATAAACTCGACCTGGACGTGTGTTACGAACAACTGGGCTTCATCGAAGCGCCGTTTCGGATGACGCCTGACACCGATTATTTTTTCCGGTCGCCGCAACACCTGCAAGCCTTGGCACATTTGCGATTCGGGATCGCCAGTGGTGAGTTGACGATGCTGACCGGTGAAGTCGGGGTCGGGAAAACGCTGGTATGCCGCTATCTGTTGCGGCATCCTCCGAAAGGCGTACGCTTTGCCTACCTGTTGAACCCCGATCAATCGTACGCGGATCTTCTGGGTTCAATCTGCCGGGACCTCACCGGGCAGGTCCCTGAAGATCGCAGCATAGGGGCCCTGCAACGCACGTTGTCGCACGTGTTGCTGCAATTGGCCGGGCAGGGTAAACGCGTCGCTGTCCTGGTTGACGAGGCACATCGGTTGAACGGGAAAGTATTGGAAGGACTCAGGCTGTTGTCGAATCTGGATACGGAAAAAGAAAAACTCATGTGCCTGTTGTTTGTGGGGCAACCCGAACTCGAACGGACCTTGTCCCATCGCGCACTTCGTCCCCTGTCGCAACGCATCAGCATTCGATTCAGATTGAAGCCGTTCGATTGTCGGGAAACCATGGCGTATATCCGGCATCGCCTGCTGGTCGCGGGCCCGCGGACCAGGTTCCAATTTCCTCCCGCAGTCATGATGTTCGCGCACTACTTGAGCGGAGGAGTGCCGCGCCGGATCAACCAGCTTTGTCATCGTTCCTTGCTTGCCGCCTATGCCAGCCGCCGGTTCGAGGTCAGCATTCGCATGGTCCTGCGTGCGAGACGGGAAATCACCGGCTTGGCTTGAGGCGTCAGGACGCTTGCCGAAAAGAAAACGACGTCAGGGAAGAAAGGCCGGACGACAGAGGACAGATAATGAGCATCGTCACGGATACGCTGAACCGGTTACAGGCCGAACGGACGCGGCGTTCAGGTCAATCCCGGGCTTCGGCGACATCGGAAAGCGCGGAAGCCGCCGATTTCCGAGACTTCGATTTTTCCTCTCCTCATCCTCCGGCCAATGCTTTTCGAAATCATCTGCCATCTATCATGGTCCTCCTGGGAGGTGTTGGAGTCGCGGCCTACCTATGGGGACTGCCCCTTATTGCGGCTCCGGATAATGGAACCCCGGAACAGGGAACGGTGAAGGAATCGAATTTCGCAAAACCCGTTCCGTCTCGGATCGTTGAGGCGATTCCTGAACAAGGGGAAGACCTTTTCACCGTGCCCGTGACAGAGGAGAATGAGGACTCCGGGCCGACCGAGGCAGGGGCATCTCCTGATCCGCCGGAAGAGACGACCTCGCTCGTTGCCAAGAACACACCGGCCCGCAAACCGCACCCCTCTCCCGGTATTCGGCCGACAGCAAAACCGACATTGGCGCGCAACACCCATTCGGCATCATCCATGCAACGAAAAAACCGGAGTTCCACACTGCTTCGGAATGCCACGCCTCTCCAAGTCAGACTGGCCCGCGCGCAATATTTCATCACGCAACGGCAATACGCGCGGGCCGTGACCGTCCTGGGACCCTTATTTGCGAAGCCTCCTGAACGCTGGGAACCCTGGTTTTGGTTGGGGACGGCGCAGTTGGGATTGGGCCAATGGGAGAAGTCCCAAGCGTCGTTGGTGGAAGGGCTCGCGCGTGACGCCACGGTGCCGCAATTGTGGGTGCAACGAGCCCTGGTCAGTCAACAGCAGGGCCGATTCGGCGAAGCATTGGATGCCCTCAGGCAAGCGGAGTTATTGGCTCCGCAGCTTCCCGAGGTGCAACTGAACCTGGGATATGCTCTCGAAGTGGCGGGAGACAGGCTCGTTGCCGTCAAGCATTACCGGATGTTTCTCACCCTGACCGAAGGCAAAAAAGCCTACCACGCAACCCGCAAGAAGGTGCTGGACCGCATCAGCCGCTTAAGCAAAACCTGAGCCTGTCGTCCCGCCAGGGCGAAACGTGTTTCGGATGGCCTGCACGAGTCGGGCGATTATTCCCCGGGTCTCGGGGTCGGGGTGTTCTTCCCACAGTTCTTGGTTCCCCAAATATGCTTCGCCTTGAAATTGCAGCCGGCTGCGCAGTTGGGTGTAGCCTCGGTCCTGCAATTGGGTGATGAGCTTGGCGATGGCGGCTGGTTCGGTGACTTGCGGCTCTGTTTCCAGAAGGAAGCGTTCATACCGGAAGACGGCCTGAAACGTGCCGTTCGAGATTTTCATTTCGACCTGTCGATTGAATCCCCGGCCCAGGTCATCGAGTCCGGCAATTTGATAGGTGTTGGTCGGGGAGTCCATGGCATCGAACGGGAGGGGGTGACCCGTTTCATGTTTTGCCGGACCGGGCTATTCCAAGTCATCGGCAATCTTTTTCAGTCGCCGGTCCAGTGCAAACCGGGTGAGCCCCAATTTTTGTGCGGCCAGACTCTTGTTCTGTCCACAAAGTTTCATCACTTCTTCAATGATCGCGAATTCGGTTTCCGCCAACGTTTGCCGTCCCAACGCCATCTCCAACCGGAGAACCGGTTCGTCGGTTTGGGTGGTGGAGGAAACAATTTTTTTGGGTTCTTCATGAAGTTCCCTGGGCAAGTCTCCGGGCGTCAACGTTTTGCCGCGACAAAAGATCACGGCTCGTTCGATGATGTTCTCCAGTTCGCGAATGTTTCCGGGGTAGGTGTAACGTTCAAGCAGGGTGCGGGCTTCGGGGTCGATCTCGCCGATGTCTTTATTGATGTCCCGGCTATGGTGAACCAAACAGCGAAGGCTCAGGGGAAAAATATCGTCGACGCGTTGTCGCAGGGGCGGGAGTTGCAACGACACGACGTTGAGCCGAAAAAACAGATCCTCCCGAAACGCGCCTTGGTCGACTTCCTTTTTCAGATCGCGGTTGGTCGCGGCAATCAGCCTGAAATCCACGGTAATATCGTCCTGGCCTCCCAGCCGTTTGAAGGAGCGTTCTTGAAGGACGCGAAGCAGCTTGGCTTGCATGGAAGGATTCAGGTCCCCGATTTCATCCAGGAACAGCGTGCCGCCTTCCGCTTGTTCACAGAGCCCCGGTTTTCGCTGGGTGGCGCCGGTAAACGCTCCGCGTTCGTACCCGAACAGTTCGCTTTCAAAGAGCTCCTGGGGAATGGCCGTGCAATTCACGCCGACAAAAGGCGCATCCCCACGGGGGCCGTTGTGATGCAGGACGCGGGCGATGAATTCTTTGCCCGTGCCGGTTTCACCCTGAAGCAGAACGGTGGTCTTGGCGTTTTCGCTCAATTCCTGGACTTGAGCCACCAAATCCCGCATGCCGGGGCTGTTGGCGATGAGATCCTTGAGCGCATAGCGACCGGCACTGCCCTGGTTTTCAAAACTCACCCGGCGACGAAGGGTCAAATAGTCAATTGCGCGTTCGACAACCGGACCCACTCCGGACAAATCCACGCTTTTAATCAAAAAGTCATACGCCCCTAAGCGCATGGCTTCCACGGCGTCTTCAATGGTCCCGTAGGCCGTCAAAAGGATGACAAGCGTTTGCGGGGCTTTGGGCCGGATGTGCTTGAGGGTTTCGAGGCCGGTCATCCCCGACATTTTCAAATCGAGCAGGATGATGTCGGGAACATCGTCGTCCAATCCTTCGAGAAGCGCTTCCCCGGAGTCAAAGTTTCGCACCTCGTGCCCGCCGCGAGTGAGCCGGCGGGTAATCGACGAGCGAACGATTTCATCATCATCCGTGACAAAAATCGATGCGTGCATATCAGACCAACATTGCGGGTTGAGGTTGAAGGGTTAACGGAAGCCAAATGGAGATCACTGTGCCCACGCCCACCTGGGAGTCGGCCCGGATGCTGCCCCCATGCGCTTCAATAATGTTCCGGCAGATGGCCAGTCCCAGCCCGGTACCGCGTCGTTTGCCCATCGTGAAAAAGGGATCGAAAATTTTCGGGAGATCCTCCGGGCTGATGCCTTTGCCGTTGTCATGAATGGTGGTGAGTAGCCCTCTGTGCCCGTCCCGTAATTCCTCCAGCGCTTCGATCCGGATGTCTCCGTGCTCTTCCAACGCTTCGACGGAATTTTGAATCGCGTTGAGCACCACCTGCTTGATCTGGTCACGGTCGGCTTCGAGCGCAGGAAGATCCGGGGGAAAGGACACGGTCAGGTTCAAACGTTTCTGGCCGGCCACGTGACGCACGAGGTCCAGAGTTTCTTCAACCAGCGCGGCCATCTCGAATGAGCCGGGGACGATGTCGCGCGGTCTGGCGTATTCGACGATTTGCGTCACGATCCGGTCCAGCCGCCGGGTTTCTTGGAGGATCGTTTGCAGGTCCTGGCGTTTGGCGTCTTCCGGCGGAAAGTCCTCCATGAGTAATGACGTCGTAGAGCCGATGCCGACGAGGGGATTCCGAATTTCATGCGCGATGCCCGCCGCCACCTGTCCCAAGGTCGCGAGGCGTTCCGTCCGGCTGAGTTTTTCCTTCATCTGTTCAAACGCGGTGATGTCGACGTTAAAGCCTTGATAGAGCGAACCGCCGCCTTGTCTGTCCTGGATGGGGACGGCGCGGCTCAGGACCTTATGCGTGGTGCCGTCAGGGTGTACGAACCGAAAGACATTTTCAAAGGGAACCTGTTGCGTGGTCGCCTTGGAGAACGCGTCAGATACCTGGTCACGGTCACCGGGGTGAATGGCATCCCAGATCCGTTCCGGATCCAGGGAATTATCCGGATCGTGTCCGGCTAGCCGCCAATTCTGGCGATTGCAAAAAATAATGCGCCCGTCCTTGGCCGTAAAAATGCCGAATGGGGCATGGTCCACGATCCCGCGATATTTGGATTCCGAATTCGACAGATCAATGTTCAGGTTACGCAACGCGGCTTCCGACGTTTGGATTTGGCCGATGAATTCGCGAATCTGTTGACCCATCTCGTGCATCACCCTGGTCAAGTCACCGATTTCATCGCCCCGGTCAAGGACCTGGACCTCAGGGACCGTCCCGCCCGGTCGGTTTTCAACGGATTTGGCCAGGGAGACCAAGGGGCCGGCAATCGATTGCGCTAACAGACGGATCACCAACACCATAGGGATGAGCGCCAACGATCCGCCACCGACGATCACGGTCAACAGAAAGCCCCGATCATTGGATGTGCGTTCCAGGGTCTGCCGTAAGACCTCGCCTTCCCGCTTGTCGAAACGGGCGATTTCCTCACGAATGCTCAACATCAGTCTCCGTCCGGCCCCGGATTCGATGTACTCTAGCGCTTGCTTGGCATGGCCCAGCTTGGCCTGTTCGATCAACCGGTCCTTGTCTTCCAGCAACGTGTATACCAGGGCCTGAACGTTCAGGATTTCAGCATGTTGTGCCCGATCGTGTTCGACCATCTGGGCCAGGGTACGTCCGACTTCCAACACGCGTTGTTTGGCCGCATGATAGGGATTCAAAAATTTCGGTTGGAGGGTCAGGACGAATCCGCGGAAACCCGTCTCCAGATCCACAATCAGGCGTAAGTAATCGGCGGCAGTGGTTTGCACGTGATAGACTTGGTTGAGCCGGTCCTCATCCCGGGAAAAGGTCTGAACGCTGTTAAAGGTGATGATGCTGAGGACGGCAAGCGTGAGAATGGGAATGACCGAGACCAGAAGGAGCTTTTTCTCAATCGGCAGGTTGTTGAATCGTCGAAAAATTCGCATCGTGAAACTCCGTGCGTAATCTTAGGGGTGACACGTGGGGGTGTCAAACCGGAGAAAAACTCGCCGCACACCTGACGCCGGAGGGGATGAAGCATCCGAAAAAGCCCTCTGGTGAGTTGACCCCGGTTTCAGGTATGATGACGTGTCGGCTTCGCCAAAGACGGGGCCACGCCGGTGACGTGAAAAACATGAAGAAGCGAACAGTCGCGTTATACGTCGTGTTCTTTGTGCTGGGGCTTGGAGCGGGATGGACGCTCAATACTCAACGACTGCCCGTTCAGGGCATTTCCGCCAGAACCGCGGCCGATTACCTCCACGGGGTGATTGAGGCCGACAGGACGTTTTATACGCAGCACGTGGTTGAACGAATGGAAGCCATGTTGATTGTGAATGCGTCGGAAGCATGGATCACTGATAAAACCCTGCCGCTGCCCGCCCAATTCTTGCGTGAAGCGTCGCGAAGCCTGCGTTTGCGCGATGCGCCGTTTCGCTATCGGTTGGTCAGCCTTTGGCCGCTGAATCCCCAAAATGCGCCCGCTTCGGATCACGAACGGCAGATGTTGGAACAAGTCGTGGAATTCGGTGAGGTCATGGAAGGCGAAGTGACGTCGAATGACAAACGCTACTTTCAGGCGATCTATCCGGACCGGGCCGTGAGTCGGGCCTGCGTGTCCTGTCACAATGCGCACACCGAGTCGCCGAAGCGTGATTTCAAGCTCAACGACGTGATGGGCGGGCTGGTTATCGAAGTACCTTTGGATTAGTTACATCCGTGTTAAGAGTCGCCATTCGTTCCCCTGTACGCCTTGGGTTTTCTCCATTTATCTTCCAGCATCATTGAGGATTGATTCCGCCGTTTGCTATCTTTCCCGCCAACTGTCTGACCGCAAACGGATCATGATGAAGACCTCCTCAATAACCATGTTGTCCCTCGGCGCTTTCGCGCTGCTGCTCGGTTTACCCGAACTTAGCTGGGGGACGGACGATTCGATCACCCACGTCGATCTGACCCAGTCCACCGTCGGGTATTTCGCACTAGGCATCTTCGTCCTGGCCTATGCGCTGGTCATGGCCGAGGAATTCACGCACCTCAGGAAATCCAAACCCGTCATGTTGGCGGCGGGAATCATTTGGGCAATAGTGGCGTGGTCGTATCCCGGCGACGACTCGCATGCCGTTGAGCATGCGCTACGTCATAACATTCTCGAATATGCGGAATTGATGTTATTCCTGCTGGCCGCCATGACGTACATCAACGCCATGGAAGAACGGCTGGTGTTCGAAAGCCTGCGGTCGTGGTTGGTGCGCAAGGGATTCACCTACCGCCAACTGTTCTGGCTCACGGGAATCCTGGCGTTCTTCATCTCGCCGGTGGCGGACAATCTGACGACGGCCTTGCTGATGTGCGCCGTGGTGCTGGCGGTCGGAGCGGACAATCCGCGGTTCGTCAGCTTGGCGTGTGTCAATATCGTGGTGGCGGCCAACGCGGGCGGAGCCTTCAGTCCCTTTGGCGACATCACCACGTTGATGGTATGGCAAAAAGGAATCGTGGGCTTCTTCACGTTCTTCCTCCTGTTTGTCCCATCGGTGGTCAACTTCGTGGTGCCGGCCGCGATCATGCACTTTGCCGTACCGCAGGTCTCTCCGGCGCCGTCCGACGAAATCGTACGCATGAAGCGGGGCGCCCATATAATTATGCTCCTGTTCTTTTTCACGATTTGTACGGCCGTGAGTTTTCACAATTTCCTGCACCTTCCGCCCATGGTGGGCATGATGACCGGCCTGGCTTACCTGAAATTTTTCGGGTTTTACCTGCAGAGGACGCACAATCGATACGCGGCACCGGGAACATGGAGTGAGAAGAAAGCTCAGGAAACGCTTGGTGACATGATCCCGTTCGAAATTTATCAACACGTGGCCCGGGCGGAATGGGACACCCTGCTGTTTTTCTACGGCGTCGTCCTGTGTGTGGGCGGGTTGGGCTTTCTCGGCTATCTCGCACTGGTCGCTCAGGTGATGTATATCGACTGGGGACCCACGTTTGCGAATACGATGGTCGGGATTTTATCCGCCATCGTGGACAACATTCCGGTGATGTTTGCCGTATTGACGATGAGTCCCGACATGTCTCAAGGCCAATGGCTATTGGTGACCTTAACGGCCGGGGTTGGAGGAAGCATGTTGTCGATCGGGTCGGCCGCCGGCGTGGCGTTGATGGGACAGGCGCACGGCAAATATACGTTCTTCAGTCATCTCAAATGGACCCCGGCGATCGCCCTCGGGTATGCGGCGAGCATCCTGGTCCATATGTGGATCAACTCGAGTCGGTTTTGAGGCGCAGGCCCGCGGGAAGAAAGCCCATTGCTCCCCGGACTCGTGCAGGCTACAATCCGGCAAACGACAAAGCAGAGGAGGCAATCCGGAACTCCGAACAATCCGAACGGCTGTTGAGAAAGTCCCGTTTTGCACGCAGGCGGGAGGTTCATTCAACGGACGTGTCAGGCATGTAGGGTAGCTGGCTGTCGGCTGTCTGGGGCCGGTCACAGTACAAGTCGGTTGAGCATTCAGGAACGCGACTCTTGAATGGCAACCGGCTTTTTGTTTCACGTATCGTCCACATGAGGAGACGAGCATGAACACCGAGAAAGCAGACGTACCGCGAGGAACGCTTGCCGGGTTACAGCAGAACTGGAAAGCCGACCTTTTGTCCGGATTTCTGGTGTTTCTGATCGCGCTGCCGTTGTGCCTCGGCATTGCCCTGGCCTGTGGATATCCCGCCATCGCCGGCATCTTCACCGCCATTATCGGCGGCATCCTGGCCACGTTTTTCAGTAATTCCGAATTGACCATCAAAGGCCCGGCCGCGGGGCTCATCGTCATCGCCATTGGCTGCGTGACGGAATTCGGGTTCACCGGCGGAAAGGACCCCGCCGCCGACTTTCAAGCCTACCGGCTGGCGCTCGGCGTCGGGGTAGCCGCGGGCATCATTCAGATTTTGTTCGGAGTTTTCCGCGCCGGCATCCTCGGGGAATTTTTTCCCACGACGGCGATTCATGGGCTATTGGCCTCGATCGGCGTCATTATCATTGCCAAGCAGTTTCCCGTGGTCATGGGGCTCAGCCCCGAAGGCTCTCCCCTGCATCTGCTCGCCAACATTCCCACGTTCATCATGAATATGAACCCCAAGATCGGTCTGATCGGGATCGTGAGTCTCCTCATCGTATTCGGATATCCGCTCATCAAAAACCCCAAATTCAAAGTGATACCCGCGCCGATGGTCGTGTTGTTCGTCGCGGTGCCGATGGGCCTGTATTTGAATATCGGTCAGGAGGGAACCTATACCTTTAACGATCAGACCTATGCGTTGGGAGCAAAGTTTCTGGTGGACGTGCCGGCGAATATGTTCAGTGCACTCACGTTCCCGGATTTCTCCGGACTGACGACGTCAATCGGGATCAAGTACGTGATCATGTTTGCCTTGATCGGGAGCGTGGAATCATTACTCAGTGCAAAGGCCATCGACCAGATCGACCCGTGGCAACGAAAGACGGACCTGGATCGGGACCTGCTGGCCGTCGGGGTCGGCAACACGGCCTCGGCCTTTGTGGGCGGGCTCCCGATGATCTCCGAAATCGTACGCAGCAAAGCCAACATCGACAACGGGGCCGAAACACGTTTTGCCAACATGTTTCACGGCCTGTTTCTGCTGGTCTTCGTCGCCTTGATTCCGGGAATGATCAACCAGATCCCGCTGGCGGCCCTGGGCGCATTGCTGGTCTTTACGGGGTTCCGGTTGGCTTCCCCCCAAGAATTTGTCCACATGTATCATTTGGGGAAATACCAGTTCATCGTGTTCGTATCCACGGTCATCGGCGTTCTCGCTACGGACCTCCTGATGGGCATCGGGATCGGCATTGGGGTGAAGGTTGTCCTTCACGTCATCAATGGCGCCCCGCTCCTCTCGTTTTTCAGACTGAATGCGGAGATTACCCAAGAAGACGAGACCTCGGCGACTATCGTCGTGCGGGAGTCCGCCATCTTCAGTACCTGGATCCCCTTGCGCAAACATCTGAACCGGTTGCTACAGGAAGGAAAAACCGTCACCCTGAACCTGGCCGAAACCCGAATTGTCGACCACAGTGTCATGTCAAAACTGAACGAATGGGTCGGTGAATTTGAAGAAAAAGGGTGTACTTTGTTTATCAAGGGCTTGGCACAACACCGTCCGATGTCCGATTCCGTAGTCGCGGCGCATATCAAGCCCAAGGATTAGAGAAGAGCAGTCTTGTTTCGATCATACGAAAATGACCTTTTAGAACCCTCTCCCCACTATTCCTTCTGTCATCCTCGACATCTTTAATCGAGGATCCAGAGTCTTTGCTTTTGATTTTGTCGTAGTAGGTCGGGTCAGCTCTTCGACTACGCTTCCTTCGACTGCGCTCAGGACAGGCAGGACAGGCGTAGCGTATCCCGAGAACTCAAACGGTTTTTAGTGCGATTTCGCTCGCCAGGGCGCGTGCGTTTTTGCTGATTGCTTCAGCTTGATAAGGCGATCCAGCATCTCCCATTTATAACCGATTGATTTTCAAATGGTTTCATCGAAAGCAGTTTCCAGGGGAAACTGGCACATCCTTTGCTTTACTAGATGATAGTGCCTGCTTAAACCTTTGGGGGGATATCATGAGTGAATTTTCCATCTTGTACAAAAGCCTACATTGTGAGCAGAAACGAACGAAGAAAACCGAAAAAAACGACGCCTCCTCACAGGTAAAGAGTGAGGCCCAGTCCGGATCGACCGTCAATCCCCTTCGGGCGCTAATAGCCAAGATTTTCTAATCCGGTCGTTTCGGTCCCCTAGCTGTCATCCCCGACGCTTTCCCCGATGCTTGTCCTCGACATCTTTAATCGAGGATCCAGTGCCTTTCGCAGTTATAGTCTTGCAGCCTCACTAGAACAAGACAACAGGCATCCCCTCGTTCTGTCAACGAATCCCTCAGGCACAGCCTTCGCCTGTTCGATACGCCGGGCCACTTCCTGGCCGAGGCTTTTGAGGTTGAAGAAGCAGGTTTGACAAACTAAATAGCGGTGATCAATGCGGGAAGGGGCGCGCTGTGGCGAATGAGCGATACAATCATTTCCTCAGTGGCAGACGCGATCCGGGCAGTTGGTGACATCGGGCCTCCTTTCTTAGATCAGTTTGACGATCGACAGCCAATGCAGCGGCTGTAAGAGGGTCGTGGTTTTCGTGCCGTCACGCGACCGGATGACCATCGGCGCGATCTCCCAGCCATACAAAGAGTCACGATCACCATAGGCTCCAAAGCGAATCGGATAGCCAAAGAAATCGCGTCGCCACTCGTGGGGATCCTTGACAGCCCGTTTACTCGACCACTGGCTTGTGAGGGGTTTCCCGCGCTTCCAGACTTTGGCAATGACAGCGGGACTATAGGAGTGACGACGGCGAGCGGGGCCGGGATCATGGCCCATACCCTACCTCCTTGGTCAAGTGAAACACGAAAGTACGGGCTTTCCTGTGTTAGAGCGCGGTGGTGAGTTTCGTAGTGGCCGGATGGAGACACCCGCCCTCTTTGTTTTACTCTACGCTCTACTGATCCTTTCGGTTCGGCGCATCGTATCTGCTCAAGTCTTGCCCGTCAATCCGGCATACCTTATGGTTTTCCCCGGCGTGGCCTGCAATAGCGCTTGCATCCGGTCTTCCGTATCCACTTACAGACGGGGTGGCCGTGCCAATGGACCTGCTCGAAGTTCTGCACGGCATTCTCGATCGTCGGGAAAACGTGTATCAACCGGAACGGGCTTAACGTGGTAGCGGTACTCTTCTTCGCGGTGGTCTCTCCCTTCGATGTTGAACCGAGAGAACCACACCACAACATGCCAGCCAAGTTAAACACATAAGTCCCTTTATTTAATAACCATAAACAGCAATCCAACAAATAAATACTATCAGGCAAATTCATCCATTAGTTAGATGTATTTATGAGGCGTGACGGTGAGCAGCCTAAGGAGACCGACAGCGTTACTCGTTGATGTTCAGGGAGAAATTCTTCTGCCGCGAGGGAAGAACACGAAGAGCCTGAAAGAAGCCAGGTTTTGAAATGTTGACGACAAGAATTGTGCGCCCGGTCAGGTTTCCGCGAAACGGGCATCCGTCGTCAAGAAGGTAGCTGGCGACAAACATCGAGCACGGCGACTTTGAAGAGTCCTGGTGGAGCAGGTTCGTTCATCAATAATGAAATGTCGTGATAGCTTAACGCGCAATATCTGCACTATTTCCTGGTGATCGTCCCTAAAGGATCCGTGAAGCACGCCCACGCCGTGGGGAACGTCTCGCAGCCTGCGCTCGGCGGTGCGGGCCGGAACGTGCCGGAAGGAGAGAGGTTGGGGAATGTCAGAAAAATCGTCTGCGACTACATCGAGGAAACAATTCGGCTCTACACGGAACCACCCGCACGGCAAAGAGGCGCGAACCGCAGCGCCACATTGGTCCGGCGGCTGGCATTGCTGAAGTCGCCCGGGCATTCTTGCCAGGGTTCAGGATCCCGCTGATTCAAAATGGTCTTTTCTGAGAACCCCGACGTCCGATACGAACAGACTGCCGGAATGGCGTTCCAGGAACGGCTTAAGTCCCGAAAGGATGGGTTCGACCTTGTCTTCGGGAACGACTGTCAGCACCATTTGCAGGCTGCTCTCGTCGTTGAACATGAGGTGCCCTTCATGGAAGCCGCTGTGACCTTTGCCCGACAGACTGCTGAAGATGGTGTAGCCACTGGCTTTTATCCGATCCAGCACTTCCGTCACGAAGCTCAGGTGCTCGCCGTTAATAATGATCTTGATTTCCTTCATCGGGTGAAGCGTAATGGTACTCATGGTCTTCTAATCCTCCTCAACCTGATGGATTATTGAATGCGTTGCCATTGTTCCAAAGAATGCTGGTGAAAAAATTCCATAGTCACCGGATCCAATGCCACAAGATTGATCCATTGATTGCCGACGAGTCGTTTTAACACATCATGGCGGGCGATAATCATGCTGATTCGTTCCATAGGGGCTTCAATGATCACAAAGAGTCGCATGGGTTCGTGATAGGGAGTTTCAACGTCCAAGACCGTTTGGAGTGGTAGCCCGATGCAAAGATCACTTTGGGACCCATACATGACTCCGACGCGTCCGACCACGTTGTGATAGACCTTGCTTCCGCTGCCGTATATGACGGGATCCACCGTCGAAAAATAATGTTCCATGTTGATCCAATTTGCGACGATCATGGGGGCGGTCATGATGATTTCCAGATATTTTCCCGTCGGATCCTGCCGGGGATCATACGAGTGCAAAAAGGTTCGACCTTCGAGATTGAGGCCGTGCGTCAAGCCACGTCGGCCGACGATAAAAGCCGTGTGCCGCGACAGTCCCCATTCCGGCCGGACTTGCGACCAATCAACGCTGCGTAGTTTCGTACGCGCTGTCGCATGATTCAGAGATTGCCCATTGTTTCCCTCCGGGAAGCGACTTAGCCGTTCAAGGCTGTTGCGCCTGCCGGCTTCTTCGAGGTCATGAATCAGTCTGTTCAAGTCTTTCCGGTGTGTCGCGGGAACGTCTTCCAGGTCAAACAGTTGCACCTCGTCCGTCGTGGTATCGTGTTGACCCGGGAGAAAATGCGTATCGGCAGGAATAGTAATCCCTCTTTTGGCCAGTAATTGCCGGACTTGGCCTTTGTTGGCCATGGCGGCAAAGGCCCGGGCGTTGGAGACCCCGTGGTTTCCCCCGCAGGCCCCACAGTCCAAGGCCGACTCATAGGGATTGTTGTCCGAGGTGCTGGCATGACCACAAGCGAGCACCAACCGGGAAAAGGTTTTGGTGTTTCCTAAAATCCGAAGCGCGGTTTCGACATAATGCGCCTGTTCGGTTTTCGTAAATCCCCTTTGCGTGATTCGGTGCATCCGATTCGTCACCGCTCGTTTATGGACGCCATACTCCCCCATGAGTTGTTGAAGAAATTTTTCATGGTCTGCTTCAGTCCAATGTAACAGTCGATGGAGTTCCTGATCTTCTGTGTTGTCTATCGAAACCTCATTCAACGCTTGCTTGCGAAGACGTTCGACCTGGTCGTGGGAGACCGCGTTGCCCAGACGACCGAACCGTTCGATTAACCTGCGATAGATAATGGCCCGATGTTCGGAGGCGACCATTTCCTCGGCCTCATCCTTTGGCAGCTTTTCAACGGTCAAAGTCGTGCCGATGGAAATGTCAAAATGCTCCTTCACCCAGGACGTCAGCCGTTGATACCACAACGGTGCCAACGTTTGACCGAATAACCTGAATCCAAAAAACCATCCTATGGCTTCAACCATCACGTATGGCGTGATGACGTTTTCCTTCAAATCATGCAGAAGGGTGTGTCCGGTTTTGGCAAGTTGTTGTCGTTCCAGAAATTTGTCCGCAGCGTTGGCTTGGTACGCGCGAGGCACTTCTTTGATGATGTGTTTCGGTTTGAGCAGGACCGGGCATTGGTCGGTTTCATGTTCGCTTCCGAATTTCTCGAAGCACAAGGGAACTCCGAAAAATCCCGCAAACCCGAATGTTTCATTGCCTCCCACTTCTTCAAAATGCCTTCGAAATCCTTCGGAACGAACATCGATACAGAAGATGGCTTGAGTCAACGGACGTGATTCGGAAGGATGTTCCACCGACTCATCACTCTGACGAAGTCGTCGAATGTTCGGCGAAAAATCCTGAACAAAGTCCGTGACGAAACTGCGTTCAAGCGCGTGCAGCCATAACGGACCGTGATGGGATTCCGGAAAACGGTCAACCCAATTGAGTAGGATTTCCAAGGTTTCCGAAGGACTCTCGATGAGATCCTGCGCCGAGGAATCAAGGCAACGGGCAAGATGGACAAGGATACAGACTTCGCGCTCTTTTGCCTGCCGTTGACGAACGGTTTGCCACGTGTGACTGGTTGCGACCCCCTGACGGTCCAACTCATCGATAGGGAGCGGTTCCTGTATGAAGAGAGAAAGATCAAGGTTAGCCACCACTTGCTCGGCCAGTCCTGTCGTGCGCCATTCCTTGTAGAGCCCGTAGCCGTTCGGATGGTCGCGCAAGAAAGATTGGATCGAAGTAAACGTGCCCGGGATGCCGAGCTTCGCTTCGCATGTACGAGCGACGAGTTCTCGTTCATAGAAGAGACGAATGGCGATGTACCTCACCAAATCGATGGGGAAGGCCTGTTGCCATTGGTGGTTCGATTGTTCGGACCGCCATTTGATGAATCCCGTCCAACCCGGCAACTGAGCCAGATGCAAGGTAAAATAGTCGATCCACAGATCCTGAGGAATGGCCAATGTCTCTAAGCTCTCCCCAATGGCATCTGACGGGAGGTCCGGAAGGTTTCGGATTTTGGATTTCCAACCCTGAATACCGAACAACGGGCCGGTCCAGTCCTCTTGGGCCAACATTTTCCACCCATCGTAAAACGTCTTGTTGCGACGAGGCATCGGCCACGGCGCATGGCCTTCGTCGAGAAAACCACCACACCATTTGATGAGTTCCTGGTTGATCTGGTCTTGGATGCCCGTCCCGAGCGTGGCATCGCACCAATGGGCAAGAGTGTACTCCGACCCAAGCTCGTGTTGTTCACGGTCGGCGTGAAGATTGAGTGAAAATCGTTGTTCCTGCGACCTGGAGAAGACTTGGAGTTTTTCACGCAGCACGGTCAGGTCGGTCTCGCTCAGCGAACGTTCTAAAACGGCCGAGGCCACGTCAGGCTCGAGGGTTCCAGTCCCATGGATGAAAACGGTTTTCAAAACCTCCAGATGAGTCACCGTTCGATTTCCAATAACCACGTGCTGCTCTTGCGCTCTGGTCTGTAAGGTTTCATGAATGGCACTCGAGGAGATGCGCCCTTGTTGAAAATACTTCCGGTATTGGCTATTGGGCAGATAGCCGTTCCCGCCGATAAATTTTCTGGCCTCCTCGATGGCTTCTTCGAAGGGTAAATGTTCCAGGCCATGGAGGGGATTGTGGTGGATAAAAGTTTGCATGGGCCAGTAATGGGAAATGGTCTCGCTCGCCAGTTTGACAAGCGAACGCAATTCCATGCGCTGGGTATCTTGCGGTGCTACCGATTGTTTGACGTTTGCCATGGTCGCTCTTCCTAATTGATCAATATACTAAAACTTGCGCCGAAAATGATCAGGACCAGGGAGCAGATTTCGGCAACCCTCAAATCGGTATAGGGGATGTCCGATCGTGCTTTTCCAAAGAGTGTGTGGTGCAGCACATGTGAGAAATGCCAACTGCCAAACATCCAGACACCGACAAACAACAACGAAATGATGACTAAAGAGCCCCCCTGATTTTCCGTTGCCGGCATGGTCGTAATGCCGCCAAAGATTGGAATGATCGGAAGCAGGACGGCGATGCTGATCAAAAGACCCACTAACGTCCCGAGACGCGGCATGGGAGACGCCAGCCCGGGGAGATTGCCGATGGTGGGCGACCCATACCGTTGTTGGACAAAGGCATAGGCGACAAACAGTCCGTTCATCACCAGCCCGACCGTAATTCCGAACGGGATGCCCCATTCGGCAAAAGAAGAGAAGACGCTCGTCAGTCCCCACAAAAGCGTAACCTGGACAATGGTGGCATAGGTGAGCAAAACATGGATCTGGTTTTGCCCCAAACACTTCAGAGACGCGTACAGCCCGCCCAGTAAGGCCAGGAATGCGATGGCCACGTGTATTTCCGTTACCATGGGAATCACAGTTTGCAGGTTGTGGATTTCAGCCAATCCGAGGGCTAAGAACGCCACCGTCCATACCCCGGAAAGCATTCCTCGAGCGGAGCCGACCAGGGAGGTGAAGAGAACGTGAAATGGCGGCAGTGGCACGAGCGTAACCGCAAGAAAAAGGCCGGCTGATCCGTCAAAGGAGTCCCCACCCCAGAAGAAAACGCTGCTGAGAACAATGGCAATAGCCGCCTGCGCAAGGCCAATGGTTTTGCGCGTGGCGGAAAGTTTCGAGCGGTAGAGAGAAAAGGCTGCAAAAGCGAACAAGCCGATGAGAAAATACCGGTTGACGGGTGCGGGGCCGCACAGTGCGGCAAGACACAGTCCCAACACCACCAGGGGTTCGTCCAGAGGCGTTGAAGAACGTTTGGAATCCCATTGTCCGAGGACGACACAAAACGTCGAAAAGATGACGGCCGCTGACAGATAAGTCGCGATTCGAGCGGTTTCGAATGCGGCGTACACGTAGAGGATCGTTCCGGCTTCCCACCCGATGCACAGCATGGCCAAAACCTGAAAGATCGAATGCGAAATGCGGCCGGTGCGGTTGAGCAACCAGAGAACAAGGGGGATGAGAACGGCCAGCAACGTTATGGAAAATTCTGAAGCCATTGCGGATCGACCT
Source organism: Nitrospirales bacterium (assembly GCA_965204475.1). Classification (GTDB taxonomy): domain Bacteria; phylum Nitrospirota; class Nitrospiria; order Nitrospirales; family UBA8639; genus Bin75. The sequence continues at coordinate 2,172,583 of OZ241988.1, forward strand.
TCCTCTAATACCGGTGTCCGAATTTTTGTGCCAATTGGAAGAGCATGTTGCCCCACCTCACATAGACCAGATCGACGTACAACCGGTTGATCAGAAGAATATAGAGGCGTTGTTGCAATGCAAGAATCCTATCCGGGTTGATAATCGTGTGTCCTTTCGCATCGGTATAGACGTAGAACCAGCCGAAAAGTATCAAGAAGGTGGCCAACAGGATCATCGTATCGAATACCGTAGGATTCAAGGCCGCGGCCACGAAGAATTCGTCTGCCACACCCGGTTCGGGATACAGAAAGTGCGTGAATTGTTCGCCTGCCCAGAGGTACGTGAACCCAATGAGAAACAACGTGCCGACCATGGCACCGGACACCTTCCAGGAAGCTACGTCATGCAGTCGAGATAAGCTGAAAATGGCTTGGGAGGCGGTGACCCAACTGAAAAAGAGGAAAATGACTGCGCCATGTGCGTCCTGCAGCGGAACTTCCAGCAGGCCGTGTGCGACCATCAAAATAAACAGTGGCATGAGTAAGGTAATGGTCAATCCCGTTACCCAGCTTGCCTGGGTGGGAAGCCTGACGGGTTTGTGAGTTAACGAAGAAGGGAATTTCGGTTCATGTCTGGCACTGTGAATCACGGTCCCGGCGCTTAAGAAGAGTGAGGCTTTAAACAGGCCGTGCGCAATCAGATGAAAAATGGCCAGGGCAAAAGCCCCGAGGCCGCATTCCATGATCATATAACCCATTTGTCCCATCGTGGAAAATCCCAGTGTTTTCTTGATGTCGTTTTGGACGAGCATCATCGAGGCCCCCAAAAGGACGGTGGCGGCGCCGACAATGAACACGATATGCAGGACGTCGGGTGAGAGCGCATACAACGGTGCGAGTCGATTAAGAAGGAATCCTCCCGCGTTGACAATACCAGCATGCATGAGTGCCGAAACCGGGGTTGGAGAGTCCATGGTATCCGGCAACCAGACGTGGAGAGGGAACTGGGCCGATTTGGCCATGGCTCCGATGAAAATGAGCAATGCAATGACGGACGGTGCCGTGACGTCGAGCATATGTCCGGGCAGCAGTGAAATCACGTGGACTTGTTCGGAGGCTCGCCGGAAGAGCTCGGCAAATTCGAGCGTGCCGAAATAGTGATACGTCAGGACAAGGCCGCAGAGGAAAGCGACGTCTCCGACCCGGTGCACAATGAACGTTTTGAACGCGTTCTGATAGGCCGGCACGTGTGAAAAATTAAACGCAAGAATCAGGTACAGGGCCCAACTCAACAACTGCCAGAAGACAAACAGCATCAGGAGGTTCGGACTGGAAACGAGCGCGAGGATGACAAAGGTTATGAAGCCGAGTAACGCGAAGAATCGGGCATAGCCGGAATCACCTCGGAGATAACGAACGGAAAACACGTGAATCACGGTGCTGACGCCGGTGATCAGGACCATCATCACGGCCGTGAGCCGGTCAACCAACATGCCGAACGTGAAAAACGAGGAACCATCGTCCTGGAGCGGCCAGAGGGTCACCCGAAAAGGCTCGCCCGAGCTGACGGAGTACAACGTCACAATAGAAAGGATGCCGGCGCCGACCGTGGCGCTGATTCCTATGGTGGGCACATACGAGACGAACCGTTTGCCGAGAACACTGATCACTACCCCGGCAAAAAAGGGAAGAAGAGGAATGAGGATCGCTGTCGTCGTCATAGAGTGCTTTCTGGTAAACGGACAAGGCTGCCGATCATGACGGTCTTATCCAACGAAAACGGCTAAGTTCGGTCACACGTCTCTTCATGTTTCGGTCTGTGCCAAAGAAGGGGGAAGATGAGGTACGTGCATGGGCTTCGTGTTCTTTTCTACTTGCGTGGAAGCGTGTTCCTCAATGGCCGCATGTAATAACCTGGATCTCCTGCGTGGGCAAATAGATAATTCTTTATCCAATCATCTACATTTTAATGTCTGGTTTCAAGTCATGGACTGGCTGAACTGCCATCATTTGCTCTCTTTCCGGGTGGGTGCCTGGGCAGGATCCATGAAGCAGGCCGGCGAAGTGCTGACGTTCTCCCAGGCGCGCCGAGCGCTCAATTGCGCGCTTGAAGACGTGATGGACGAACAACTATTTTCGCGCAGAATCCCCTGTCTCCCTCTACGCCGGCTGCGGATTTTCCCCATAAAAAAAGAGGGAGACCGGGACGTGGTCCCGGTCTCCCTCCCATGCCTGCCGGCCGGACGTGTTTCTATGACGCCGGTTGAGCCTCTGATTGCCCCTCGCTCTTGTTCATGCTTTCAACAAGGCAATTTGTTCTTCATGCCAGACAATGTGTTGCCGAATCTCCTTCAGTTCCCCGCGCCACGCCCCTACCATTCTTTTCCAACTGGCGCTTCGAAATCCTTTGGGATCCCGGTAGGAGTTCTTGAATATGTCCAGCCGGTTTTCCAATTTTTGGATTTTTTGCTCAAGCACGGCCGCTCTGTCCTGGTGGCCCTGAATGGCTATTTTGTGAGATTCGACGGATTGCGCTATGGCCTCTCCTGCGAGGGGTCCGCCGGGAACGGGGCCATCCGCCGCAAATGCGGGTAACGTGAGTCCCACACACAGCACGAAAGCTGGAATCACGGAGATTAAGGTTTTCATGTCAGCCTCCTTTCTTGTTCTAGGTTCATCAACCGATAATCTATTAATAACCATAATTATTAATAAAACAAATAAATAATTATGAATTGAAGTATCCAAAAATTGGATGTATAATTTCATACCGTGGGTTGGCTCAACTACCATCATCTGCTCTATTTTTGGGTGATTGCCCGGGAAGGATCCATTAAGAAAGCCCGCGAGGTGCTGACCTTGTCGCAGCCCGCCCTGAGTGCTCAATTGCGCGCGCTTGAAGACGCGATAGGCGAAAAACTGTTTTCTCGCATAGGCCGTAAACTGGTTCTGACGGACGTCGGAAAAGTGGTCTACCGTTACGCTGATGAAATTTTTTCGCTCGGCAGAGAATTAACGAGTACATTGAAAGGCTATGGAACCCAACGCCCCGTGCGGCTGGTAGTCGGCATTGCGGAAGTCGTCCCCAAAATGGTGGCCTATAAACTGCTGAAGGCTGCATACAAACAGTTCGAGCATATGAAAATCGTGTGCTGGGAAGGTCGCCTGGAGCGGTTGTTGGGGGAACTGGCTCTGCACGCACTGGACATTGTCTTAACGGACACTCCGGTCCCGCCCACCGTCAGTATCGAAGCTCATGCCCATCTGCTCGGGGAATCGGGAGTGACACTCTTCGGACCCGAACGCTTGGCCTCTCACTACCAACGGAGGTTTCCACGGTCATTGGATGGGGCGCCGTTTCTGTTGCCCGCACCCGATTCCATGCTCAGACGGGGCCTGGATGATTGGTTTCGAAAACATGGCATAGAGCCTTTCATTGTCGGGGAGTTTGAAGATGGGGCCACGATGCAAGCGTTCGCCCGGGAAGGCCACGGGCTGTTTCCCGGCTCTTCGGTCGTTGAGTCGGAAATAGCCCGGCAGAATCAAGTCCGAAAAGTGGGACTCATCACGGGAGTCAGGCAACGCTTCTATGGCATTACTGTTGAACGCCGTTTGGATCATCCGGCCGTCATGGCCATTTCCGAGTCCGCGACAGATAAAGTCTTCAGGTGATTTTCTTGCCGTCGAGCAGATAGCAGTTGTACCGGGTGCCGAACGTTGGTATAAAGATCTCGACGGAAGTGAGATCAGTGCCGTGGCCGGTAGGGTGCATGCCTTCTACGGTGTAGGGTGGGTACTGTACACGCCAACCTGATGGGTTGGCTTTTTTATGCCCCATACGATACACGTCGCATCATGAGCCTCACGTCGATACAGGTGCTTTCCCAGGAAGAACGTGATCGGGTCCGGGAGACGGTGGCCAAGGCCAGCGAACCGATCCCCCCGTTTTGGCCCATGCAGATCATGGTGTCCCAAAATCCCATGCACGGCTTGGAGTATCTGCCCTTCGATCAGGCCGTACGGAAAGGCCTACACCTGCTCGGCGGTCGCGGGTACCTGCCCAATTCGGAATATCGTGCGTTCTACCGCGCGGGACGGATCACCGGCGATGGACTCCGAAGGGCGATAGCGCGCGTGGGTCCTCGGCGGGAGCAACCCCAGGCAGTCACGGTCGGGGGCCGCGAGATCACGGCCGAGGACGTGTGGTTCTTGCACCTCGCGTTCGGCTGTGAGGCATTGGAGCCAGGCCTGTTGGCGTGGGAACTGGGTCCCGAGTCGGCCACGAAGCGATTCCGGCAAGACCTGCCGGACGAATCAGCACAACGGATCATCGAACGCACAATCCGGGAATGTGAGCATTGCCGGGATCATCCCGAGGCGGCGTATGTAACCAACCTGTGGCAGGTCATCTTGTCTGTCTTGGGGTTGTCCGGCGGCGAGCATGGCAGGCAGGCGGGTCCCGGCGCATCGGACGCATCACATGTCCCTAGCGATGTAGCCTTGCCGGCCCAGCGCACCGTCAGCGATTGGGTGGATGTCCTTGCCGGCACGACGCTTGTCGAGGAGATCAATAACCAGCTCATCAAATGGTTGGCGGCGTTTGTCGATGAAGGCTTGGCTGGCTGGGAAATGCCGGGTAGATACGGGGGATTCTATGCAGCCTGGCGGGATTTGGCGCAACACGATCAGTCCCACCGGTTTGAAGGCATTCGACAATTCCAACAAAAAATCAGCGAACTGCCGTCTGAGCCCGAGGATGCGATTGCGTCGAGCCTGCATCGTCTGGGCGTGCCCGAGGCGAATTGGAGCGATTACCTCGCCCGCCAGTTGTCCCAATTGCCGGGGTGGACCCGGTTCGTTCGCTGGCTGGAGACGAATCCCGCGTATCATGCGCAACGCAAACATCCGGTCGATGCGGTCCAGTATCTGGCGGTGCGGTTGTTCTACGAAGCCGAATTGGCGCAGGCGACCTGCCGGCGGGAATGGAGGACTCACGGTACCGTGCCGGCGCTGGTTGCCTATTGGCAAGAGCGTTCGGATGAATACGCAAAAAGGATGAGTGGGGGCGCACATGCCGTGGACCCCCTAAAACGGGCCATTTGCCGTGATGCCTGGCGGCTGTTTCATCTCGCTCAGGTGTTGGAAATGTCGCCGCTCGAGATGCTCGATCTATCTTCGGACGATGCGCGCACGGTGTTGGGATGGCTGGATGCCTTTCCTCCGGACCAACACGGTCCGGTGTGGCTTGAGGCCTACGAAGACTTCTTTCGAGCCGACATTATCCAAAGACTTACGACGCACTGAGGCATCGTGTTCAAAAGCACGCGATCCTCCAGCAACTCTTCCATAACCAATGGCTCAATCTGGTGGCCATCGATCCTTACACCTTGAAGTTTCATCGCTATCTTCCCGACGCCGCCTGGGAACGGGTCGGATAAGACACCTTCTTCGCGACATGGAACTCCCACCCTCCGGGAGAGTCCGGCGTGAGGGAACATTTGTCAGTGCCGGTCGTATGGTATAATCTCGTCGTCGGTCCGTACGAAGATTTCCAAGTAACAATGAGGAAGGTAAGATGCGAGAACAATGGTCCTTGAATGTTATCTTGAAAAACCCCGTCGTCCTGGCGATCGGGAGTTTTATCTGCGTGTGCCTGGCGTTGGGTGCGAGTGCGACGTTCTTTCAGCCGTCCACGGTCACCCAGGCTTCGGAAGAGCAGGTCGCGCCCCCTGAGCTGCTTGCGCAAGCCCCCATGGCGCAACCGGCTGCCTTTTCTCCTTCCGCCACGAGCGAAGACGTCCTCCGGTTCAATCAGCACCTTATCGCGATTGCCAAGAAAGTCACGCCTGCGGTGGTCAATATCTCGATCGTGAAGACGACTGCCCCGAGAAGTTCTCCGTTTCCGCATTCCCCGTTTTTTGACGACCCCTTCTTTCGGAAATTTTTTGGAGAGCGGTTTAGAGAGGAACGCCGCCAAGTCCCGAGACGCCGGCAACAAGGCATGGGGTCCGGGGTTATCGTCAATCCCGACGGCTACATCGTCACGAATAATCACGTGGTGGCCGAGGGCGATGAAATTCAGGTGGTCTTGGGCGATCAACGGAAATTCGAAGCGATATTGATCGGGACCGATCCCAAGACCGACTTGGCCATATTGAAAATTGATGCGTCGGATTTACCGTTCCTCTCCTGGGGTGATTCCGGCACGTTGGAGGTGGGAGAGATGGTCGTGGCTGTGGGAAATCCCTTCGGTTTGAACCAAACCGTGACCATGGGCATTATCAGTGCCGTGGGACGGGCCAACGTGGGTATTGCCGACTATGAGGATTTTATCCAAACGGATGCGGCCATCAACCCCGGCAACTCCGGCGGGGCCCTGGTGAACGTGCGAGGGGAACTGATCGGCATCAATACGGCCATCTTCAGCCGAAGCGGCGGGTATATGGGCATCGGCTTTGCCATCCCGAGCAATATGGCCAAAGGGGTGGCGCAGAGTTTGAAAGTCTACGGCAAAATGGTACGGGGCTGGCTCGGTGTGTCCATTCAAGACCTGACCCCCGACCTGGCGAAGCAATTTGAAACCACGGAGACCAAGGGCGCCCTGGTGACCGACGTGGTCGAAGAGAGTCCCGCCGAAGATGCCCGGTTTCAACGGGGCGACATCATTCGCGAATACGATGGCCGCGCGGTCGAAAATTCAACCAAGTTACGCACCTACGTGGCCGAGACGCCTCCTGAAACCAAGGTGGACGTGGAGATCCTGCGAGAAGGCAACAAGAAGCGCCTGACCGTCGTTATCGGACTGATGCCCAAGGATATGGCCGGGACCGGCGAAGTGGGTACCGTCGGTGAGCATCACGCTCTGTCCGGCTTGACGGTCGAATCAGTAGAACAGTCTGCCGGTGACACAGGGGTGCGCGTCATGAAGGTCCAACCCGACAGCCGTGCAGCCCGGGCCGGGATACGGAAAGATGACGTTATCATGGAAATCAACCGGGTCTCCATCGCGGATGCCGACGATTTCGATCGCGTCACCAGTCAACTCGGCGAAAACGATGCGGTCCTGGTGCTCCTCAGACGAGGACGCTCGACGCTCTTCCTGTCGATCGGCGGAAACTAAATACTTTTTTACGTTTGCGGTAGAGCAGCAGTGTTATTGTTCAGACCTTAGGCCGTTTCATTATTCCCGTTCCCCAAATCTTCGGCCTCTATGTGTTGTTTTTAGGCCAATACGGCCCAGGGGGCGGGTTTATCGGCTCGTTCTGTCAAGTGGAAAGTTTCGGCGCTCTTGACTTGTTCCATATTGCGGGTTATCAATTTTAGTATGAAGCATTCCCGTCCCTTAACCCATGATGAGAGAAAAGCCGCGGAGGCGGCCTACCGGGGCCGGCCATTCGATGTCTCGTGGTCGCAGGCTGCCCGGGCTGTGTATGACGGCATTCTGACGGCCCGAGGGTATGCGGTGGATGCGTTTGACTCGGGTCGCGTCAACCGGGAAGCCGCCAAGGAGTTTGAAACCCCTGAAACCGTGTTTACGGAGGCGATGGGGCCGGTGCTTTCGTCCGAGAACCCAGGCGAAGGAGAGCCGGCAACGGCCCGTCACGTGCCTTCCCGCCAAGAGGCCATCGAGGCCGGGTTGCTGGTCGACGTGACCAAGAAGGCCAAACGCATCGGCTTTCACGTGGCGGTCGGGATCACAAAATCCTTGTGGGATCGGAACATCACGAAGTCCTTGGATCTCGACCCGCATGAATGGGACCTGCGCGTCCGTGATCTGTTGTTGGCGGTGCGTCTGAAAATGGCCGGTTCGGCAACGTCAGGGCCGTGGGTGGAAGTGCCGGTCGTGTTCCCGTCAACGCAAGGCGAAGAGCCACCCCAGGTGTTTTCCATCTATGCGTTGTTTCATAAGGATCCGGTCGCCGAAGACTGTGTGACCTTGATTCATCCCAACGAATTGTCTTCCATCATGCGCCCCGCTTCTTCTCCTTCCGAGACGGAAGACAACCCGTCTTTCGATTCCCTGTAAGGGTACCGGTTCTCCCTTCCGCATTTTAGGTTGCGTTATTTCCGAAGCCGTTGTGCCCGTGCGGGCATCAAGCTAGATATGCTAAAGTGGCGAACATGCCGGACGATGCTGTAGGAGCGAACCTGCCAGTCCGCCTTTTGGTCAATGCGGTACTTGGAGCCATGGCTGTCACCGGAGGGCTTTGGCTTCTTCAAGGGGGGCTCTCCCTGGGTGCGACCGTCGTGGTGGTCGTGGGGCTTATGGTGGTGTTTGCGAAGACCTGTCCCGGCGTTGCTCAGATCTGGATGTGGTCCACCCTGCTGCTGGGGCTTGAAAGCCTGGCGTGGCCGTTTCTCATGTTAGGCGAACTTCAACAATTCGGTCCCGAACCGCCGCTCGAAGAGATGAGCAAGGTCTTTACGGCAGTGTTGTTCGGAGTGTTTTCCGGAATATTCTGGCTGACTTTTGCCTACGGACTATACCGCCGGACCCAACCCGCACCCGAGGAACCGGCTGAACCCTTAACGCCGAACCAGGCCAAAGCCAAGCGACGGAAGCAACGGTAACGGCCATTCCACTCACGATTTTTTGACCATTTCCTATGACAGTTCCATCGGATCCACGTTCACGCCAAATTTGATGCGTCGATTGGGTTTCCCTTTAGTCATCGACTCGAGCGTCCGTCGAACGAGGGTTCGCCCGGCGGTCCCGTCTGCGACTTTGACCAACAGATGATAGCGGGAGAGCCTTCGCGGCTGGGCCCCATACGCGGCAAGGGGACCCAGGATAGCGCTTTGTTCGCCCCGTTGCATCTCGCCTTGCGCGATCATGTGGGCAAGTTGTTCCGTGAGATGTTGGCGCCATGTTTTTGCGGTGTTCTCGGTTTCCGTTGCTTCTTGACCTGAGACGTGCAACTGGATGAGCTGACCGAAGGGCGGATACCCCACCAGCCGGCGAAAGGCCAATTCATGTTCATAGAAGAGGGTGGGCTGTTGTTGGCCGATGGCGTGCATCACCGGGTGTGACGCGAGGCGTGTTTGAATGATCGTGGATCCGGAAAGACCGGGGGTTACGAGATCCACGGCCTGTTGGAGATGGTGAAATACGCGTTCCGAGGATCGAAAATCCGGTACATGCAGGCCGGCGTCAGCATAGGGGATGCCGACGCATCTCACCGGCGTGAACGGTGACCCCTGGAAGAGCAGTTCCGTCCCGACGACAATTTTGATCCTGCCCTGTGAAAATTGCTCGCGGATGCGGCGCGCGGCGGATTCGCTCCGGATCGTATTGCCGTCATAGCGTGCAATGGTGGCGTTGGGGTACAGCCGGTGCAATTCTTCTTCAAGACGTTCCGTGCCGAATCCCACCGGTTCCAAACGAATGCCGGAACAGGCCGGGCACGCGGTCGGGAGGGGTTCGGTCTGCCCGCAATAGGAGCACCGCAGTTGTGATTGTCGCAGACTCAACGGGATCCTGCAGCGCGGGCATTGTGGCGTGGTTCCGCAATCGCGACAGGTGAAGGACGAAGAAAACCCCTTGCGATTATGATAGACCACGATCCCGCCGCCTTGGGCCAAGGCCTGCTCCATGCCTTCCTGCAGGGCATCGGAGAAAATCGTGCCGAACGCGGTGTCCTGAAGGTTGACCATCTGAACCGGCTTTGGCGTACTCCATCCGGCGAAAACCCGTGGTGACTCATCGTCGTTCGCAAAACGATGGACGGTCTCAAGCGTGGGGTAAGGCGCGTGCAGCACGAGCACGGCATCGTTCAACTCGGCTCTTTTCCGTGCAACCTCCCGGGCGTGATAATGTGGACTCGGATCTTCCTTGTACGCGCTGTCCCCCTCGCGTTCGATCCATACGCAGCCCAGGGAAGGAAGAGGAAGGAACAGTGCGGACCTGGTCCCCACGACCACGGGATAGTGTCCTTGTTTGACGGCTTGCCAAAGTTGAAGACGCTGTTTATCTGAATGGCCGCTGTGAAACTCGCCTATCGGATGTCCCACCATGTGCCGAAGATAGGAGGCCAGGCCTGTCGACCGGTTGATATTCGGGGCAATGACCAGGGCCGTCCGTCCTTGGGCCATTGTTTCTTGTATGGCGTCGCCCAACAGCGGTTGCGGGTCTTCCAAATCGGTGAGCAGCATCTCACCGAATCGTTTGGCTGCAAGGTATTGCCGAAAACGGCCCCTCCATGAGAATAAGCCGGGGTTTTCATCCGGGGCTTCGAGAAAGTCTTGTGCAGGAGTTGCCGGTGCGGGGCCGCTTTGAACCGGCAGTTCGGTCCAGTCTTGCCGGGCCTGAATCCACTTGTGTCGTTTGAGCCTCTGTAAGACCGCGGTCGGGTTGTCCAGCAGCGTCTCAACGGTTGATTGCGCCAGGCCTTTGGGACGTTTGGCCAGCGCGGCAAGGAGTGTGCGCGTGGAGGTGCCGGTGCGGGTGGCTCCCAGGCGTTGTTGCCCTTGCGGGGTGATGGTCCAACGGGTGCTGCTGCGAAAGGGGATTCCCGGTGGTTGAACAAGCGCCAGGCAGGTTCCCGCTGGAGCCACATAATAGTCGGCCATCCATTGCGCCAAGGCAATGAGTTTGGGGTCCGGGTCCCACTGCGCCGAGGTGAGAAGACGCAGTTCTCGAATGCGGCCCGGATCAACCAGGGGTTGCTTCGCGTTCCCGGCTAGAGAGACAATAATCCCCGGCTTGACTCGCGGCCCGAACGGCGCCAGGACCCATTGCCCTATTTGGGGCCGTGAACTCCACGACTCAGGAATACGGTACGTAAAGGCTTGAGAGGTCCTGGGAGGAAAGACAACATCGGCATAGGATGGCGGCATACGGGCTATTGTGCCAAAGGAAAGGTGACCTCACAACGAAGAGAAAGCGGGTTCCCGGCTATTCCATTATAATATCTATGGGGAATTGAGGTACAAGGCATGATCAACAAGAGAACGTGGAACGGTGCATTCCTCGTGGTGCTCTGGGCTCTTGTCCAGAGCGTGGGCATGCCGTCCCTGCCGGTGTATGGGCAGGAAGAGGCACCGATTTCGCCCCCGAGTCCTTCGACTTCCCAATCTTCCCCGGAAACGCATTTGCGGGATTTCTCTCCTCTCCCGGAAGAACCTGAAGAATTCGACGATCGTGAGGTCAAGGGGTATTACGACTGGCGCAATGACTTGTTCTTCCGGGAATTCGATATGAACGGGGACGGCACAGTGAATTATATGACCGCCCGGCGCACTTACAAGGTGTGGCTGGATGAATTCGGCACGCCGGTCGTTGTCACGGTCGGAGCTCCGTTGTTCTATTGGTTGGATCTCAACGGGAATGGAGAATTTGAAACGGGCAAAGGCGAGATGTGGTCTGACCCGGATGAGGACGGTATCACCGGCAATGAACGGACGTATGACACCAGCCATCTGGAAAGAGAACCTTCGCGTATTCCACGATGGTCCGCGCCTTCTCCGTAGCGTGGCCTGCTTGAGTGGAGCAGGTTTCGGTATGGCATGAAGAGAGTGTATGATGTCGAAGAAAAATGTGAATGAGCAAAAAGATTCGCAGTTGCCGAATCCACCGAAACGTATTAACACGCAAATTCATCGGCGCAAGAAGGCCAAGGCGGTCTCTCCCCTGACGGATGAATGGGAAAGTTCGCAGGCGGCCCCCCCAAAAGGCTTGAAACGCCCGCCGCAGGACATGCGGAACTCGTAGCGAGCCTTTCTTCTCCTTCTCCCTTCGGGTGTTTCGCAAAGTCGTACTGGCCGGTTCCCGTTTCACAGGGACGTGTTGAGTCTTGCCCCAAGGGAATTACAGTATTGGGGCTTTTGTTATCGGGATGGTAGGTCTTTTGTTCTATTGATTCGTTGGAAAACGGGGTGCTACGATCCAAAATTCTGCGAAAAGATTGAAGTTTTTGACCCCCGCTGCCGGATGCCGGGGGCAAGTTCCTGCGAGGTCAAATCCTTATGGTCGGTGGCCTGGATCTGTTTCTGGACTATCTTGCGAAATATTCGCCGATAGTCGTGTTCATTATACTGGCAGCTTGGGATTCGGCGATCGTCACGCTCCTCCTGAGTTATCTCGTCCAGCCGAAGTATCCCGAAGCTGAAAAACTCAGCGTCTATGAATGCGGCAGTGAGCCGTTTTCCGATTCCCGGATGCCGTTTCCCGTCCGGTATTACGTCATTGCCATGCTGTTTGTTATTTTTGATATTGAAGTCATTTTTCTCTATCCCTGGGCCGTCACCTTTGACCAACTGGGCGTGATCGGCCTCATTGAAATGATGATTTTTATCGGTCTGTTTGTCGTGGCCTACGTGTATGCGTGGCGAAAAGGCGCGTTGGAGTGGGATTAAGGCCGTGCGATGCCAAGAGGGAGATAGCTTGGTGAACGGGAGAACGAGGGAGTCCATGGGGCTGATACAAATCGGGAAAAAACATGAGAAAGACGGCGATATCGGTGTCATCACGCTGTCTCTGGAAAAGGCCGCGAATTGGGCGCGCAAAGGATCGCTGTGGCCCATGACGTTCGGGTTGGCGTGTTGCGCGATTGAGATGATTGCCGCGGTTTCTTCCCGGTATGACGTCGACCGGTACGGGGCCGGCGTGTTTCGTGGTTCTCCGCGCCAGTCTGACCTGATGATCGTGGCGGGCACGGTGTGCCGGCGTATGGCGCCGGTGATTCGCAAAATCTATGACCAGATGCCCGAACCCAAATACGTCATTTCCATGGGCTCCTGCGCCACGTCCGGGAACATTTACGATAGTTACAGCGTGGTCCAGGGCGTGGATCGCTTCGTACCGGTCGATATTTACGTGCCCGGATGCCCGCCGACCCCCGAAGCCTTGTTCGACGGGATTTTGAAGCTTCAGGATCAGATTATGCAGAAGCGGGTCTTTACCAAACAGCCCGAAGAAGTCAGGCCACGGGACAAGGCCATCGGATAATGCACCCTCTTGCCGAAACCATCCAGGCCCAATTTTCCGACGGGTTCCTGAGTGCTCAAGAATGGCGGGGCGACCTGGCCGTGACGGTGAAACGCGAAGCCCTGCACGCGATCGGCCGTTTCCTGAAGGATGATCCGGCCATGGATTGCGATTACATCGTGCTCGTCAGTTCCGTGGATTGGCCGGACGAGGAGGAACGCTTCGAAGTCGTGTATGAAGTCTATTCCATCCGCCATCGCCATCGAATTCGCGTGAAAACGCGGGTTCCGGAACACGATTGCTACGTGGATTCATTGACGGACATTTGGCCGGGCGCGGAATTTATGGAACGGGAAGTGTTCGATATGATGGGCATTCGGTTCAACAACCACCCGGACATGCGGCGGATTTTGATGCCGGACGACTTTCCTGAAGGCTATCCGTTGCGAAAAGATTTCCCGCTGCAAGGGAAAGGCTGGCGCGATACGTTCGATTTTCTGAATGAGGGTGCGGCCTCCTGACGAGCAGGCACCTTTTGAGACAACCATGGCGCATTTAGAGGACCAACGCGAAACCATCTATAAAGTCGACCCGGCCAATCCGGAAACCAAGGATCTGCCGATCCTGCGGACCGAGGAACTGTTGTTGAACATGGGGCCGCAGCATCCGGCGACGCATGGCGTGCTGAAAGTGATCCTCGACCTCGAGGGAGAGCGGATTACGAAATCCACGGTGGTCATGGGCTTTCTCCATCGGGGCGTGGAAAAACTCGCTGAGCACGGAACCTACCATCAATTCATTCCCCATACGGATCGTCTCGACTACGTCTGCGCGATGTACAACAACTTCGCGTATTGCCGGGCCGTGGAGAAACTGATGAACGTGACCGTGCCCGAGCGGGCGGAATATTTGCGCACCATCGTGGCGGAAATCCAACGGATTATCGGGCATCTGTTTTGGTTGGGGACGCAGGCGCTGGATATCGGGGCGATGACCGTGTTCTTCTACACGTTCCGGGACCGCGAGATTCTGCTCGACTGGTTCGATGAACTGTGCGGGGCGCGGCTGACGACCAGTTGGTATCGGATCGGCGGCGTGGAACGCGACTTTACCGCTTCCCTGGAGACCAAGATTCGGGACTTCCTGGCGTACTTTCCTCCCAAGATCGATGAATACGTGGTGTTCCTGGAAAAAAATCGTATTTGGTTGGCCCGGACCGTGGGCGTGGCGGTCATCTCCGCGGAGGACGCGTTGGGTTATGGGTTGAGCGGGCCGACGTTGCGAGGTTCGGGCGTCGATTACGACTTGCGCAAATACGAGTCCTATGGCGCCTATCCCAAGTGCGAGTTCAGCGTGCCGGTCGGCAAGAACGGCGACACGTATGACCGGTATTGGATCCGCATCGAGGAAATGCGCGAGAGCATCAAGATCATTCGCCAGTGCATGGACCAGATGCCGAAGGAAGGGCCGGTGATGGCCGATGTGCCCAGCGTCACCCTGCCGCCCAAGGACCGGGTGTTTACCAATCTCGAATCCATGATCCAGCAGTTCAAACTGTTTTCCCAGGGGTTCGATGCGCCGCCCGGGGAGATTTATTGCGGTACCGAAGCGCACAAAGGCGAACTGGGGTTCTATATCGTGAGCACGGGAGGAGGGAACCCGTATCGCCTGAAGATCCGGTCCCCGTCCTTTATCCACATGGGGGCGTTTGATTATATGGCCAAGGGCTACATGATCGCCGATGCGGTCACGATTTTTGGGTCGTACGATATCGTGATGGGAGAATGCGACCGCTGACAGACTGTTGAAAAAGCCCACCAGCGGCGTTCTCGTTGCTCGAAGGCTTCAACGTACTTTTCCCGTACGCCTCAGCCTTCTCACTGCCTGCGGCCTTGCCGGTGAACTTTTTGAACAGTCTGTAAACATAAATAAACCATGAGCTTCTCAACGGAGGGGCGGGAGAAATAGATGGCACTCAAACCGGTCACGACACCCGATACTGAAGCCGCGACGATTTCCCTGAGTATCGACGGCGAAACCGTTACCGCGAAAGAAGGGGTTTCGCTGTATGACGTGATTTCCAGCATGGGGAAAATCGTTCCGGCCATGTGTTATCACTATACGTTCGATCCCTTCGGATCCTGCGGCATGTGTCTGGTCCTGCAGGAAGGGAAGAAGTCGCCGGTGCGTTCCTGCACCGCCAAGGCGACCGAAGGAATGGTGATTCAGACGGATGGGGAGGACTTGTTTGCGGCGCGAAAAAAAGCCGTTGAAAAACACCTCTCCGTGCATCCCCTGGATTGTCCGGTCTGCGACGCGGACGGGCATTGCGAACTGCAAGACATGGCCTTCGAGCACCAGGTCACCGACTTGGCCAACGCCAAACAGAAAAATATCCCGGAAGACACGCGCAGCCTCGTGCTCGACTTCAACATGAACCGCTGCATTGCGTGCGGGGAATGCATCAATATCTGCAAGGACGTCCAGCGCATCGACGCCTTGCAGTTCATGAAGAAGGGCGGGTTTACGCAGGTCGTGGCCAAAGGGGATCACGCCCTGGACTGCGAATTCTGCGGTGATTGCCTGGCGGTCTGTCCCGTGGGCGCGATTACCAATAAATTTTCAAAATACGTGTATAAGCCCTGGCAACTCCGGAAAACCACGACCACCTGCAACTACTGCGGGGACGGCTGTCAGATGTACGTGGAAACCAAGGACACGGAAGTTGTGCGGGTGACCTCTCCCTTGTCTTGGAAAAATAAATGGGGCGACCGGGGGGATACGATCAACGGTCACGGAGGAATCTGCGTGCGGGGGCGGTTTGGCTTCCAGTTTATTGACAGTACAGAACGACTGAAGGAGCCGCTCATCCGGAAAGAAACGGGGCTGACTCCGACGCCGTGGATCGAAGCCCTGGACACGACCGCGGAGCGGCTGAAGGATATCAAAACCCGATACGGGTCCGAAGCCATTGCGGGGTTGATCACGGCACGGTGCACGAATGAAGAACTCTACGTCTTCCAACGATTCATGCGGACCGTGCTCGGGACGAACAACCTCGATAGCAGCGCACGATACGGTCACATGAATTTCGTACGAGCGGTGCATCATGCTCTCGGGATCAATCGGACGATGAACGCCTCGGCGGATATCACCAAAGCCAAGGCCATCCTGGTGGTGGGCGCCAACGTGACGGAAACGAATCCCGTGGCCAGCCTGCGGGTGAAAGCCGCGATCGGCACCTATAAGGCGTCGGTCATCGTCGTGGATTCCATGCAAACCAACCTGGCCAAGTTGGCGTCGCATCCGGTGATGGTCAAACCGGGGACGGAGGGAACGTTCGTCAAGGGATTGGTCAAATCGGTCCTGGAGCAGGATCTCATTGATGCTGACTTGGCCGCTCAAGCTCCCGAAGCCCTGGCTGCCTTAAAAGCCGCAGCCCAAGAGGTTTCGTTCGAAGCCGTGGCCACGGAAACGGGGATTCCGGTCGAGACGATTCAGGAGGTTGCCAGGATATTTGCGGAAGCCCCGCGCTCCGTCGTCCTGTGCGGGGAGGGGATCGTGCGCCAGCCCGACGGCTATGACAATACGTTGTCCCTGGTCGATCTGGCGTGGGTCACGGGGAAATTGAATAAGCCCGGATGTGGAATCAACACGTTCACCGAAGAGGGGAATGAACAGGGGGCCGTGGATATGGGCGTCGCGCCGGAGTTTCTCCCGGGACCGGTGCCTTATGCGCAAGCCGAGGCGCAGCAAAAGTTTTCCGAAGCGTGGGACGCGACGTTGCCGAATGCGCAATCCGGTAAATCCCTTATCGAAATTCTGGAGGATTGCCGCGCCGGGAAGATCAAAGCCCTCTACGTGGTGGGAGAAAATCCGTTGGCCACGCTCCCGAAATCATTCGGCGTGGAGGAGGCCTTGAGCCAGTTGGAACTGTTGATCTGTCAGGATCCTTTCATGACGGAGACGGCGCATTATGCGCACGTGGTCTTCCCCGCGTGTACGTTCGCGGAAAAGGACGGCACCGTCACCAACCAGGAGGGGATGGTGCAATTCGTCAGGCCGGCGTTGGACCCGTTGGGCGAGAGTGCGTTGGATTGGCATATCATGGTGGGGCTCGCCAACGGCATGGGGCATTCGCTTCCGTATGAAACGACGCAGGACATTCAAACGGAAATTCGAAAGGTGCTTCCCGGCTACTACAATCTCGGCCAACCCCGGCCCGTTGTTGCCGATCCCACGGCATATCTTGGGAACGGCTATGCGGAATCGGTCGGCGCCCGATACGCCAATAGCCGTGTCCGGGAATCAAGCCGGCCCTATGGACTGAAATTGATCCAGCTCATCTATCATTCGGGGAAATTGTCCACGAAAGCATCCGGGTTGATGGACATTTCGCCGAATGCCGGAACGTTACGGATGTCCCTGGAGGAATGTGAACGGTTGGGTCTTGCCGAAGGCGGACGCGTTCGCGTGACTTCGGATCACGGCAGTCTGGAATTGGGGGTGGAAGCCGACGTCAACGTGTTGCCGGGCACCTGTACGTTTCCCGAACACTTCAATGAGCCTCCGGTCAAGGATCTGGTTCAAGTCGTCGTGGATCCCGTGACGCGCGTGCCCTATTTCAAATCCACGCAGGTGACGATCGAAAAAATTTAGGAGAGTCTCTTGGATACGCAAAAGCAAACGAAACGATTGTTGGACGCGGTCTTTTTCCGCGAAATCTGGAAAGCGATGAAAGTCACGTTCAAACACATGTTTCATCGCCCGATGACCTTCCAGTATCCTCGTGAAAAGCGAACAATCCCCGACGCGCATCGCGGGGCCTTGGGCTTGTTAAGGTACGACAACGGGCAGGAACGGTGCGTCGGGTGCGACCTCTGCGAGGCCGCCTGTCCGTCCCGGTGCATCAAGGTCATCAGTGAAGAGGATAAGTCCCTGCCGCTGCAACGGTACGCGACCGAGTTTTACATTGATATTACCAAATGCGTGTTTTGCGGATATTGCGTGGAAGCCTGTCCGGTCAATGCGTTGGCCATGACGAAGATGTACGAGTATTCGACGCATGACAAACGGACCCTCATGTTCGACAAACAGCGACTCTACGAAATTGGCGAGCAACATTTGGAAGATGCGAAAAAATATCTCTATGCCCATAATCAGGAACAAGATGACGAGGAGAGTCGCACCTACCGCTATCATTTCCCGCAACCCATAGGCAAAACCGAGGCTTCCGACTCGTAATCTTTCATGATGATGTATTTATTGTTCGGGTACTTTGCGACCGTGAGTATCCTGTCGGGTATTTTCACGATCGCCTTGAAGAATCCTGTCCATTGCGGCCTGAGCCTGCTGTCGTTGCTATTGCACGTGGCCGGGCTTTTCGTGTTACTCAACGCCGAATTTCTTTTTGCCGTGCAGATCATCGTCTACGCCGGGGCCATCCTCGTGCTCTATCTCTTCGTCCTGATGCTGCTCAACCTGAAAACCGAAGAACAGTTTCTGCATAAGAAATATCCCTTTTTCCTGTTCGCCGGCGTGGCGATCCTCGGGGAATTGCTCATCCTGGTGTTTCAAACCCCCTACGGCGGAGCCAAAGGGACCGCGACCCCGGACATCGTGTTGCAGACCGGGCCGAGTCACGCCGTGGGCATTACCATGTTCAGTGAATATTTGTTGTTGTTCGAGATCGTGGGAGTCTTTCTCTTGGGCGCCATTATCGGAGCGATCGTCCTGGCCAAAACCCCGACCGTGCCGGAGCCGACGGGCCAACGCAAGTAACTCGTCATGATCCCTTTGTCAGCATACGTGGGGTTGAGTTTCATCCTGTTCATGACGGGGTTGTTGGGCGTCCTGATCCGGCGGAATTTCATTATTGTGCTGATGTCGGTCGAGATCATGTTGAATGCGGCGAATATCAATCTCGTTGCGTTTTCCCATTACCTCTCGTCGATGGCCGGCCAAATGGCGGCCTTGTTCGTGATCGCGATCGCGGCCGGGGAGGCCGCCGTGGGCCTGGCGATCATTATCGTGGTGTTCCGTGGAAAAATTGCGACGAACGTCGACCAGATTAACCTGTTGAAGTGGTAACGTGTCCGATCTTCTCGTCATTCTCATACCGCTCTTCCCGCTGATCGGGGTTTTGGTGAACGGCCTGCTCGGTCATCGGTATCCCACCGACCTGGCCGGCCGTATTGCGGTGGGCTCCATCGGACTCTCTTTCCTGTGCGCCGTTGCGGTGGTGGCCGGCGTGCTCTCCGATCCCGCGCCCCGTGAAGTCATTGCCTACTCGTGGATTTTCGGCGGCGACCTGCACGTCAATTTCGGATTTTTGATCGATCCGCTGACCGCCGTGATGTTGATGGTGGTGACGGGGGTCGGATTTCTGATTCACGTCTACTCCGTCGGGTACATGCACGGAGAAGACGGATTTACCCGCTTCTTCGTGTACATGAATCTGTTCATGGTCTCCATGCTGTTGCTCGTCATGGGGAACAATTTCCTGGTGCTTTTCATCGGCTGGGAAGGGGTCGGCCTCTGCTCCTATCTCCTGATCGGGTACTACTTCAATAAGGTCTCCGCGGCCAAGGCCGCCACCAAGGCGTTTGTGGTCAACCGGATCGGCGACGCCGGGTTCCTGCTGGCGATCTTTCTGGTCTTCGTCAATTTCAAGACCTTGGACTACTTGAAGGTCTTCGAACACGCCAACCAGCTCTCCGTTGAAATGGCCACGGCCATTACGCTGTGCCTGTTGGTGGGCGCGATCGGGAAGTCGGCCCAAATTCCTCTGTATACGTGGTTGCCCGATGCCATGGAAGGCCCGACGCCGGTGAGCGCGTTGATCCACGCCGCGACGATGGTCACGGCCGGGGTGTACATGGTGGTGCGCACTCACGTGTTATACGACATGGCCCCCGTGTCCCTGGCAACGGTGGGGATCATCGGTGGGCTGACCGCGTTGTTTGCCGCCACGATCGGGTTGGTGCAAAACGACATCAAGCGCGTGCTGGCCTATTCGACCGTCAGCCAGCTTGGCTATATGTTTTTGGCCTGCGGGGTCGGGGCGTACATCGCCGCCATTTTCCATCTCGTGACTCACGCTTTTTTCAAAGCGCTCCTGTTCCTTTCCGCCGGCGCGGTGATCCATTCGCTCGAAGGCGAACAGGACATCAGAAAGATGGGCGGGCTTTCCAAAAAGATTCCCGTCACGCATGCCGTGTTTCTCATCGGCACCCTGGCCATTGCCGGCATTCCCCCCTTGGCGGGGTTTTGGAGCAAAGATGAAATCATGGCCCATGCCTTCGTGCATCACCATTACGTGTTGTATGCCTTTGCGGCGGTCGGCGCGTTCCTGACGTCCTTT
Source organism: Nitrospirales bacterium (assembly GCA_965204475.1). Classification (GTDB taxonomy): domain Bacteria; phylum Nitrospirota; class Nitrospiria; order Nitrospirales; family UBA8639; genus Bin75. The sequence goes on from OZ241988.1 coordinate 2,192,852, forward strand.
TACATGTTCCGTCTCACCTATGTGACGTTTTACGGGCAGTCCCGGGTGGACCCGAAGGTGGAACACCATATTCATGAGTCGCCGCGGATCATGACCGTGCCGCTCATGATCCTGGCCGGTCTCTCCGTGCTGGGCGGCTTTCTGGGCGTGCCGCCGGAACACGGCTGGTTCCATGGATTTTTGGAATCCGTGGCCGCTCCCGTGGGCGCGGTGACGCACGAGGTCGACATGGGGACTCTCATCGGATTGATGGCGGCGGCCATCGGTATTGCATTGGGTGGTTGGGGTGTTGCGCACTACCTGTACGCGATCAAACCCGGGACTGCGGATGCCTGGTCGGAACGGTTCGCCGGTGCGTATCGGACGCTTTTGAATAAATACTACGTGGATGAACTGTACGACGCCCTCTTCGTCGAGCCCTGTAAACGGCTTGGTCAGCTATGGGATTGGATCGATCAACACGTGATCGACCGCTTCATCAGGGGGATCGGTCACGGGGCCGACGTCAGTGCGGCCGGAGCGACCTGGGCCGAGAAACACGTGATTTACGGGGGACTCAACGTAATCGGGTACGCCAATCATCTGGCAGCCTGGTCCTGGCGGAAATTGCAAACCGGGTTGGTCAATCATTACGCCGCCGTGATCGTGATCGGCCTTTTTCTGCTCACGCATTTTCTACTGGTGTGGTTGACCGGAACTTCTCTCTTATAGGGTTGAGTGATTGGCGATGCTTGAAGAACTGGAATTCGGATTCCCGATTTTGTCGATCCTGCTCTTTCTCCCGCTTCTCGGGGCGATCGGGTTATGGACTCAACGGGATACCAACCTGATCAAGAAGTCGGCATTGGGCGTCGCGCTTTTTGAGTTGGGCCTCGCCGTGCTTTTGTTGTTCCGCTTCATCCCGGAATCCGCGGCCATGCAATTCAGCGAACGGCTGAACTGGATTCCGGCTCTGGGCATTTCCTATCACCTTGCCGTGGACGGCATCAGCATCCTGTTCGTCGGCCTCTCGGCCTTCATCACGGTCCTGATCATTCTCTACTCCTGGGATGCGGTTCAGGACAGGGCCAAAGCGTACTTCATGAGTATCCTGGCTTTGGAAACGACCATTATGGGGATTTTCGTTTCCATCGACCTGATCCTCTTCTTCGTGTTCTGGGAACTCATGCTCGTGCCCAGCTATTTCCTAATTAAACTGTGGGGCGTGGGCGAACAAAAAGAATACGCCGCGCTCAAGTACGTGTTGTACACCCTGTTGGGCAGCGTGTTCATGCTGGTCGGATTCGCCCTGTTGAGTTTGAATTACCATGAGGTCACGAATGCCTATAGCTTCGATTTGTTGGAGCTGTTGAAAGTGCCCGTTCCGGTCTCTGACCAGCTCTTGATCTTCTGGCTCATCTTCATGGGATTGGCATTCAAGGCTCCGGTCTTTCCCTTCCACACGTGGTTGCCGGACGCGCTTGTACAAGGGCCGATCGGGATGTCCGTGGTATTGGCGGGCGTCAAATTGGGCACGTACGGGTTCCTGCGGTTCAGCTTCCCGCTGCTGCCGGAAGCCTCGACCAATGCCACCGTGGTAGTGATCGTCATGGGCTTGGCGCTGGCCGCCATCGTCTGGGGCGCGATCATCGCCATCATGCAACCGGACTTCAGACGCCTGCTCGTCTTCAGCAGCATCAGCCACTTGGGTTTCGTCGTGTTGGGCCTGTTTGCCTTGAATTTCCAGGGGCTGCAAGGCAGCCTGCTGCAAATGATCAATTTGGGATTTACCACCGCCGGGCTCTTTTTCCTGGCTGGATTTCTCTATGACCGGCTCGGCAATACGCTTCTCGACAATTGCGGAGGTATCGCCTCGAAGATGCCCCTCCTGGCCACGTTCTTCCTGATCATCGGGATGGCCTCGATAGGGTTGCCCGGAACGAATGGATTCATCGGGGAATTTTTGATCCTGCTCGGCGCGTTTCAAGCGCATTGGGTGTACGGGGCCGTGGCCGTCTCGGGCGTGATCTTCGCGGCCGCTTATTTCCTGTGGTACTACGAGAGAGCGATTTTCGGTCCCATCGGCGAGCACGTTCCTCAGGTGCTTAAGGATTTGACGCAACGCGAAACGATCATCGCCGTGTCCCTCTGTGTCATGATTTTCTGGATCGGGTTATATCCCTCACCGTTTTTGCGAATGGTCAACGGCTCGGTGCAGGCCGTGATGGACCGGTTGGACCGCGGGTCAATCGCGAGCATTGAACAGGACCGGACGCTGCTGTCCCATGCCGTGGCCCCTGAACCCCGAGGGAAGGACTGAGCGATGGGTCAATTGGCTTTACAGGCAACCCTGTTTGCTCCGTTCCTGGGAGCCATCGTGTTGCTGTTTGTTCCCAATCGCGAACCGCTGCTGGTGCGTGCCGTGGCCGCGGCCTCCGCCGGCGTGGCGCTGCTGGCCTCGCTTTACGTCTTCATGGCCTATGACCCCGACCAGGGCGGCTTTCAATTCATCACCAAGTGGGCGTGGTCCGAGGAACTGGGCATTGGGTTTCACATCGGGGTGGATGGAATCGGTGCCCCACTGGTCTTCGCTTCGGCCATCTTGTTGTTCGCGGGCATCTTCATTTCGTGGCACATCAAGGATCGCACCAAGGAATTCTACATCTTTCTGTTGATCCTGGCGGCGGCGACCATCGGGGTGTTCATGTCGCTGGACCTGTTTTTCCTCTACTTCTTTTATGAAATGTCGGTGTTGCCCATGTACGTGTTGCTGGGCGTGTGGGGGAGTCATACCAAGGGCTATTTGAGCATGACCGATGAGGAAGGCCGCAAGCTCCGGGATTCGGTCGGGTTCATCCTGAACTTCGGGGCGAACAGCAAAGAATACGCCGCGATGAAACTCACGCTGTTCCTCTCGGCTGGAGCGGTGTTCGCGTTGATGGGCATCCTGCTGATTTACCATTTTTCGCCCGTCCAAACCTTCGATATTCTGGTGCTGCGGGAGGTGGCCCACTTTGACGGCACGCTGGCGACGATCATTTGGTTGTTGGTCTTTTTCGGCTTTGCCTCCATCGCGCCCATCTGGCCGTTGCATTCCTGGTCTCCCGTCGGCCACGCCGCTGCCCCGGCCGCGACCAGCATGTTGCACGCCGGCGTGCTGATGAAACTCGGGCATTTCTCTATCATTCGCGTGGCCTATGAAATCCTTCCCGACGCCACGCGTGAACTCATGCCCATCGCCGCGGTGTTGTGCGTGTTCAGCATTCTCTACGGCGGGTTCGTCGCGTATTTCGCCAAGGACACGAAGTACGTCATCGGCTATTCCAGTTCCAGTCACATGGGCTACGTGTTCCTGGGCATGGCCGCCCTGGATTATATCAGCCTGACCGGCGCGGTGATTTACATGTTTGCGCATGCGTTGGCCACGGGCATGCTCTTTGCCATGGCGGGCTGGGTGTATGACCAGACCCATACCCGGGACATTCCCTCCCTGGGCGGGCTGGTCAAGAACATGCCCTTCCTGGCCGGGGCTTTCATCATCGCCTGTATGGCCTCGGTCGGTATGCCGGGCACCGTCAACTTCATCGCCGAAATCATGATTATCGTCGGCGCGTGGGAGAAATATCCCTTCCAGGTGGTGGTAGCCGTACTGGGGATCGTGTTGACAATGGCCTATCTCTTTAAAATGATGCGCGGTCTGTTTTACGGACAAATGTCACCCGAATACGCGCATGCCCGTGACACGTCGCAATGGGTGGATCGCCTTCCGCTGCTCGTGATGATCGGCTGCAGCATCTTTTTCGGCATCTTCCCCATGCACTTTTACAACGTCGTGCGCTCCACGGTCGTGCCGATGTTGGATCGCATCCATCAAGTGGCTCCGCTGGTCACTCAAAATACCACGGGGCTGTTACCGTAACCGGCCATGACCTTCGACCTTACCCTATCAAGCGCGGATCTCCTTCTCCTGGCGCCTGAGATTTTTCTCACCATCTGGTTGTGTGTGGTATTGGCCGTCGACTTTACCTTTAAACGGATCGACCACGAAAAACTGGCCTACCTGAGTGTGGGCGGCGTCATCGCCACGCTGATCAACCTGATCTGGTTCGACTACACCGGAGTCCAGGGTGCCTTGTTCAAAGACATGTTTGTCCTGGATGGAGTGGCGATTTTCTTCAAGATATTGGTGTTGATCTCCACGGCGCTGGTCCTGCTGGCTTCCATCGATTACGTCAAATCGTTCAAGTTTTTCAGGGGCGAATACTATTTCCTGGTCATGATGTCGGCCTTGGGCATGATGTTCATGGCCTCGGCACAGGACCTGCTCTCCGTCTTCGTGACGTTGGAATTTTCCACCTTCGGCTTTTACGTCCTGGTGGCCTATCTGCGGGAAGACCAGAAATCCAGCGAAGCGGGCCTGAAGTTCTTCATCCTTGGCGTATTCGCCGCGGGCTTGCTCGCGTATGGCATCAGTCTCGTCTATGGAGAAACGGGGACGCTGGTGTTTTCCGAAATGGCGTCGGTACCCGGCAGCATTGGGCTGGCCATCGGCTTCATCATGATCTTCGCCGCCCTGGGCTTCAAAATCGGGGCCGTGCCCTTTCACTCCTGGATTCCCGATACCTACCAGGGAGCCCCCACGCCCGTCACCGCCTTTCTGTCGATCGCGCCCAAAGGTGCGGCGTTAGCCATTCTCATCCGCATGTTCTACGTCGCGCTCGCGACGTTTAAACCCACGTGGGTCCTTCTGTTCGTCGTGGCCTCCATCCTGTCCATGACCTACGGCAACATCGTGGCTATCGCCCAGAAAAACATCAAACGGTTACTCGCCTATTCCGGCATTGCGCAAATCGGCAACGTCATGATCGGCCTGGCGGCCGGAACCAAACGGGGCAGTGACGCGATCCTCTTTTATTTGCTCACCTACCTGTTTGCCAACCTGGGCGCCTTTGCCGTCGTGATCGGCGTCAGTAACCTGATCAAGAGCGATGAGATTGAAGATTACAACGGGTTGAATCGACGGTCGCCGTTTCTCGCGGCCGCCATGCTGCTCTTTCTGTTGTCGCTCGCCGGCGTGCCGCCGCTCGCGGGATTCATCGGCAAACTCTATATCTTCGTCGCGGCCATCGAACAGGAACTCTATACGCTGTTGATCGTCGGGCTGATCAACATCGTGATTTCCATGTACTACTACCTGGTCGTGGTCAAAAAGATGTACATCAACGAACCCCACGACCCCACGCCGCTTTCGGTGTCACCCCCCCTGAAAGCCGTCATCTTCGTCGGAATCGCCGGCACCCTGCTGCTCGGCATCTACCCCAAACCCTTCATCGACTGGGCCGTCGCCGCCACCTTGATGTTCTCCAATCTGAATGCCCCCACCGCGTCAGATCCCGCAGTGCTGACGTCCCTGATGGGCGGATAAATCCCCTCGTCTGTTCTTATTTTTTCGTTTTGAAGGCGGAAAAGTACCGGTAGCCTCTAAGCGCGTTGTCACGTCTGTTTATGTATGTTAAAGCAGAAGAAGAGCGAGACAGAAAGATGGGCGGAGACTTTTCCAAACTGAAGCGACCACGGTACCCGATGCCGGATTTTGTCAAGCAGGCGCTGGATAAAAGGGGCTTGATGGAGGCCTATCGAAAGCGTCCTGCGTACCAGCAGAATGATTATATCGGTTGGATAAACCGCGCCAAGCGCCAGGAGACAAAAGAAAAGCGGCTGCGCCAGATGCTGGAAGAACTCGAAAAAGGCGGCGTCTACATGAAGATGAAACACCCGTCATCGGGATAGAAGAGCATGGTATTCGTGGATGAACCCCAACGACTAGAATAACGTCTATGAAACAGTTACAGGAAGACTTATGGCAAAGCACGATCCATAGCATGGGCACGTTGAATACCCATGCGTACTTTCTCCGGCGACCGGAAGGCAACGTGCTTTTTTACAATACCGGCAACGACGGTGATCTCGAGCAAATAGCTGAGTTGGGAGGTATCCGGTTCCAGCTTCTGAGCCATCGTGATGAATCGGGTCCATCGTTGAACCGTATCAAAGACCTGTTTGGCTCCAAGTTGTGTTGTAGTGCCTTGGAAGCCACGATTATCGGCAAAGATGCACAGGTTGATATAGCCTTTCAGGTAAGCGACCAGCATCTGGGCGATATTGCCATCATCCATACTCCCGGGCATACCGACGGCAGTATTTGTTTTTTCTACAAGTCGCCGTATGGGAAGTCCTACCTTTTTACCGGTGATACGATTTTTCAGTCGGATGGGAAGTGGGCGACCTTTGTTCTCCCCCAGTCAGGCGGCAGCAAAGCGGCGCTTGCCGAAAGCCTGCTGCGATTGCGGGACCTCAAGCCTGACATTGTCATGAGCAGTGCTTTCGTCGGTGACGTATCGTTCGTGGAAGTTGCCGGCGATGAATGGGCTCAAGCCATTGATGGCAACGTCAGCCGACTGAGGAACGAGCCCTGACCTTATCTCACGGTTTATTTTCACCGGATTCCCCTCAAGGGGGAGTGATTCGGGAGATGCTACTTGGTCTTTTTGACGTAGGCCTTGTACACCGTTTTGGGGTTCGTCTCTTCTTCTTCGAGGCCGACCCATTCGTGGCCGGTGGTTTGGCACCAGGCGGGCATGTCTTTCTTGATCCCTTCGTCGTCGGAGAGGACTTCGAGGACTTGGCCCATGGTGAGTTCTTTGATTTTCTTGGAGGTGAGAATAATGGGCATGGGGCAGAAGTACCCCAGCGTATCGAGTGTGATATCGGATTCGATCATCGAAAAAAACTCCTGTGTTCGACTCAAATAAACAAATTCACCGAGCCGTCTTTGGCTTCCGCGAGGTAGGTTGAGACCCCGGCGAGTTGGTCCACGCCATCGATCAGGGTCTCCTTGGAAATACCCAATAACCCCAACGTGGTGGTACAGGCGATCATTTTGACGCCGAGATCCTGCGCGGTTTCGATCAGTTCCGGGACCCCGGGCATGTGATTGTCCCGCATGACCTTTTTCATCATCGTGGTCCCCAGCCCGCCATAGTTGAATTTTGAAAGGGGCAGACTCGCGGCTCCTCCTTTGTTGATCCAGCCGAAGGCCTTGCGCAGCAGGTCTTTGGCAGCGCTGGTCGCCCCGGGTTTGCGAATGACGTTCAGCCCCCAGAAGGTGAAAAACATGGTCACGTGCATACCCATGGCGGCGGCGCCGGTGGCGATGATGAACGCGGCCATGGCTTTATCCATATCTCCGCTCAGGAGCACAATAGTCACCCGCTCCGGTTTGGATTCCTGAAGCTCGGCAAGGGTCGCGGCTGGTTGGACTTGGGTCATTGTCATGGGATCACCTCTTCTGCGCGGCTAGAGAGTTAGAGGCTTGCAAGCAGGAGCACCTATTAGAAGTTGTATATCACCCTTTTGAGGTTGTCAACAAAGCACGATTGCAGTAAAGGAACCTCTGATTTATTGTGATAGCGGGATGCAGGGCAAGGCGTCCCGGAGCGAAACCCGAGGCTTATCAGAGAGATAGGTGAGGGTTGAGCGAGGACACAACGCCGCCATGCGCCCGATAGTGCACTAAATCAGAGGTTCCTAAACAGGGATATGGCCGGGATCGTCGAGAGCATTCCCAATTTTAGCGAAGGCCGTGATGCAGGGGTCATTGAGCAACTCGAAAACACCCTGACCGTGACGCGAGATGTTTCCCTGCTCGACCGGCACCGGGACGAGGACCATCACCGATGCGTCCTGACCGTGGCCGGGTCCGTCGAGTCGATGGAGGCGGCCGCCTTCTCCGTGGTTGCCAAGGCTTCGGAATTGATTGATCTTAATCGTCACGCGGGCCAGCACCCTCGTCTCGGGGCGTGCGACGTGTTGCCGTTTGTTCCGTTGTCAGGCTCGACGATGGAGCAATGCGTCCGCCTCGCGCATCGGGTCGGGGCACGAATCGGGAAGGAACTCCGGATACCGGTTTTTCTGTATGAGGAAGCCTGCGAACGACCTTTCCGCAAACGATTGGAACAGATCCGGAAAGGGGGGCCGGAGGCTCTGATGAAGCGAATGGCTACCGACCAGGCGTGGGCTCCGGATTTCGGCCCGGCCGAGCCACACCTCACGGCCGGCGTGATTGTGGTTGGGGCCCGGTATCCGCTCATTGCTTTCAACGTGTTGTTGCAGAGTCATGATTTGTCCCTGGCACGGGACATTGCCAGAAGCATTCGCGCGTCGAACGGCGGGCTGCCGTCGGTCAAGGCCATCGGGCTGGAACTGAAAAGCCGGGGATGCGTACAGGTGTCGATGAATCTCATAAACTATCGCCGAACGCCGGTTCACGTGGCGTTCGAAGCCGTGAAACGAGCCGCGGCCCTCAAAGGCGTAGCCGTGGTGAAAAGCGAGTTGGTGGGATTGATCCCACAGGAGGCCCTTGCGCAGACCGAGGGGCACGATCTTCAGCTTGATGCTTTGACCCAGGCTCAAACCTTGGAGCATCGACTCGGACAATGTGGGTTGGGGTAGGGTTCGGTTTGTAGGGACCAGCGATCGCTGGTCCCTACGGCTCTCCATTGCACAAAGACAGGAAAAGGTCACAGACGATGAAACAATTCGCGCAACGACTGGTCAATAAGCCCGCGTTTGAATACGTGATTATCGCGCTCATTATCGGGAATGGGGCGTTGCTGGGTATGGAGACGTCTCCCGACCTGGTTCGCCAATTTGGAGAATGGATGCACCTGGGGAACCAACTCGTGTTGGGAGTGTTCATTCTCGAAGCCTTGCTGAAGATGACAGCCGTGGCCCCGCAGGTCGATCGGTATTTTCGTGACGGGTGGAACGTCTTTGATTTTTCGGTCATCGTGTTCTCGCTCCTTCCCGCGACCGGCGAGTATGCCATGATCGCTAGGCTCGCCCGGTTATTGCGGGTCCTGCGGTTGATTTCCACGATCCAGGAACTGCGCCTGATCGTCACGACGCTCGTGCGCTCGATCCCGAGTATGGGACACGTCATGCTCCTGATGAGCATCATCTTTTATATTTATGCGATTACGGGCTACCAACTGTTTCACGAACACGATCCCGTCCATTGGCGAAGCTTGGGCATCTCCCTGTTGTCGTTGTTTCGGGTCGTGACGTTGGAGGATTGGACGGACATCATGTATACCGCCATGGAACTGCATCCGCTGGCCTGGATGTATTTCGTCAGCTTCGTGGTGGTCGGCACGTTCGTGGTGATCAACCTTTTTATCGCGGTGGTACTCAACAATCTGGAAGAGGCCAAAGCCGAACGCCTTCGAGAACTGGAGCAACCCGTATCGCGGGAAGAAATCCTGCGCGACCTTCGTTCAACCCAGAAGGCCTTGCGCCGTTTGGAGGAACGATTGGATCGTCAGGGCGAACATGCACCATGACGGCGGTTCCTTGAGGTTATGCCCCGAGCCGTTGCGCAATCGTCAAAACGCCTTCTTGAAAATCCCGTTGATCCATGGTCGAAGACCATGACAGCCGGATCGCAGGCGCGTCTTCTTCGGGATAGTCCACAAAAGGTTTCACGACAATTTCCGCTTCGGATGCAAGCCGTTTGACGAAATCTCCATGATCCAGGTCGTCCGCTCCTTTGAACGTGAGGATGCCGGGAGCATGAGGGCCCTGCCATTCCAGGAAACGACAATGCGGACGTCCGCCCAGCAGTTCCTTGGCCGTTTCTCGAAAGGTCCGCTGTGGTTCAGTGTCGATGCCGCGTTGACGTCGTTGTTCGCAGGCCTTGGCGAGTCCCGCAATGAGTCCGATGTTGTGCGTGCCGATTTCAAATCGTGATGCCGGCGCCCCGTCGTGGGTTCCTCCTTCAATCGCACGATAACGGGGATGTGTAAAAAAAGTCTCACGCACCGCCATCGCGCCCGTGCCGAGAGGGCCTTCACACCACTTGTGTCCGGCCCAAAAATAGGCGTCGAAATCCAGCGCATTCAGGTCGACGGGGATATGGCCGACGGCTTGTGCGCCGTCGATGATGACCAGACATTGCCGCGCCCTGGCCGATGAAGCCACGTCATGGACGGGAAACACGCGCCCGTCAACGTGCGACACGTGGCTCAGCACGACGGCTTTGACGCCGGGTTCGTTGAATCGTTCGTCCAGCGCCTGCAGGAAGGCGTCAAGGGACGTCGGCCTGACCGCGTGAACGTGGATGCCCTCGCGTTCGAGCGCGCGAAGCTGTCTCGTGATGGAAGGGTTTTCGTGCGTCGTGGTGAGAATGGTATCGCCCGGGTTCCATTTCAAAGAAGAAAGCAAGAGATAATGCGCGGTGGACGCGTTCGTGGTGAACGCGATGCTCAAGGGATCGCTCACGTGTAACAGGTCGCCGACTCTTTGCCGGCAATCACTGACCTTCCGGAGATACCACTCGATGCCGGCTTCCGAATACAAATAGCGTTTGAACTCGGTCAGCGTCCGTTCAACTTCCTGTTCAGCCTCTGCAAGAGCCGGACACAGGGCAGCGTAATTCAGATAGATCATGGGAACCAGTCAGCCGGACGGCTTTTGGGCCAGGGCGAGACCGTGAAGGTGGGCCGGATCGGTATACCAGGCAACGGGGCTGAATCCCGCGCGGGTCAACAGGGCATCCACGTGGTGCTGCGTATATTTCCTGCTGATTTCCGTGAGGATTTCTTCCCCCTCTTCGAGCTGAAGGGTCAACCCCAATTCGGGAATGGGAATTACTTGCCGGCGAACCGATCGAAGGTGCATCTCAATTTGATGTTTTTCATGATTAAACCGGGCCACATGGTCGAAGTTATCAGGATCAAATTCTGCTCCAATCACGACTTTCAACACGGATAACATGTTTTTGTTGAACGCGGCCGAGAGCCCGGCCGAATCATTATATGCTGCTTCCAGGCGCCCCACGTCCGTGATGAGTTGAACCCCAAGGAGCAAAAAATCGCCTCGATCCATTTCATCAGCGACCGACGACAGAAATGCCGGGGCCGCGTCAGGTCCCAAGTTGCCGATGGTCCCACCCAAAAACACGACCAGGCGCCGCCCGCCCTGCGGAATATGTTCCAGATGGGCCAGGAAATCCCCAACCACCCCATGAACCCGTAACCCGTCATATTCCTCAACCAGCTCTTGCGCCACTCGTCGTACAATGCTCTCGCTGAAATCAAACGGCACGTAGAACCGGAGTTGGTTCGTACGGGCCATGGCATCCAACAAGACCCGGGTTTTGGTGGCTGCTCCGGAGCCTAATTCGACTAATTCCTCGGCACAGGTTCGGGCGATCACGTCATCGGCCACGGTTTTGAGCAATTGGTGTTCCGTGCGAGTCGGGTAGTATTCGGGTAATGTGCAGATTTGTTCAAACAGCGCGGAACCTCGATCATCGTAAAAATACTTCGTCGGCAATCGCCGTGGGTTCGATAGCAGTCCCGTACGAATTTCGTCCCTGACAGCATCGGGACTCTGGTTGTCCAGGTGCACGTCGATAATGATATTGGATTGATCAAGCATGAACGCGAATCATGATGAAAGGGTGATGGATACTGTCGTTGGGAGGAGTGAAATCGTAGAATGCAAACTGTAACGGGTCGCCCACCTTTTCTGCAAGGTTCAGAGTTGAACGCCGCGCGGCCTGACCCACGTTTCCACCCTGCCCAGAAACCCGTCGATCACCAACGCCAGGGCCGCTGCGGGCAACGCCCCGGAGAGGATCACGGTGGTGTTCGCCATCTGTAGGCCGGCGACGATCGGTACGCCCAAGCCCCCCGCGCCGATGAACGCGGCCAGCGTGGTCGTGCCCACGGTGATGACGCCGGCCGTGCGCACGCCCGCCATGATCACGGGCGCGGCCAACGGCAGTCTTACCCAATGGAGGATTTGCCATTCCGTCATGCCGAGTGCGCGAGCCGCTTCCACGGCCTGGGGCGCCGCATCGCGGAGGCCCGAATAGGTATTCCTGACAATCGGAAACAGGGAATAAATCCATAAGGCGATCACGGCCGGCAGTATGCCGATACCGAACACGGGGATCATGAAGGCGAGTAACGCGATGGACGGGATCGTTTGCGTAAGGCCGATGCCTCGAATGACGGGTTCGGCAATCGCTTGGTGACGTTCGAGCAGCAATCCCAATGGGACGGCCACCAGGATCCCCAATGCCAAAGCCAGCCCGGCCAGGGTCAGATGTTCGGCCGTTCGACTCACCAGATCCGTTCGTTTCGACCACATATAGGCAAAGAGCCCCCTCTGATGAGACACCGGCTGCGTGTCGGTGTCATCGATGACAAACAGGTGGAGGGCCGACAAGGCATCGCGGGCCACCACTTCAAGCGGTTCTCCGCCTTCCTGCAAACGATAATTCAATTGCCGCATGGTCTCGGCGTCGAATGCGTTGGCCAGCAAGCCCAGGATCGCTCCCAACTCGGGGTGCTGTGCAAGCGTGGCGCCTCGAACGAGTCCGGACGCTTCATAGGGTGGGAAAAATTGTCGGTCGTCTTCCAGCACCACGAAGTCATACACGGCAAGCCGCCCGTCGGTCGTATATACGTCGAGCACGTCGATCTCGCCGGCAGCGGCTGCCTGGTATTTGAGAGACTGTTGCATGGCCTGTACGCCCTGAAAGCTGAGGCCATACCGTGTTTCAAGACCGGGCAAGCCATCGGGCCGGTTGATGAATTCATACCCGAACCCCGCGGTCAGGGAGGGCGCAATCCTGGTGAGATCCGAAATGGTTCGCAGGGGAGTCCCTGTCGTCCGAGAGCGAGGGACCGCAAGCGCATAGGAATTGTCGAATCCCAACGGATTCAGCCACCACAAATCCCAACGTTTTAAAAACTCTGCTCGAACGGCGTTGAGCGCCGTTCGTGAATCTCCGGCCGGCGGTTGCTGAAGAATGCTGACGAGCCCGGTGCCGGTGTATTCGGGGTAGAGGTCGATGGCTCCGGTGCGTAGCGCTTCAAAGCACACTTGTGTGCCCGCCAGACCCAATCGCCGTTCCACGGAAAGATCCGTGCGGGCTTCGATGAGTTGGGCGAAGATCTCAGCCAGGAGTTTATTCTCCATAAAATTTTTCGAGCCGACGACAATGCGATCCTCCCGGGAAAATACCGGAAAGGGGAGCAACACGAAGAAGATCAACACCACAAAACAGATAGAAAGAAGCGGTCTGGTCATGGGTGCTCTCCGTGGGAGCGATGGCGAAGCAATTGTACAACGTAGTCGTGGGCCGGAGCGTTGAGCAGGTTGGCCAGGGTTCCGACCTGCAGAAGGCATCCCTCCTTCAACACCGCGATGCGATCACCGAGTTGCAATGCCTCATCGACGTCGTGGGTAACCATGACCATGGTTTTGTTGAGGTGCTGTTTAAGACCCAGGAATTGACCTTGGAGTTCGTGACGGGTAATCGCGTCGAGCGCGCCAAAAGGTTCGTCGAGCAGGACGATCCCGGGATCGGCGGCGAGGGCTCTCGCAAAGGCCACGCGTTGTCGTTGTCCGCCGGACAGTTCAATCGGATAACGCGCCCGAAACTGCTGCGGCTCGAGATGAACGAGATCCAGAAGCGCGTGCACCCGGCTCGTTCGTCGTTCGGGCTTCCATCCAAGTAACCGCGGTACCAGGCCGATGTTCTCTTCGACGGTCCAATGCGGCAACAATCCGGCGTCCTGCTGCACGTACCCGATATGGCGACGGAGATCGATGGGGTCTTTGACTCGTATCGGTTCGCCATGAATGCAAACCTCTCCCGAGCTGGGATGCGTCAACGCGTTGAACATCCGGAGCAAGGTCGTTTTGCCGGACCCGCTTTCCCCGATCAGGACCAGGGTTTCGCCTTCAACCACTTCGAGATCGACGTGATCGAGAACTCGAACATCGGGGCCGAATGCCTTGCTCACGTCGCGGATGCTCAGGGCGGATGGGTTCATCGTATATTTTTTCTTGACAAAACCGGCTATGGATATATTACAAAAGCGAGGCTCTCGACTCCCTCGCGACGGAAGTCAGCGTGAAATCGCATAAGTTCGAAGTCTGATCGTCCAGGAATTATGCCCCGTTTAGTCGAAATACGAAAGGAATTATCCGCGGCGCGGGCCTGCACCGATTCCATCTTTTCCCTGTTCCGACCGGAGACGCTTTATGAGCGTCCCATTCCGGAACGTCATCGCGTCGTGTTTTACCTCGGCCATTTGGAGGCGTTTGATTGGAATCAGATTTGTCGCTGGACGTTGGGACAGTCCTCCTTTCATGACACGTTTGATTCACTGTTCGAGGCGGGGATTGATCCCGAGGTCGGCTCGCAACAGGCAGACGTGCCCGCGGACTGGCCTTCGCTCGAAGAAATCCGGCAATACAACGTCAGGGCCAGGGAATCGGTTGATCGAGCCCTGGACGACGTTCCCGAAACCGTCCTGCGCATGGCGATCGAGCATCGGTGGATGCACGCCGAAACCACGGCCTACCTGCTGCACCACGTGACGCACGGCGGAAAAATTGCCCCGTCATTGTCCCCGCCGGCTGAAAGCCCGCTACCCGGTCACCTCATGATCGACGTTCCCCAAGGCGTGGCCACGCTCGGTCGTCGTGACGGGTTCGGTTGGGATAATGAATTCAGCGAACATCGAGCAGACGTACCGGCCTTTGCGATCAGCAAATATAAAATCACCAATCAACAATATGAAGCGTTCGTTAAACAGGGTGGTCCCGTCCCTCCGTTTTGGATCAAACGGGGAGACCGTTGGTTCCTGTTGACGATGTTCGAGGAAATTCCGCTTCCCCCGCATTGGCCCGTCTATGTGTCCCTGAGCCACGCGCAGGCCTACACGCATTGGGCTGGCCTCTCGCTGCCGACCGAAGCGCAATTTCACCGGGCGGCGTACGGGACGCCAAACGGCGAAGAGCGCGCCTATCCCTGGGGCGACCGGATCACCAACGGCACGCACGGGAATTTTCATTTCCGGTTTTGGGATCCCGTTCCGGTCACGGCCAATCCGCAAGGCGACAGCGCATTCGGGGTGTCCCAGTTAGTCGGGAACGGATGGGAATGGACCTCGACGCGGTTCCATCCCTTTGAAGGCTTCGAGCCTTATCCCACCTATCCCGGCTACTCCTCGCGTTTCTTCGACGACGATCATTTCATCGTCAAAGGAGGAGCTCCCGCCACGGCCTCTTGCCTGTTGCGTCGCTCGTTCCGGAACTGGTTTCGCCGGGGCTATCCCCACGCCCACGCCGGCTTCCGGTGCGTCAAAAACACCTGACGAACGCATGAAATCGGCGATCACGTCTCCGGCAGGCGGATACGTTCGACTAATTCCCTGATTTTTGCGGGCGGCGGCGCGGTGCATTGCGAGACCGTGAGTGCGACGCACAGGTTCAAGAGCATGCCGACCGTGCCGATGCCTTCCGGTGAAATGCCGAGAAACCAATTGGCCGGGACGTTCTCCGCCATGGGGGCGATAAACACGCCTTTGAAATAAATAATGTATCCCATGGTAAAGATGAGCCCCGTCAGCATTCCGGCAATGGCGCCCCATTTGTTCATGCGCGTGCTGAAGATGCCCAGCAGGATGACCGGGAACAGGGATGAGGCGGCCAGCCCGAAGGCGAACGCCACCACCTGGGCCACGAACGCCGGGGGATTGGACCCGAGATACCCCGCGATGGCAATGGACATCGCGGCGGCGATGCGGCCGGCGGTTAATTCCTGTTTCTCCGTCAGGTTTTTCGCGAAGGTGCTTTTCAAGATGTCGTGGGACACGGCTACGGAAATGACCAGCAACAGTCCCGCGGCGGTAGACAGGGCCGCGGCAATGCCACCGGCGGCAATCAAGGCAATCACCCAATCGGGCAGGCCTGCAATTTCCGGATTGGCCAACACCATGATGTCCCGGTCCACGTAGACTTCATTGGCAAAAGGCGCACCCTCGGCCACGTCGCCGGGACCGGGATTCGTGACCAGTCGTTGGCCTGATTCGCCTCGTACATCGCTCTCAAACACGGGTTTGCCGCCGGCAAAGGCCTTGCCTGCAGCGTACTGGACGTTGCCGTCGTGATTGTGGTCGTGCCAGGCGATCAGGCCTGAGTTTTCCCACGTGCGAAACCAGCCCGGCATCGTGTCATAGGCGGTTCCCGCGCCATCGGCGCCATTGACGGTCGTAATGAGATTCAAACGCGCCAGCCCGCCGACGGCCGGGGCGACGGTATATAACAGCGCGATAAAGACCAAAGCCCAGGCCGCGGAACGTCGTGCATCCGCCACATGGGGCACGGTAAAAAACCGCACGATCACGTGGGGCAGGCCCGCGGTTCCCGCCATCAGGGCAAACGTAATGGCCAGCACGTTGATCATGGAACTGTCGTTGAAGGGGTGCGTATAGGCGGTGAACCCCAGATCCATGAGCACCTGATCCAGTTTCAGCAGGAGATACCCGGACCCATCCGCCATGGTGGATCCCAGTGCCAACTGCGGGACGGGGTTGCCGGTCAATTGCATGGAGATAAACACGGCGGGCACGGTATAGGCGAAGATCAACACGCAGTATTGCGCCACTTGGGTGTAGGTAATGCCTTTCATCCCGCCGAGTACGGCGTAGATAAACACGATACCCATCCCGACGGCCAGACCCACGTCGATGTTCACTTCGAGGAAGCGGGAAAACACGATGCCGACCCCGCGCATTTGTCCGGCCACGTAGGTAAAGGAGATGAAGATGAGACACAGGGCAGCCACGAAGCGGGCCAGGTCCGAGTCATATCGTTCGCCGATAAATTCCGGCACGGTGAATTTGCCGAACTTGCGCAAATACGGAGCGAGCAGCATGGCCAGCAACACGTACCCGCCGGTCCAGCCCATCAGGTACATGCTGCCTTCATACCCGAGAAAGGCAATCAGGCCCGCCATGCTGATAAAGGACGCGGCTGACATCCAGTCGGCCGCGGTGGCCATGCCGTTGGCCACAGGGGGGACGTGCTTGCCGGCGATATAAAACTCGCTGGTGCTGTTGGCGCGGGCCCGGAAGGCAATCCCGATATACACCACAAACGTGAACCCCACGACGATGGTCGTCAAAACCTGTAGACTCATGCGTCGTCCCGTTTGTCACGCTCGGCCCGGTAGCGTCGATCCAGCTTGGTGACTCGCCAATTGTAGAAGAAGATCAGGGCGACAAACCCATACATGGCCCCCTGTTGCGCGAACCAGAAGCCCAGTTTGTACCCGCCCAGAGAAAAGTAATTGAGTTGTTCGACAAAGAGGATGCCGCAGCCATAGGACACCGCACCCCACAGCGTGAGGCACAAGGCAATCAGCCGCAGATTAGCCTTCCAATAGGCGTTGGAACGAGTGCCCACGGCGTCCTGGTTTCCCGGTTGTGTGATGGCCGCTCATAGAACAGGGAATCAATCTGCCGTATAATGTCAGGTTTATCAACAATTTTACACAAGAAGAAAGTCAAGGCAGGTCTGGTCAGCAAAGCGTAACCGGATAATCCGCTGGCCGTGTGAGTCTGCTGTCGTCTTTTAAAGCCCCCAATGGACAAATCGCTTTCATGTTGGAGTCCGCGTCGATGGTATGCGGAACTCCGGCACGTGTGGCAGGATACCCGGCTGTTGGTCTTGTCCGCGCAGATTGCGGCGATTTATGCGGCCGTGCTCATTCCGTTTAAAGTCGGAATTCCTATCATCCCCGGCTTCGTGGAACTGAGACTGGCCAACGTGATTCCCATCGTCAGTTCACTCCTGTTTGGTCCGGCCGCGGCGTGGGGGTCCGGGATCGGCAACGTGATCGGCGATTGTTTCGGAACGCTGGGCCCGGCCAGTCTCTTCGGGTTCCTGGGAAACTTTCTTTATGGGTACGTGCCGTATCTGTTGTGGGGGAACCTGGGCTGGTTGTCGTCGGGGCGGGAGCCCATGGTGCGTTCCTGGAGGCAGGGCATGGAATACGTGATCGTCTGTGCCCTCGCGTCCATGGTGTGCGCCGCCACGATCGGATGGGGCGTGGAACTCTTGGGCCTCCTCCCGTTTTGGCTCTTGTTTCCCGCCATTTTCTTGAACAACCTGGTGATGGCGACGTTGCTCGGCCCGCCGCTGCTGTTGTTTCTCTATCCACGGGTCAAGCAATGGAACCTGTATTACGGGGATCTCGCGTTCGCCGTTGCGATGAGAGAGAATCCGGACCCCGGTCCTCTTCCTTCGGTCGCGCCGTCGTCGTCGCAATCGACGCAGGCCCCGTCCGTTGCCGTGTCCATTCGGGATCTGACGTTTCGCCCGACTCACGCGGAGCATCCCGTACTCAAACACGTGTCCCTGGATGTCCAACGTGGAGAACTGGTCGTGCTGATGGGACGGAGTGGATCCGGGAAATCTTCATTGTGTTATGCCCTGAACGGGCTGGTTCCGCAATTTATTCAAGGCGAATTTGCCGGCACGGTGATGGTAGACGGGCAACCCACGACGCAATCCCCCGTGTGGAAACAGGCGAATCATGTGGGCATGGTGTTTCAGGATTTTGAAACGCAATTGGTCTCGACCAACGTGGAGGCGGAACTTCGATGCGCTCTGGAAGCGCAAGGAGGAACGCACGACTTCGCCGACGAAGAGTCCTTCCGCGAACACGTGCGACGTCTTCTCGATCTCGTCGGGTTGCCGGGCCTGGAACGGCGTGATCCCTTTTCCCTGTCGGGAGGGCAACGGCAGCGCCTGGTGGTGGCATCCGTCCTGGTCCGGGAGCCGCAGGTGATCGTCATGGATCAACCGCTGACCGATCTGGATCCCGTGGGCAGGAAGCAGTTTCTCCGGCTTTTGGAAGAACTGAAAGCCAAGGGGATCACGATCATCATTGCCGGCCCTGGGGTCGAAGACTTGATGAACGCGGACAGGGTGTGTGTGCTGGATGAAGGGGAACTGATATGGCAAGGCACCCCTCGTGAATTACTCGGTCAACCCGACCTGGCCGAACGATACGGCGTAAGCCCATACCCGTTGGCAGCCTGTTTTCAGGAACGGGGCGTTCAAACGTTGCCAACGACGGTTGAAGAAGCCTGGCAATCGGCCGATACCCTCGGCCTGAACATCGTCGCGCCGCAGTTGCATGACCGGGGTCCAGGTGTCGTCCGATCAGAACCTCCTGCCACCGTTCTGGAACTCAATTACGTATCGGCGCATTATCAGCCCGGCGTTCCGGCACTCTCAAAGGTGTCCGTATCGTTTCGAGCCGGGGAATTCGTGGCGATTCTGGGGCAGAATGGGTCTGGAAAAAGCACGCTGGCGAAATTATGCAATGGTCTCCTGTTGCCCTCGGAAGGCCGCGTCATGGTGCTAGGGAACGATACGCAACATACCGGGGTCGGGCGGTTGTCGTCCCTTGTCGGATACGTCTTTCAAAATCCCGACCATCAGATTTTTGCGGAAACCGTGCGCAAAGAAATCGCCTTCGGCGCGGAGAATGCAGGTTATTCATCCGATGAATGCGAAGCACGAGTCAGCGAAGCGCTTCAAGCGGTCGGCTTGACCGGAGCCGAAGACCGGGACCCGTTTTCTCTGACCAAAGGTGAGCGCCAGCGCGTGGCGGTCGCCTCCATCCTTGCCGCCAAGCCCCGAATCCTGATTGTGGATGAGCCCACCACCGGGCTCGACGCTGAGGAATCGACTCGCATGATGGACATGATGCACAAGCTGAACCAACAGGGACATACCATTATCGTGATTACCCACAATATGGAGATCGTCGCGAACTATGCGACGCGATGCGTGCTGATGCGAGACGGCGCCATTTTGGCGGATGGTCCGACTCGGGAAATATTTTCGGACCCGGAACTCGTCCGGTCGGCGGCCTTGGCATTGCCGGACCTGACCCGGTTCGCTCACCGGTGGGGCGCGACGCTGCTGACGATCGAGGAAGTGCGAAAGGCCTGGCACGAGTCATGAACCTGTCATTGTACGTGGATGCCAGGACGTGGCTGCACCGGCTCGACGGCCGGACGAAAATCCTCTGCCTGCTCGGGCTCTTTGCATTGAGCTTGATTTTTTCAGACCCGGTGTATTTGTTGGGGCTATGTGGGGGTGTCATGACCCTGGTCCTCTGGGCGCAGAGTCTCCACAATCTCAAGAAGATCTGGATCCTGCTGGCGTTGTTGTTTGTGTATAGCGTGGCGCTCTGGCCTTTTTTCGTGGAAGGGACCACCCCATTGTTCACGATGGGCGGGCTGATTGTCATGCAAGAAGGCGTGCTGTACGGCATGGGTATGGGCCTGCGGCTGAATGCCATGCTCATCAGCGGCATCGTGCTCTTGTCGACCACGGCCATTGAAGAACTTGGCGAGTCCTCGAATCGATTGGGCGTGCCCCGCCCCCTGGGATTTTCGTTAGCGCTCGCCTTTCGATGGGTGCCTACGTTGCTCAGCTCGATCGGCGCCGTGATTCAGGCCCAGCGGTCGAGAGGGCTGGACGTGCAATCAAAGGGCCTCTTTGGGAAAATTCGCCGGTACCCTCCGTTGATCGTACCCCTCATCGGGCATACCCTTCGCCAGACCAACCTGCTTGCCATGGCCCTGGAATCGAAGGGATTCGGAGCCGGGCAGGTTCGGCGCCCTTTGTTTGTTTCGACCATGAAGACGTCCGATTGTGTTGCGTTCGGGGTGGTTGCCGTCCTGGTGCTGGGAAGTCTATGGATGAGGCTCAACGGGTATGGTACTATTTGAACGGAAACGATGACGTGCTACGGACTCGCACGTCCAACTTACGACGTTTAGCAGGAAAGGTGGTGGCGGGATGAAAGGGTCTGTCGCTGTTGTAAAAATTCTGAGTGCCGTGTGTGTCCTCCTGTTGGTCCAGGGTCAGTCTCTCCTCGCGCAAGAGGGTGCATCAACACAACCCACCAAGACGATCGTGGGCGACCTGTTGGACGTTGACCGGGACTTCTACATCGTGCGGGGCGAACGGGGCGAGATTCAAATCGAAGCCACGCATAAAACCGAGATCACGGAAGAATTCGGCTACGGCGACCGGATCAAAGCCCTCGTGTTGATGAACAACAAGGCGCTGAAGATCGAGCGCGCCGGGCCGGATGACGTGTCGGGGGTGACGGAAAATGTGCCGGTCACGGCGCAAGCCCCTGAAGCCCAACAGGGCGGCAAGGAGCAAGCCCCTGCGCCGTCGGCGCAGCCTCAGCAACCGGAATCCAAAACCATTGTGGCCGACCTGCTGGACGTAGATCGGGACTTCTATATCGTGCGGGGCGAACGGGGCGAGATTCAAATCGAAGCCACGCATAAAACCGAGATCACGGAAGAATTCGGCTACGGCGACCGGATCAAGGCCCTGGTCCTCATGAACAACAAGGCGTTGAAGATCGAGCGCGCCGGGCCGGATGACGTGCCGGGGGTGACGGAAAATGTGCCGGTCACGGCGCAAGCCCCTGAAGCCCAACAGGGCGGCAAGGAGCAAGCCCCCGCGCCGCCGGCGCAGCCTCAGCAACCGGAATCCAAAACCATTATCGGTGATCTGCTGGACGTTGACCGGGACTTCTACATTGTGCGGGGCGAACGGGGAGAGATTCAGATCGAAGCCACGGGCAAGACCGAGATTACGGAAGAATTTGGATACGGGGATCGGATTAAAGCAAAGGTCCTCATGAACAACAAAGCCTTGAAAATTGAACGGGCGGGGCCGGATGACGAGTCGGGGGTCTACACGGAATGATATAGCTACGGATCGTTGTTTGCCGTCGTTTCTTTTTCTCACTCTTTCAGGTTGGCGATAGGGAAGGCGTCCACCGGGTCGGCGGGGACAAAGCCGAAAATCCTGGAATAGAAATACAGTTCATTATCCAGGACTTGTTTGATGTGCTTGGCCTGTCGAAACCCGTGCTGCTCACCTTCAAAGGCAATGTAGGCCACGGGCAGCCCTTTTGCTTCCACCGCGTTGAACATATTCTCCGCCTGGTTCGGCGGGACCACCTTGTCTTCCAATCCTTGAAAGAGAATGAGGGGCGCGGACAGCCGGTCCGTGAAATGAATGGGCGACCGTTGGTCATAGAGGTCTTTTTGTTCGGGGAGCGGGCCGACGAGCCGGTCCAGGTAGCGTGACTCGAACTTATGGGTATCCCGAACGAGCGCCTCCAGATCCGAGACGCCGTAGTAACTGGACCCGGCTGTGAAGCAGTCGCGAAACGTTAAGGCGCATAACGTGGTAAAGCCCCCCGCGCTTCCCCCCGTGATGGTCGCGCGCGCCGGGTCCACGGCATCCCGGTCAATGAGCGCCGTGACCGCGCTGACGCAATCATCCACGTCGACAATGCCCCACTGGCCGTTGAGCCGTTCCCGATAGGCCCGGCCGTATCCCGTGCTCCCGCCGTAGTTCACGTCGAGCACCGCGAATCCCCGGCTGGTCCAATATTGAATCATCAGGTTGAACGTGGGCGAAGAGGCGCCGGTCGGGCCTCCATGGCTTTTGACCAGGAGTGGCGGCCGCTCTGCGGGCGGGGCTTGAAAATCCGCATTGTGCGGGGGGTAATAAAACGCGTGCCCGGTCGATCCGTCTCGAGTCGGATAGGTGACAGCGGAGGGCATGGACAGATAACGGGGATCCGGGGAAAAATCCACCGAACGGCGGAGGACGGTCACGGCTTGCGAACCCGTATCGATCTGAATCACCGACGTGGGGTCGGCAGGAGAACTGGCCGTACACACAATGCGGGATTGCTGCACGTGGACGTCGTCGAACGTCGTGTACGGCAGGTCGAATCGTTCGAGCCTGTTTTGTGCTGTGTTCAAACGTCCCAGGTGCCAGAAGCCGTTCTGCGTATAGGCGCAGATCACACGGTCAGGCGACTCGAACGCATAGAGCCGTTGGCCGAACACCCATTGCGGGGCGCCGAACTCGGCCTCCATGGGGTAGAGCGCGTCGATCTGTCCGTTGTCCAAGCGATAGAGGTTCCACCAGCCGGACTGGTCCGAGACGAAGTGTAAGCGGCCGTCCGGTGACCATTCCGGTTGAAAAATGGAGACGCCGGTTCCCCCGGCCATGCATCGCGGCATCCGGACCGTGCCGTCCTCACCGAGATCGGCGATCCAGAGTTCCGTACCGTCCCACGGCATGTTGGGATGGTTCCAGGTCAGCCAGGCTAATCGTTGTCCATTCGGGCTCAGGCGCAACGAGGCATAAAAATCATTGCCCTCAACCAGAACATCGCCACACGTGTGCCCTGAACTGCCGTCGAGAGCAATGCTCACGATGGCGTTGTGGGGCTCTTGGTCGGAACGGGTGTGATCTTCACGAACGCAAAGAAGCCGGCGCCGCCGGTGATCCATGATGCCGTCGGCATAAAACATGGGCGCGTCCGCGGTGACGGGTTCAGGCGCTTCCCCCGGGCGTTGTCGGTACAGCCGTTGATCGGAAAAATTCGAAAAGTACACGACGCCTTCGGCAACGCAATATGCCCCGCCTCCGTATTCATGGACTCGCGTGCGAACGTTCAACGGGGCAGGAGTGAGGGTGCGCAGGTTCCCATCGCCATCCCGTTGGACAATCGTGTTCCTTCCGCCTTCATTGGGACGGCTTTCGACCCAGAACACCCGATCTCCATCGAGAGCGATTTGTCCGAGTCTGATGGATTCTGAGACAATCCGGTCCGAGGTAAAAGGGGACTTCCATGACCCGTAAGGAGCGACAAGCGGATTCGGCATACTAAAGCCCTGACTGTTTAAGAACGCACGGATTCACACAGAATAACCGGGAAGAAAAGGGAATGGAAGGGGGAGGGTCGCCGCGAAGGGCTAAGCTTGAACTTGAACGGAAGTACAATGACGTTTGTGTTCGCGTGAGGCGATGGTGACCAGGTCATTGATATCGTCGAGACATCGCCCGCAACAATTATCTTCGTCGTCGATCCCCAGGGTGGCGGCCAGCTTCTTCGGGCAGGTTATGCCGGCGCGACCGAGGTCTTCGACGTCCGATTCCTTGATGCCTTTACAAACACAGATGTACATGACGTCCACCGAATGCGATATTGATTTCCGTTATCATCTTCACGCATTCTAATCGAGTCGCCGGAAGGTTGTCAAGCTAAAAAAAATGAAAATGAGAAAAATTTTCAGGCCGGCAGGTGCGACCAAGGTTTGCAACCCTACCGGCCGCTTTTTATAATCATTTTTTCATCTCCCTCTTGTGACCAATGGACCAATCTTCCTATCCGGAAACGCTTCGGGCTCAACTGGCCGTTCGGCTCAGTTCCGACAGTGCGCAAAACATCGCCACGGCTCTGTTTGAGGCAGGTGGAGCCGGCCACGTCTCCGAATTATTGAACGAACTCGGGGAGCGCTCCGCGAAACTCGCGGGGCAGGCCGTGGAAGCGCTGCCCGAGATGGTGGAACGGTGCGGTCCAGAGCCGGTCCTCTCGTGGCTGGACGCGGCCGTGACCCTGGCCGGGCTGTCTGGGGCGATCACCTTGAAATACCTGAAAGAGAGCCCGCGTCTCTTGGGAGTCCTTGATGCCGTCGCCCTTCGTCAAGCGGTGCTCGAGACCACGCTGGAACTCGCGGACAACGACTCGGAGTTTGCGGCCAACTGCGCGTTTGAATTCTTTCGAAAGGCGCCGGAATTGTTGCTCGTGGATTCACGGACCGACCTGGCCCAATGGGCGGAGATCGGCCGGGAACTGACGGAGTGGAATGACGTGTTGGGCATTGAATTCATCCGGGAATGCCCGAAGGTGGCCGAAGTGCTGGCGCTGGAAGACGTTCGTCCCTGGGTGGCGTTCGGCATGAAACTGATTACGCAAAACAGTTTGGGAAAACCCGATTACGTGGGGATTTTGGAATTCTTTCGCACGAGCCCCGGCCTGCTCGGTGAAATCCCCGATGCGGACTTGCACCCGCAAATCGTGAACATGGGCTCGACCCTGGCGGATCAATCGCCTGAAACGGCCCTGACCTTTGTGGCGGAAGCGCCGGGGCTGATGGCGTTGCTGCCGTCTGCGGAACGGCGCAGGCACGTCCTCCGATACGGAGGGCTGCTGGCCGAACGGGATGCCGGCGTGACCATGGAATATTTTCGCCGGGCGCCGGAGGTGATTCGTCTGAGCGATGGCGCGGAAGGCCGGGACGAGGCCTTTGACACGTGGTTCCGTGGCGGCATGGAGGTGTTGGATTACAGCCCGGAGGGCGCGCGTGCGTATTTTGCGCTCGAAACCTCGAAGGCGCTGAGCGCGATCGAACAAGCGACCAATAACGTGCCCCTTCGACAGGTGGCGCGCTCGCTCAAACTGCTGGGCCACATGATCTGCGGCCAACCCGTGCAGATCGAGTCCTTGGCCGACTCCACCCAGCGGCCGCGTCTGGAGATGAAAGCCGAGGGGCCCATGGTTTATCTGCCGTCGATCATGAACCGGTTTTCGGCGAAGGACCAGAACATTCGCGGCTATACGGTCACGTTGGCCCATGAAGTCGGACACGTGGAGTTCGGAACGTATCGGATCGACCTGTTATTTCTTCGGACCCTGGCGCAACGGGTGGCGGATCGTTATCAACTCGAGACCGATGTTTCGGACTTCGACAGCTTGACCGCTTTCTTTGCTCTCTATCCGCAAAAAGGAGTGATCCGGGACCTGTGGACCATTCTCGAAGACGCGCGTGTGGAGTTTTTGTTGCAGCAGGAATATCCGGGCCTGCGGGATGATTTGGTTGCCGTGGCCCAAGCGTCGGTACAGACCCGGTCCTTGCTCCATGGCATGACGGCCAGGGAGATGGTGCTGGATCAATTACTGCTTCGGTTTACACAAGCAGCGGACAGCCCGCCGGTTCCTGACAATCTTCAACAAGTCGTGGACCGGTGTTGGGACGTGGCGCGGACGGTTCGGCATGCTGACTCGACGAACGAGCATTCCATCGATCTGGCCGATCGGATCTATCAGGTGTTGGATGAGATGATCGGCAGCCTGGAGGCCGTGGTTCCGCATGAAGCGGATGCGACGTCCGAGGAGGAGTTGGGCGCGGGTCCTCGAGCAGCGGAAGAAACCGGGGGCAGCTATCGAGGTATTACGAATCTGGCCTATCGGGGTGAATTGAATCCGGATTTCGTCCGTGGAGGATCGACGGAGTCGGACGAAGATTCGGATGTATCTGAACAGCCGGAGCCGGGATTGGCGCCTGCCGGCGAGTCTCCGCTTGCTCCGGCGGATCGAACCGAAGAGATGGAAACAGGAGAAATTCATCAGGATGATACCGGCGAGCCGGATTCACAGCGGTCCGTCCTGGACGAATATTTTCACGTGAAAGGCGCCGGTGACGGGTTGTTGCCCGTTCCGTCCGGTCGGGAACAGGCGTACGTGTATCCGGAATGGGACGGCGGCATCCGGGACTACCGGCTCAAATGGTGCCGGGTGGTCGAGCGTCCCGGCGAAGAAGGCAACCAGGATTTTGCACAACGGATTCTGGAACAACATGCCCCGGCTATCCGCGTCCTGCGACGCTATTTTGAAACCATGCGGCCCACGGGCTTGCGGCGAGTCCACGGCTATGACCATGGCGAACTGTTGGATTTGGATGCCGCGATTCGTCACGTGGCGGAACGGCGGGCCGGCATCGACCCCTCCGACCGGATCTATGACCGGCGGGACAAACGTGAACGCCAGGTCGCCGTGGCGTTTTTGGTGGATATGAGCGGCTCCACGGGCCGGCAATTGGAAACGGGACAGCGTCGGGTGATCGACGTGGAGAAGGAAGGCCTGGTGCTGCTCACCGAGGCCCTGGAGGCCATCGGGGACCAATACGCGTTATATGGATTTTCCGGCCAGGGCCGGCATCAGGTGGATTTCATGGTGCTGAAGGACTTCAACGACACCCGGCGCTATCAGATCGGCCAGCGCATTGCGGCCATGACGCCGTTGCAGCAAAACCGTGACGGGGCCGCGATACGGCATGCCGTCCAAAAGCTGCTGCGCTGTCCGGCCCGGCACCGGTTGCTCATTCTGTTGAGCGACGGGCGTCCTCTTGACGGGGATTATGGAGAGGAATATGCCCTGGAAGATACCCGAATGGCGCTTCGGGAGGCGCGGCAGCAGGGGATCAGTCCCTTTTGCCTGACCATCGACCAACAGGCGAGCGGCTATCTCAAACGCATGTACGGCGACGTTCAATACCTGGTCCTGGATGACATCCTGACCTTGCCTGAACGGTTGCCGCGCGTGTATCAACGGTTGACGGGAAGGTCGTGACGTGCACTTCTCTCCCTATCCCTTGGTGGGAGAGGGTTGGGGTGAGGGGGGAATGATCAACGAGCGAGTGAATAGCGACACGAGTCATGGATGAAGCAACGTGATGAGCGCTGACTCCCAAGAACGAACGGTTCCGCCCTGGCTGTATAAGCTGTTTACCGGGCACCAGTATCCCTACGTCCGCCGCCTGGCCAAATTCGAGAAAAAAGATCGCAAGCGCGGCGAGATGAGTGCCGAGCCGTCTCGCGAGGAGATTGATGCCAAATTCTGGGAAGTGTATCCTCGATCCTCCGCAAGAATTTTGCAGGAAGTGAAGCAGGGCATGATCGTGGGCTTCACGGAATTGGGGGCCTATCCACCGGGCGGCTACCAGGAATTAGTGGACACGCCGGAAGATTTCCTGGCCCGGGAATACGGCAGAAAAAAGATCAAGGTGAATTTTTATGACGGAGACAATTTCGTCTGCACGATCAATTTCAAAGTCGGAGGGTGGGCCAGTCACGACGATGACTAGCGAGGCCCGCGGCAGCGCGCTCACGGGGTCTTCGCGTGCATGGCTCGTCTGCAAATCCAAACAATAATCTAACGTCAGGTGCGTCATGAGTCGACAAAAAATCACTATCGTCGGGGCGGGCAACGTCGGAGGATCCGTTGCGCAGAGGCTGGCCGAAAAGAGCGGGTACGACATCGTCCTGGTGGATATTGTGGAAGGCCTGCCGCAGGGCAAGGCCCTGGACCTGGCGCAGGCCGGCGCGGTGTGCGGCTATGACTCGCCGATTCGCGGCACCGAGCGGTACGAGGATACGGCGGATTCCGACGTGGTGGTGGTGACCTCCGGGATTGCCCGGAAACCCGGCATGAGCCGGTCCGAATTACTGGAGACCAACACCAACATCGTTCGATCCGTGGTCCAGGAAGTGGCCACCCGTTCTCCAACGGCCGTGCTGGTTATCGTGGCCAATCCGTTGGACGCCATGACGTACGTGGCCTACCGGGTGAGCGGATTTCCCAAACAGCGCGTCGTGGGCATGGCCGGAATTCTGGACTCCGCCCGTTTCTGCACGTTCATCGCCCAGGAGTTGAACGTCTCGGTCCACAACGTCCATGCCATGGTGCTGGGAGGGCACGGGGACGCGATGGTGCCGCTGATCCGGTATACCACCGTGGCCGGTCGCCCCGTGGATCAATGGATGTCGAAAGAGCGGCTTGACGCCCTGGTGAAGCGAACGCGCGGCGGCGGCGGGGAAATCGTCAGCCTCCTCAAGACGGGCAGCGCGTACTACGCGCCGGCGGCATCCGTAGTCGAAATGGTCGAGGCCATTATCCGTAATGAACACAAAGTGCTGCCCTGTGCCGCGCTGTGTGACGGCGAGTACGGCCTCAAAGGGACGTATATGGGCGTGCCGATCCGGTTGGGGAAAACCGGCGTCGAAGAAATTCTCGAATTTGACCTGACACCCGACGAAAAAGCCGCGTTCGAAGTCTCGGCCAAGGGCGTCAGGGAATTATGCGAAGAGGTCGATAAAATCCTCGGCTTGTAATCCGCTACTGCAATTTTTCAGCAAGCACCTTTTCCGTCTGTTTCCTGCGGTACTCTACCAGTCGTTCTTTGATCCCCGAATCTTCTAGGGCCAGGATCGCGGCCGCAAACAAGGCGGCATTCGCCGACCCGGCTTCACCGATGGCCAGGGTGGCGACGGGAATACCTTTGGGCATTTGGACGATGGAGAGGAGGGAATCGAGGCCTTGCAGCGCTTTTGATTGCATGGGCACGCCGAGGACCGGCAGGGTCGTCTTCGCCGCAATCACTCCCGGCAGGTGCGCCGCGCCGCCGGCTCCCGCGATGATGACGCGGAGCCCTCGCGACTCGGCCTGGCTCACGTAGTCGAATAAGGCATCGGGGGCCCGGTGAGCGGAAATCACGCGACATTCATTGGCAATGCCGAGCTGCGTCAGCGTCTCACTGGCCAGCCGCATGACGTCCCAATCGCTTTTACTACCCATAATAATGCCGACTAACGGCGTATCGTTTGCTGAAGCCACGAGCGTTCCTCCTTAACCGAAATGGGATCGTGAAGTTGGATTGCCTTCGGAAACTCCTGAATGACGGGATAAGAGTGTACTCACTCGTCATCCCATTTACAATCTTGCCATTGGGTGTTGCAAGGGCGACGGGTTTCTCGACGGAGAACACAGGGGTCGCTCCAAGGCGCCTTCCCGTTTTCCTGATTGATTTATAGCGTATAACTCATTGACGTTGAAAGGTTTTTGGCATCCGTGTGCAGGAGAACGGCTTGACGGAATCAGGGGAGCCTCGTATAGTCAATGCCGCTGATTTGAGCATGAAGGATCACGGATTGAGGCATTTTTTATGACGGAAAAAATTCCCCTTCGGTTACTGACCCCACTCGATGGTGAGCCGTGGGATATTGACGGCTACGTCAAAAGCGGCGGGTATGAGGCGTGGCAAAAAGTGGTTCGAGACGCCGACCCCGATCGTGTGATTGACGAGTTGAAACGAGCGAGTCTCCGGGGCCGGGGCGGAGCCGGATTCCCGACGGGCTTGAAATGGGATAAGGTGGTGCACCATCGGGAGACAGAGCGATATTTTGTCTGCAACGCCGGGGAGCACGAGCCGGGCACTTTCAAAGACCGGTACCTGGTCCAACATTACCCGCATCAGTTGATCGAAGGATGTTTGATCGCAGCCTTCACCATCGGCGCGCGGGAAGCGTACATTTATTTGAACGCCGAATTTCTGGAAGCCAGGGCAAGTTTGGAGAAGGCCTTGGAACAGGCCCGGATGCGTGGGTTCCTGGGACAGAACGTGATGGGGTCCGGCGTTGACCTGGAACTGGAGATTTTCGAAGGGCATGGCAGTTACGTCGCCGGCGAAGAAACCGCGATGTTGGAGTCCATGCAGGGCCGCCCGGCTCAACCCAAGGAAAAGCCGCCGTTTTACCCCACCGAGTTCGGGCTTCATGGCAAGCCGACCCTGGTGAATAACGTCGAAACCCTGTCCCACGTGCCGCACCTGCTGCGCAACGGGGCGCAATGGTTTGCCGAAGTGGGCGTGGAAAAGAGTCCGGGAACGATGCTGTTTTCGTTGAGCGGGGCCGTGAATCGTCCGGGCGTCTATGAATTGCCTTTGGGCACGCCGTTGCGTCATTTGATCGAAGAATGTGGAGGCGGTATTCCTCATGGCCGGGCGATCAAAGCAATCTTTCCGGGCGGGCCGTCCTTTGCGATGGTGGGACCTGACGCGCTGGACCTGCCCATGGATTTCGATACCTTGAAGAAGGCCGGGACCGGGCTGGGGTCGGCGGGGGTGATCGTCGTCGATGATGCCACTTGCATGGTGGGGCAGACGCTCAAGCTCTCCACGTTTTTTCGTGAAGAAAGTTGCGGGCAATGTCCGCCCTGCCGGATCGGGACCGAGCATCTGGAAGAACTGGTGGCGAAGATCGAGGAGGGCACCGGGACGACTGAAGATCTGGACAAACTCTTGCAGATTTGCGGGTTTGTCAAAGGCACGGGCTACTGCACGCTGGTGACGGGTGCGGCCGTCCTGGTCCAGAACAGTCTTCGCCTGTTCCGGCACGAGTTTGAGGAACACGTGGCCAAGCGGGCGTGTCCGTTTAACTCTGCCGCCACGGAATCGGCGATGGCCGTGGGGTGACGTCCGATGCCGCGTGTCACCTTTATCCATCCCGAAGGCACGAGCGGAGAGGTTCCGGAGAACGTCTCCCTGCTCGATGCCGCGGAACAGTTGGGCTTTCCGCTCAATCACGATTGCGGGGGCAGTGCGTCGTGCTCGACCTGCCGCGTTGAAGTGATCGCGGGCGGAGAGCATTTATCCGAAATAGATTTTGAAGAACAGGACTTGCTCGATCGCGAAGCCTTGACCGAACCCTACCATCGTCTCGGCTGCCAGGCCATGGTCCTGGGAGACGTCGTGGTCCAGGTGCCTGAAGAAAAATGGGCGTCCGCAGCCGCCGACCAACCGGACTCCTCGAATGCAACCGAGAACTGACATGGTTTGGAACATGTCGATCCCGATGAAGGAAAAAATCTGCGTCACCCGTCAATATCGGTTCTGTGCGGCGCATCGGTTGCATACGGATGCCTTGCCCGATGACGTCAATCGAAAAGTCTACGACAAGTGCAACAACCCGAATGGACATGGCCATGACTACACCGTGTTCGTCACGGTCACCGGTGAAGTGGATCCGCAAACCGGCGAAGTGACGGACGTCACGGCCCTGGACCGGCTGGTCAACCGAAAAATCGTGGAACGTTTCGATCACCGTCATCTGAATCACGACCCGGCGTTTCAGCAACTCGTGACCACCGGTGAAAATCTCGTCAAGTTTATGTGGGATGAATTGGTGAACCACATCCCGGTTGGACGGTTGGAAAAAATCGGGCTGATTGAAACGCGGGACAATTATTTCGAATATCAGCAGTCCGTGTCGCCCGAACACCAATCAGCCTGAGAAAGGGTCTTCCTACCCTATGGACAAACGTCGTTCTTCCAAGGCGCCAACCCGACAACGCGCGCGGGCAACGAAGGCCGCCCCGGACTTCGACGTCAACCCCGGCGTCAGCAAAGCGTTACAGCCGCTGATTACGCAACTCTTGAAAATGCTTGGAGAAGATCCGAAACGCATCGGGTTGGAGAAAACGCCCGAGCGGATGGCTCAGGCGCTTTCGTTTTTGACGAAAGGGTACGATCAGGACATCAAAGAGATCATCAACGGGGCCCTGTTCCCGCTCGAATATGACGAGATGGTCATTGTCCGCGATATAGATTTTTACAGTTTATGCGAACATCACCTGCTTCCGTTTTTCGGAAAGTGTCACGTAGGGTATATCCCCAATAAACGGGTCGTCGGCCTCAGTAAACTGCCTAGGATCGTCGAAGTACTGAGCCGGCGGCTTCAGGTGCAGGAACGCCTGACCGTGGAAATTGCCGAGACGCTCAAGACGGCGCTAAATCCTTTGGGGGTGGGGGTCGTCATCGAAGCGCAGCACCTGTGCATGATGATGCGCGGCGTCGAAAAGCAAAACGCCATAGCCGTCACAAGTCATATGCTCGGCGGGTTCCGCAAGCAACAACAAACCCGTGAAGAATTTTTAAAGCTCATCGGCCGGTCCGTCTGAGCTTGATTGGCACACCCTAGACCGCCGCAAGCTGGACAGGCACAGGGGCCTGTCCCTACAAATCCGAATTTTCCATCGACGTCAAGAAAGTCAGGATCGCCGCGTTGAAGGCGCCGGGGTTTTCCATGTTCGAAAGGTGTCCGGCCTGGGGGATGCGCACGAAGGTTGAGCCGGGGATTTGGTTGGCCATGCTTTCCACTTCCTCGGGTGGTGAGGCGAGGTCCTCTTCGCCGGCGATCACCAACGTCGGAAGGGAAATGGTGGGCAACAGCGAAGTGGAATCCGGCCGCTCTTCCATGGCCATGAGATCGCCCACGATCCCGGAAACCTGGTTGCCGGTGATAATCGTGCGCAAGTGCTCCCGCAGGTCCGCGCGGTGTTCACAAGAAGCCGGACTCAACAATTTGGGTAACATGAGTTCGGCGATAGCCGGCGCTCCCCGGCGATATGCGATTTGGGCCATGGAGAATCGAGCGGCCTTGGCGTCAGGCGTATCGGCCGTCGCTCGGGTATCGGCCAACGCGAGAGCCTGAAAAAGCTCGGGACGCCTTCGATACAGCGCAAAGAGGATATACCCTCCCATGGACAGGCCCACGAAGGTCGCCTTGGCAATGCCCAGGTGCTCCAGCAAGCCGATGACGTCCTCCGCAAATTGGTCCAAGGTATAGCGCCACATCGGCGCCTCGGATTCGCCATGCCCGCGCAAATCGATCGTGATAACGCGATACCGGTCCGATAATCCGGTTACCTGCGAAGCCCACATCGTCCGATTGAGCGGAAATGCGTGGAGAAAAACAACCGGAGGCCCTTGGCCCTCATCCGAATAGGCCAGGTTGATGTCGTTAATGCGTGCTTTCATTTCGGGAATCCAGGGTCTTTTCCCCCGGATGGGCAGCCCTTATTTTCTCGCGGTGAAATACATCCAGTACCCGTCATTCCAGCCGATTCTGATCTCACGAAATCCGGCACGAAGCAGCCAGCGCTTTTGTGTTTCATAATCTTCAGGGTGGTCATAAATGCGATGGTGCTCCGTGAGCCACTTCCATTTTTCTCCATCGGGATAATGGGAATCGACAAAGAGCCTCCACTCTTCACAGAGCGTTTCATATTGCTCATGTTGCTTGCTGATCATGAGATCCGAGCAGGTGAAGAGGCCTCCCGGCTTCAGGGCCTCGAACAGTATCGGGAAGATCCACTGTTTTTCCCCGCTGTCCAGATGGTGAAGGCTGAAGCTGGCGGTAATGAGATCGAAACGGCGTTGGGGAAAGTGATAGTCACGAAAATAATGTTCGATACAGGTCACGTTGTTCCCTGCAAATCGTTGCTTGCAGAGGGCCAGCATTTCCGGTGAAGCATCGAGCAGCGTATAGTGGGCATGGGGAAATTTGTTCAGCAGGAGAGCCGTCACGTTTCCGTTGCCGCATCCCAGGTCCAGAATGGTGTCCGGCGAGAAATCATCGGGAAGACAGTCGGCAAAGCATGACAACAATTTGGGGTAGTGTGGAACACATTTGGTCATGTCCTCGGTATAGTTGCCCGAAAACTGATCGAATTCGGCGGCAATTGAATCTTTCACTTTCATCGGCGATACTCGATTGGCATAGGGCAATCATCACCTTGCGAAGCCGCGAGGGAACAGAATGCCCGTCATTGCATTTGCACCGGTTTCAAAGGGCGTTATAGCATGGCAAAAATGCGGGCTTCCGGAAAAACGTAATGTCTGACGAGACTCCACCCGACCTGTTCTCTACCGCTCCACGGTCGAATCCTAAGTCAAAACGCACACCGGCGCAAATCGCGTCCACCCCGTTGGCCGAGCGGCTTCGGCCCCAAACGTTTGACGAGTTTGTCGGCCAGGACCACGTGCTCGCCGAGCATCAATCACTCCGGCAGGCCATTGAACATGATCGGGTCCCGTCGCTGATTCTGTGGGGTCCGCCCGGATCGGGGAAAACCACGTTGGCCCACATCATCGCCCAAAAGACGAAAGCGGCATTCGTGGCGTTTTCCGCGGTGGTCAGCGGAGTGCCAGAGTTGCGAGCCATCATCAAGGAAGCCGTGCAGCGACGGCGAATCCATGGCCAGGCCACGATTCTCTTCGTGGATGAAATTCACCGGTTCAACAAAGCGCAGCAGGATGCCTTTCTGCCTCACGTCGAGAAGGGGGAGATCATCCTCATCGGCGCGACCACGCAGAACCCTTCCTTCGAGGTCATTGCCCCGCTCCTGTCCCGGTCCATGGTCGTGACCCTCAATGCGTTGGATGATAACGCGATGGGTATGATCCTGGACCGGGCGCTGAAGGACGTCGAACACGGGCTCGGGAAATCCGGGGCGGCCCTGACCGACGAAGCGCGGCAGTATGTGATCCGGTACGGGAACGGCGACGCCCGGTCAATGCTCACGGCCCTGGAATACGTGGTCCGGCAGGCAGCTTCCTCTTCCGGGAAGCCGGTCACCCTTGATCGTCCGCAACTGGAGGGGATTCTTCAACAGCGGGTGCGATACGACAAGGACGGCGAAGAGCATTACAACCTGATCTCCGCCTATATCAAGAGCATGCGGGACTCCGACGCCGATGCGGCGTTGTATTGGTTGGCCCGGATGCTGGAAGGTGGTGAAGATCCCAAATTCATTGCGCGACGCATGGTCATCTTTGCCTCGGAAGACGTGGGCAACGCCGAGCCCATGGCGGTAGTCGTGGCCACGTCGATTTTCCACGCCGTGGAAATGATCGGGCTCCCCGAAGCCCAGATCAATTTGGCGCAGGGCACCACGTATTTGGCGTCCTGTTCCAAGAGCAACGCGTCCTACGCCGGACTGATCGAAGCGCGAAAGGACGCCAAGGCACTCGGCAACCTGCCCGTCCCTCTGCATTTACGGAACGCCGTGACGTCGTTGATGAAGGATCTGGGCTATGGAAAGGGGTATCGCTACGTCCATCATGACCCGAAGGCCCGGACCGAACAGAGCCATTTGCCGAAAGAACTGGACAAGAAAAAGTATTACCGGCCCTGACCGCGGGTTCGAGAAAATCGTTAACCCACCTTCGCCAGTTGGTCTTTGAGGTCCGCGAGTTCGGTGGAAAGGGCCGACCATTGGTTGGTCAGGACGTCCAGTTCCTCTTTCCAGCGTTCATGTTCCTGATGCAACTCGTTCCACCGGGGAAAATCCTGGTAGAGTTTCGGCGTTGCGAGTTCTTCCGCCCGGGCCTTGATCCGGTCTTCCAGGGCCGTAATCTCCTCTTCCGACCGAGCCACCTGTTTTTCCAACCGGTTGATCGTTTTGGTCATGTCGCGGCGAGTGGGTTTCTTCGTGGGCAGGGATGCCGTTGCCGCGGGGGAGGGTTGCCGGGCTTTTTGTTTTTTTGGCGCCGCAAGGGCCTGGGCTTCCTCCTGCGCTTTCAAGGCTTCGAGTTCCTGTGAGCGTTTCCACAAGTAATATTCATAGTCTGCCAGGTAATCTTTGACGCGGCCGTCTTCAATCTCCACGACCCTGGTCGCGACGCGGCTCAAAAATACCGGATCATGGGAGATGAACACGATCGTCCCTTGAAAGTCGATGAGTGCATCGGTGAGCACGTCCACGGAGGCAGGGTCCAAGTGGTTGGTGGGCTCGTCCAACAGGAGCGTGTTCGCCGGTTCCACGAGCATGCGAGCGAGGGCCACCCGGTTGCGTTCCCCGCCGCTCAAGGCCTTGATCGGTTTTTTCTGATCCTGTCCGGAAAAAAGAAAAACCCCGGCCGTGCTCCGCAAATAATTGGTTTCGGCCTGGGGCGCGGCTTCGGTCAAGGATTCCAGGATCGAATGCTCGGGGTTCAGGATCTCGGCCTGGTGCTGGGCAAAATAATGCAGCGTCACGCCGTGGCCTTCCTGTCGCGTCCCGGCCTCGAACGGCAACACGCCTGCCAACAGTTTCAACAAGGTGCTTTTCCCCGCGCCGTTTTCGCCGACCAACGCGACGCGTTGCCCGCATTCGACGGAAAACTGAAGGCCTTCATAGACGACGTTGTCACCGTATTGTTTGCGGACGTCGTCCAGTTCCAACACTTGGATCCCGCTCTTGGCGGGTTGCGGAAACCGGAACCGGAGCCGTTTGGGGTCCCGCTGGGTTTCCAGGAGTTTGATTTTCTCCAATTGTTTGATGCGCGACTGAACCTGTTTGGCTTTGGTCGCCTTATACCGGAAGCGATCCACAAATTTTTGAACGCGCGCGACCTCCTTGGCCTGACGCTGTGCGGCCGCCGCCTGTTGGGTGTCGAGCTGTGCGCGCAAGGATTGAAAGGTTCGGTAATTGCCGCGGTATTCCTGGATCTGACGATGACGGATTTCCCAGATGTGCGTGGTCAGGCGATCAAGAAATTTCGTATCGTGGCTGATGATGAGCATGGTCATTTTCGAGGCGAGGAGAAAGGATTCGAACCAGGCCTGCGTGGCTTTGTCCAGGTGGTTCGTGGGCTCGTCCAGCAGCAGCACGTCGGGGTTCGCAAGCAGCAGATGCCCGAGAGCCACCCGCATACGATAGCCGCCGGAGAAGGTTTGCAGGGATCGATGCCAGTCCGCCTCTCCAAATCCGAGCCCCGATAAAATCCGTTTGGCTTCATGTTCGGGGTACTGCTCGCGATGGGCCGCCTGCAGCACGGTCAGGTTCGTGGGAGCGTCGAGCTCTTGGGGAAGATACCCGATCCGGAGCCAGGGCCGTTTTCGGATGGTCCCGTCGTCAGGCGAATCTTCACCTAAAATCATCCGGAGCAGGGTGGTCTTTCCCGTGCCGTTTCGGCCCACGAGGCCGACCCGGGTTTCCGGACGGAGGTGGGCCGACGCCTCGGAGAAGAGCGTTTTCGTCGGGTACTGCTTGGTCAGGGATTCAATGTGGATCATCGTTCAGTCCGGCAATCCAAACATCGGCTTGGGTTTTCAAAACCGGGAGAAACAAGGGAAAGCGAGGCGGGATCCGACCACTACGAGTAGTTGGTGGAGCTGGCCGGGATTGAACCGGCGACCTCGTGAATGCCATTCACGCGCGCTCCCAACTGCGCCACAGCCCCACTCAGCAGTATATTCGGAAAAACCAGGCAACGAGGCGTGAATCTAACATGCAAGGTAGGATCGGTCAAGGTTGTGGGTGCGGTCGGTCTCTCATTCTGTACCAACCATGCATTAAAATAAGGTGGCAACCGGTGGCCTCACTTTGATATGAAGAAAGGCATGAGCGACGTCAGAGTTCGGTTTGCACCGAGTCCCACGGGGTATCTCCACATCGGAGGCCTGCGCACGGCCTTGTTCAACTGGTTGTTTGCCCGGCGGCATGGCGGAAAATTCATTTTGCGGATCGAAGACACAGATCGCGACCGGTCAACCGATGCCGCCGTTGAGGCGATCCTGGATGGTCTGCGCTGGGCCGGGCTGGATTGGGATGAGGGACCCCATCGTCAAAGCGAGCGGCTGGATCTCTACCGGCAAAAAGCCCTGGAATTGTTCGAACGGGGCCAAGCCTATTGGTGTGTGTGTACGCCGGAAGAACTCGAAGTTCGGAGGAAAGAAGCGCAGGCCAAAGGCGAACCCCTCAAATACGATGGCCGGTGCCGGGAGCGGGGCCTGACCGATCCCGCGGAGCCGGCCGCGCTCCGGTTCAAATCGCCGCAAGAAGGGCAAACCGTTGTCGAGGATCTGATCAAAGGCTCTATCACGTTCGACAACGCCGTGCTGGACGACCTCATCATTCTTCGATCGAACGGCTATCCCACGTATAATTTGTCCGTGGTGATCGATGACGCGCTCATGGGAATCACGCACGTGATCCGCGGTGACGATCACGTCAACAACACGCCGCGCCAGGTGCCCCTGTTCGAAGCGTTGGAGTATCCGGTGCCCAAGTTTGCCCACGTGCCCATGATTCTGGGTGCGGACAAATCCAGGCTGTCCAAACGACACGGCGCCACGTCGGTGCTGGCGTATCAGGAAATGGGATATCTGTCGCAGGCGCTGGTGAATTATCTGGTCAGGCTGGGGTGGTCGCACGGGGACCAGGAGATTTTTTCAGTCCCGGAAATGATCGAGAAATTTTCCTTCGACCACGTGCAATCATCCGCGGCGGTGTTCAACCCGGAAAAACTGCAATGGCTCAATGCCGAATACATCAAGCAAGGTGAGCCACGGCACCTCGCGGAATTGTTACTGCCCTTTTTGGAACAGCAGGGGTACGACCGGGATGGTCTCGTTCAACCCCGGGGAGGCATCGAAGCGGTGATGCCTCACCTGCGCGAGCGCGCGAAAACACTGGTCGAAATGGCGGACTGGACGTTACCCTACATTACGGAACCCGTGGCCATGGACGAAGTCGCGGCCGGAAAGTTTCTCACCCCCGCGATTGCCCCCGGTCTGAACAAGTTCGCCGAACGGGCAAAGACGGTCGAGCCCTTTTCCAAGGAAACACTCGAACCCGTGGTGCAAGCCATCCTCGAGGAAGAAGATCTGAAGATGGGAAAATTTGCCCAGCCCCTTCGCGTTGCCCTCACCGGGAGAACCTTCAGCCCGGGGATTTATGAAGTCATGGATTTACTGGGCAAGGAGCGGACCCTCAAACGCGTGGAACGCGCGCTCAGTCGGATTGGTTCGTAAAGGGCCCGGTTCAGAGCTTGCGGCAGCCCCCGGCTACTGATGAGCCGGGACATGGGGATGGACTACTTCTCGCCAAGTGGTAAAAGAATTGCCGCTTGTTTCGCAATTGACTCCATCAAAAGCTTCTCGGGATGGCAGCGGGAAAGCACCCGCAACCCGATGAACAGACTCAACAAGGCGCGCGCGGTCGGGGCCGGCCTGACCGATTTGGGAATCTCTCCGATGGCTCGGCCCTTTTCGATCAGTCGACGGAAGAATTGTTTCTCCATGTAGGTGAAGGCCGAACCGACAATCTCGGCTACTTCCGGGTCGTGCGGCGATAACTCCAGGGCCGTATTGATCAGAAAACAGCCCTTGCTTGGCCCATGTTTCATCACTGCGGTGATGGTGTCCCGGAATACCCCGAGGATGGCCTGGCGGGGGGAAGATATTCGTAACCGCTTCGCAATATCCGCCTTGTCCAGAATTACGTATCGGCGCAAGGTCCCGATGAAGAGGGTGCGTTTGTCACCGAACGCGTTATACAGACTGGCGCGCTGGATCTGCATGCAATCCAGGAGATCGTCCAAGGAGGTGGCCTCATAGCCGCGTTTCCAGAAGGCCTCCATCGCCTTGTGCATAGCAGTGTCGATGTCGAATGCTTTTTTCCTGGGCATCGTTGCTCCGGTGCTAAGGAAAATGATTGCACTAAAATGGAAATCCTAGAAAAAGAGCCACATGATTACAAGCATTCTGCAATAGTAGTTTTTGACTGAACAATCTCAATAGGGCGAAGGAACGACTTTGAAGGGTCGTGACAGGCCTTAGCCTGCTGTTTGCCGGTCGCATAAGATGCGGCGGCTACAAATCAAGGCGTCTTGCTGAGTGCGCAGGTCTGATGAGCGGAGCGTCCCCCGGCATTGACGCCGGAGAGGGCAGCGCAAGGTCAGGGTTTTCTTTGGCCAGCGGCTACGAGATGAGCCGGCGACGCCGAGAGAACAGGCTGGGCTGCCTTCTCGACAAGGGGTAAGAGAATCTCTGCCTGGTTTGCGATTGACTGCAGCAAGCGCTTCTCGGGACGGCTGCGGGAGAGCACAACCATCCCGATGAACAGACTCGTGAGGGCGCGTGCGGTCGGGACCGGCTTGACCGACCGGGCAATCTCTCCCCTGACTCGGCCCTTTTCGATCAGTCGACGGAAGAATTGTTTCTCCATGTAGGTGAGGGCCGTGTTGACGATCTCGGCTACTTCCGGGTCGTGCGGCGATAACTCCAGGGCCGTATTAACGAGAAAACACCCATAGCGGACGTCCTTCTCCTGCTCCAGGGTGACCCTATCCTGGAACAAGGCCACGATGGCTTGGCGGGGCGAAGCCGTTTTCATTCGCTTTGTGAGCGGAGGCCGGTGGTAGACGAAGTCATATCGGCGCAAGGTCTCGAGGAAAAGGGTGCGTTTGTCACCGAATGCGTTATACAGGCTGGCGCGCTGGATCTGCATGCAGTCCAGGAGATCGTTTAAGGAGGTGGGCTGATAGCCATATTTCCAGAAGGCGCGCATCGCCTTGTCCAGGACCGCGTCAACGTCGAATTCTTTTTTTCTGGGCATAATAACTCTATTGAGGATAGCAAAATTCTTTGCACTATATATAAAGAGGATGAAGTTTCGCAAGCATACTTGATGGAAACTTTTAAGTTAATGACCCAGGAGAACGAAGCCGCTGCATTACCCCTCATTCAGCGGTTACCGTGAGCCGGAATGGCTCTCTCCCCAACTCCATACGTAACTATCAAGGATAGTCGGAACAGGCAGCATCATCATGAGAATGAGTTCTTGACTCCTGGAAAAGGCTCCCTTTAAACTTTTTTATGAGTTGGGGGATCGTCTAAGGGTAGGACGTCAGATTCTGGATCTGATTGTGAGGGTTCGAATCCTTCTCCCCCAGCCAACCTCCGCGACAGGCATATCCACCCGGAAGAGGCGACGATGATGAAAGAGATGATCAGCCGTCCAGATATCCTGCCATCGTGCTGGGTTTCTGCCTGCTCGCGTCGGCAAGCGTGGTGAACGCCGAAACGAGCCGGCAGGGATTCTACGCCGGCATCGAGTTGGGGTTTGCGAATGCCGCGGACCTGGGGTCCGTCCTGTCCGCAGTCAACCATCCCACGCAGTGCGACATATTGGTTGAGGGTAACCCCAGGGGCCCGGGTTGCGCGGATAATACGCCGCAACCGCTGTCCATGAACTCGTTTAACCTGAACACAGGGTTTTTGGGCGGTGTCAGCGTCGGGTATGCGCTGGACAGGTTTCGCGTCGAATTCGAATACGTGAACCGGTCTCACGGTGGCGGTTCCTCGCCCTGGCAGTTCCCTGGCGGGAATGCGGCGCTGCAGAGCAAAAACTCCGAGGTGAGCACGCTCGACCCGCCCTCGGAACATGTATCGGACTTCAGCGCCCATCAATTCTTCGTGAACGCGTACTACGATTTTCTGAACAATTCGCGCTGGACGCCGTATGTGGGCGCGGGCGTCGGGTGGGCGCGCACCAGTCTGAACTACCAGACCCGACTCGTGCGTAAGACGATAGAGCAAGGCTACCCGGCCGATAAACCACCGGCTGCCGCCGGCACGCTGAGCCTTCTGGATGCGGAGTTCACCGACACGGTCTTCGGCTTCCAATTCCTGGGAGGCCTGGATTACGCGCTGACGGAAAAGGTCTCAATCGGCATGAAAGCGCGATGGGCTTCCTTCCAGGATCTCGAAGGCGACACCGTGTGGGACCTCATCAGAAGTCACAGGCCGGTCCGGGCTGACGGCACAACCCCGTTCGACAGCAACCTGACGTTCAGCGACATCCAATACTGGGCGCTCAGCGTCGGGCTGAAGTACGCATTTTGACCCTGATACTGGGCCGCGCCCGTCACCGTATCGGACATGACGAATGCGGGGCCTTGACACCTCCGGTCATTTTTCCTAGGTTTCGTCCGGTGACGGCAACGACGATCAAACGCTTCGCTTTCTCACTTCATCCATTTTAGAAAACAAAACCCACCACGACAACAAGAACGGTGCATTGCTCACAAACTGTGTGGCGATTGGCAATTCCACCTGCTACGGTGTGCTTGTGCCCAGCGAACAGGTTTACGCAGCGCGACATTACGGTTTTACTGGTGTAGATGTGCATCCGTAAGCGCAACTCAAAAAAGGAACTCATAGAATTTGATGTGTCCGCAACGTAGCCTAGGTAATATGGAACAATCCAATTAAGTGAAAATCCATTGTGGCCAAAAGCGCCCCCCAGACCTGCAGCGGCCGGCGGATGATTTATGTCAGCATGGATACCGCCCCTGTTGTGGCCGCTATTAGTATTTGGGATTGACTCAAAT
Organism: Nitrospirales bacterium; assembly: GCA_965204475.1. Classification (GTDB taxonomy): domain Bacteria; phylum Nitrospirota; class Nitrospiria; order Nitrospirales; family UBA8639; genus Bin75. The sequence goes on from OZ241988.1 coordinate 2,235,166, forward strand.
TTTAACATCGTTCCAACCAACAAACTGTCGGTTTACGATAAAAAATGAGCATTCCGAGCATGAGGAAATTTTGAAAGAGATAGACAAACTCAAGTCATCGGATGGCATTGGGATTTTTTCAGTCGCACATTTTTAAACCGTCATGGCTTAAGATTGGCCCATCTTGATACGTCTGAATTGTTTAACGCGAGCTCAAAAGGAATTTTGCTCATCTCGGCTGATATTGCTTCGGGAAAGAATAGAATTTTTGCGGTTCCATTTGGAACTGCTTAATCCCGGAGTTTGGGAGGCGGTTTGGGTTGAAAGTTGTGCTGAACACTCTAGATTCAACCGCGACGAATTGTGAAAAATATGTCTTCCGTACCGAAAGAGACAAGTGAACAGTTGAGTAGAGCTGGCATTGCGGCTGACTTTGGGATCGACATTGAACAGGATTTAATCCGCTCAATCACCGGGAAGGCGAAGGTTGAACAATTTGGCAAAACTATAACAGGAAAAGATGCACTTAATGTTTCTGCCAAAGTCGATCTTTCATTAAGGAGTTTTTGAAAGAACGAAAAGTATAAATGTATTACAAAGAAAACTTTGGTTGGGTTGATCAGATCTCAGACATACGATCCAAGAACTATCAAGTCACTTCGATTCACGTCAAGAACGATAAAACATGGATGGCAGTTCCCGAACTTGTTGATTGGTCGTAAAGGGCTTTCATACAAAAAGAAAGCGAGGAATATAGGGATGATATAAATCTCCCGATTTTCTTTCTAGCGGAAGGTGAAAAAGAAAATTTGGATTTGGATCTACTTAAGAGAAAAGCCGCTTTAGCGCAAGCAGTGATGAGCTGAAGCACCGGAAAGCTTACGATTGCTGTATTGCGAGATTCAGGATGAGAAGATGAAAACGTACTTACTAAACAACAGCAACTGGTACGTAAAAAACGATTTTGCAAATCAGTGCTGACTACAAGCAACTACGATGTGACCCCAGTCTTAGATTTTCCGCAGTATAAATCGAAAAACGAAAACGAATATAACGAGAAGGTGGCCGAGCAAAATCCCAATGGACAGGAAAAATATCAGCCCGGAGGGGGTTATAGCAAAATTGAATTTTGGATCTAATCACCGATAAGAAGATCATCCATGTTAAACGCTATGGGCATCGACGTCACTTGTTTTCGCAGGGAGTCGTGTCGGGAGACGCAGATAAAGAATTTAGAGAAAAGGTTAATCAGAAGCTACCCAGTTCTCAAAATCGCAAACGTAGTATAGGCCGGAATACACGATAATTTTTGCCATCGTAAGTTCGTTCCCCACGCTGGAGATTCCTTCGGCTTCCACGGTTATCAGGTTGCCAAAAGATTGAGGCAGAGAGGCAGAGTCAGGCCAGTAGAAGGCTAACCCTACCCCTTGTTCAGTTTGGATGCCACCATGCGGGCGCAATTAGCGATATCCTGCGTATTTGGCTCAAACAACCTTCTTGGCAAACTGGTCTCAATCATTTTTGGGAATCCCATGACGAGCAAACTCTTCATTGGCATGGACTGCTGTGAGGACCTGACCTTCCCCCAATTTTCAGGTTGGGAGTGAGGAAGTGGTGGCAGCCCCAACTCCACGGGACCGGGAGGATGGTATGATCGAGGCAACTTCTTGACGCGGCGACACCTTTAAGCTTTGTGATGGGCTGAGGGAGTGTCTAAGTACAGGACATCAGATTCTGGATCTCAGGGTTCGGCCACTTTTGCTTCATTAGTTTCTCCAAAGACCGACCTCGAATTTACATCTTCCTGTTGGAAAGAATGAAACTTATGACAATTGGCTTAATGAAATTCTTAAGGATTCGGAAGGATGCGATGAAATCCGCGCCGCTTATGCAAACGGATCGACTTCTGTTTTGAGAAGAACATCAAGTTTACCTGGGGCCGGTACGATTTTTCATCCCGGTTTCGACAACTATTCTCAAACGGTTTTTGGACATCCGAATCAAGTTTGCAAATTATCGGGCTAAAGTGATTTGGTGGTTAGATTTTGGGGCTTACATTGGTTCTGCAAATCTCACCCATAGTGGATGGTATAGAAATGCCGAATGTGGGGTTTTTTTGACAGAGTCCGAACTGGATGAAACCGGTCTAAATATTGAGTTGGAAAAGTTCTTTGACTGCATAGATCTCAAGTCTTGGCCATTAACGCAAGAAGATTTTGATCATTTGGGCGAATTCGAAAAGAAATATCAGGAAATTCAACACGATCAGAAGTGGCTTGAAGAACAGTTTGATCAGAGCCGTCGGATTCCACGGGAGTCCTCGCTTGTTTCCGTTGATACAAGAAACAGCGACGATTATCAGAGAGATGCCTTTCTCGCTGAATGGCGCGATACTCTCCAGATAATGCGTGATATTGGGGAACGGGTGGTAAGGAATGATAGCCGTCCACAATGGATCAAAGCGGAAGTTCCAAATGGCGTTCAGGCTGACCAATTTTTGCATGCCTATTATTACAATTGCGTAAGAAGGAATGGAAAACACCCGTATCGGGAGTTTTACGAAGAGCACAAAAAAGATCCCGAAGCTGCTTTGAGGGAAGCTCTTGAATGGTGGAAGTCTCTTGAGGCTCCACCCACTCGTGAAGACCGAACCATCTATGATTGGGCACCATTTCTAGAAAAGCACTTGAAAGGGAACCGGTTAAACAATTTGTCCTTTGAGGAATTTGAGCAAATTTGTCGACGAATTTATGCTATGCGTGACCATGCCTTGCGTGTGGATAACGCCACTTACGGTCTCTCGGAAAATGAATCGCGTAAAGACCAGGAGCTTTGCATCCATTTGCTGGCAAATTATTTGTGGAACCAAAAGTCGAGGGAAGGAAGATCGGTTGTGGAGGTAATAGACCATGTCCTTTGGGGAGGCGCAGTCCAAGATGTTCCCTTGAGGCTTTGGGAAGCGACCAGATCTACTCGTTGGCGGTTACCCCATCTCGGAATCAGCAGTCTAGGGGAAATTGTCGGATGGGCGATGCCAAACGATTTTCCACCAAGAAACGGAAGGACTAGCAAAGCCTTGACAGCATTGGGATACAAGGTAAGAGTTCATTCTGGTTAAATTGCTGGAAGAGATGAACCCATGCGTGTTCAACGGGTGTTTATGACTGAGTTACCCTCTCTCTTTCTTCTTCTGACCCTGACGGTTCTGCTGGTCCCGGTTCACAGTTTTGGGTATCAAGACGAAGTGGACTGGATGTGGAACGACACGAAAGCCACGTCCAAGGGGCGGTGCAAAACGTTTGTGGTCAAAGCCGGCCCTCCGAAGATCGTGCGGGGGACCGTCTCGGGTCGCACGTGCCTGACTCACGCCATTCATGCCTATCGCAAAGGCGACCATGAAAAAGCATTCGGCTGGATCCTGGCGGGTCAATGCCATGATCGGACGGCCCGGGACACGTTGGTCAAGAACGCTCCTCACGTGCTGAAATACCTGCTCGAGCAGTACGGACCACACGTGTCCGAGTAACGTGAAGTTTCCCCATTTCTTTTTTCGCCCGGACGTCGCTTTCGCGTGATCCCGGTCCTCTTGATTCCCCTGAGGAAGGAAAGGCACACTTTGTGCAGCGAGAAGCGTTGTTGTGTTCAAAGCCAGGAAAAGAAGAATCCGGGAGGGACGGTGATGGATGACCAATACTTCTTGTATGGCGGATTGTTGCTGATCGTCGGGGTGATCGGCTTGCTCGTGTTGTTCAAAGGCAAGCGACCGCATTAAGGACCCCCTGATTTATTGCCCTATCGGGCGCATGGTAACGGAATAGAAAGACTCTTGAGCATGTCCGACACGCAGCCCGCTTCCAAAGACTTTATCCGCGCGATCGTGGCGCAGGACCGGGAAGCGCGAAAATTCAACGGCGTCGTGCATACGCGGTTCCCTCCGGAACCCAACGGCTATCTCCACATCGGCCACGCCAAGTCCATTTGTTTGAATTTCGGCATTGCGCAGGAATTTGCCGGGGGGCTGTGCAATTTGCGGTTCGACGACACCAACCCCGCCAAGGAAGACGTGGAATACGTGGAGTCCATTCAGGAAGACGTGCGCTGGCTGGGGTTCGACTGGCAGGACCGGTGTTTTTTCGCCTCGGATTATTTCGAGCGGTTGTACGAGTATGCGGTGTTCCTGATCAGGAAAGGAAAGGCCTACGTGGACAGTCTGACCGCGGACGAGATCCGCAGCCACAGGGGGACCTTGACGGAACCGGGCAAGGAGAGCCCGCATCGGGCGCGGTCGGTGGAGGAGAATCTCGACCTGTTCGCACGGATGCGCGCCGGCGACTGCGAGGAAGGGGCGCACGTGCTCCGCGCCAAGATCGATATGGCTTCGCCCAACATCAATATGCGCGATCCCACGCTCTACCGGATCCGGCGGGTGCCGCATCACCGGACCGGATCCGACTGGAACATTTATCCCACGTATGATTTCGCGCATCCCCTGTCCGATTCCCTCGAAGGGGTGACGCATTCCCTGTGCACCCTGGAATTTGAAGACCACCGGCCCCTGTACGATTGGCTGCTCGACGAATGCGAGGTGGCGTGTCATTCCCAACAGATCGAATTCGCGCGCCTGAACCTGACGCATACCGTGATGAGCAAGCGGAAGCTGTTGGAACTCATTGAGGAAGGGCACGTGTCGGGATGGGATGACCCGCGCCTTCCCACGTTGATGGGCCTGCGGCGCCGCGGGTATCCCCCGGAGGCGATCCGGCGGTTTTGCGAGCACATCGGGGTGGCGAAACGCGACAGCGTGGTGGAGGTCAACCTGTTGGAGCATTTTGTCAGGGAGAACCTGAACGCGAGCGCGCAACGGGTCATGGCGGTGCTCCGGCCCCTGCGCGTGGTTATTACGAATTACCCTGAAGGCCAGGTCGAAGAGTTACAGGCGGTGAACAACCCCGAAGATCCCGCGATGGGGAGCCGGGCGGTCCCGTTTTCCCGCGTCCTCTATATCGAGCGGGACGATTTTCGTGAAGATCCTCCGAAAAAATACTTCCGGCTCGCGCCCGGCCAGGAGGTGCGGTTGCGCTATGCCTACATCATTCGATGCGTGGACGTGATCAAGGATGAGCAGGGAGAGATCGTCGAAGTCCGGTGCACGTATGACCCGGAGACGAAAAGCGGATCGGGGCAGGCTAGCCCGAAAGGTGAAAGGCACCATTCATTGGGTGTCCGCGGCGCATGCGCTCGAGGCCGAAGTGCGGCTGTTCGATCATCTGTTTTCCGACCCGGACCCCGAGAAGGACGGCCGGGATTACCGGACCGTGCTCAATCCCGACTCGGTGGAGCGGTTACAGGGTTGCCGGGTCGAACCGGCGCTACAGGGAGCCGTTGTCGGTCAGCGGTTTCAGTTCGAACGGCAAGGCTATTTTTGCGTGGATCCCGATTCGACCGGTCAACGGCTCGTCTTCAACCGCACCGTCGCCCTCCGCGATTCCTGGGCGAAACTCGAAAAGAAATATCTGTCATCCTTGCGAACGCGAGGTCGGGTTAGCCGCAGGCGTAACCCGACAGCGTCGGGAATCCGTCGGGTTAGCCGCAGGCTAGTCCGCTTCCATGAGCATGTCGGCACGCTGGAGGCCCAGCGTTTCGTAGATCTGTAACGAGGCTTTGGATTTGTTCAGGGTGTAGAGGTGCACCCCGAGCACCTTGTTGTCCAACAGGTCCAGGACCTGTTCCGTGGCCCAATGGGTGCCGATCTTTTCGGCCTGAGCGTCATTCTTCGCGCTCTCCAGGGCGCGAAGCAGCCTTCCCGGAAAGCGCGCGCCCAAGGCGAGTTCCGCCATCCGCTTCATGCCCTTCAGTGAAGTGATGGGCATGATGCCCGCGATGATGGGAACGCGGATCCCGGCCAGCCGGCACCGTTCGCAGAAATCATAGAAATCGCGATTGTCGAAAAAGAGTTGCGTGCAGATGTAGTCGGCCCCGGCGTCGACTTTGGCCTTGAGATACTCGATTTCCTGGAGACGGTTGGGGGTGTCGGGATGGCCTTCGGGGAACCCGGCGACCCCGATCCCCATGTGCGGAAAATGTTTTTTGATGAAGGCCACCAATTCCACGGCGTAACGAAAGTCCTGCTCGGCCGGATCCCACGGCTCCTGGGTGGGCGGGTCGCCGCGCAGGGCCATGATGTTGTGGATGCCGTGTTCATCGTACCGTTGGAGAATCTTGAAAATTTCATCCCGCCTCGACTTCACGCACGTCAGGTGCGACACGATCGTCAGATTCGTCTCACGGTGCAACTTGACGACCAGGTCATGGGTCAACTCACGCGTGGACCCGCCCGCGCCGTACGTGACGCTGACGTAGGCAGGTTTCAGGGGAATCAACTTCTGGATGGTATGGAACAACGCCTCGGACGCAGCCTCGCTCCTTGGGGGAAAAAACTCGAAGCTGATCGCAGGGTGGCTTTGCCGGAAGACTTCTGCTATATGCATGCAGCACTCGTTTGTGTGAAATGATCAGGTCGTTGTTCGGCTAACAGTACTAGACCGGAGAGGATGAGGCAATACTGAATGGACATCATCTGTCTGCAAGGCAGCCTCCTTGACGTCGAGGCCCAAGCCATCGTCAATGCCGCGAACAGTCACGGCCTTATGGGCGGTGGCGTGGCCGGGATCATCCGGCGCGCCGCGGGGTCGCAGGTAGAAGATGAGGCGCGGGAACAGGCGCCGATACCCGTGGGTCAGGCCGTGCTTACGTCGGGCGGGCGCACGCGCTTCGAGGGCATCATTCATGCGCCGACCATGCCCGAACCGGCCATGCGCATTCCCGTCGAAAACGTGAAATTGGCCACACGGGCCGCGCTCCAGCTTGCCGATGCACAGGGTTTTGTCTCCCTCGCCATTCCCGGCATGGGGACCGGGGTGGGCAGGGTCGCCCCCGAGGATGCCGCGCAGGGGATGGTCGAAGAAATCCGGCAATTTCAGCCCCGCTCCCTGCTATCGGTCATTCTGGTGGATATTGATCCCGTGATGGTCCGGGCCTGGCAGGCTGCGCTGTCGCGCCCCGTGATGCTCGAAGACGAATTCTGCGACATCGTGAAAAAGGCCCGGAAGGGGAGCGGACAATCCATCAGCCAGGTGGCGGAAACCGCGCATGTTCGGAAAGATGAGTGGGAACGCCTGGAACAGGGCGCTCGCGCCCCATCGGAAGACGAAGTCCATGCCATCGCCAGGGTCCTTGCCCTCAAGGGCGAGGCGCTGGCCGCCGTGTCTGTCGGGGGATGGGTGCCGCAGCCTTCTCCCGAGTGGGTCTCCTCTCTGGTGGTCACGGTGCTGGGCGACATCGGCGGGTACGAGGTCAAGGGGTACGTCCTGATCGATCCTCAAACCAAACAGGCCGTCTTTATCGACACGGCGTACAATGCGGAGGCCATGCTGGCGGTACTCGAAGAACGACACGCGACGTTGACCGGCGTCTGCCTGACGCATGGGCACATGGATCATGCCGGGGGATTGGACCGGATTTTGTCCGAATGGCCCGTGCCGGTGTATCTTGGAGAGGGAGATTTCCCGCTGCTGCCCTGGAAGCCCCCGCAAGCCTCGGTCGTCGTGCCCGAAGATGCCCAGGTCCTGGCCGTGGGGGAGCTGGGGGTCGAGTGTCTCGCCACGCCCGGCCATACGCCCGGCGGGATTTGTTACCGGGTCCAATCCCAGGGCCGGGCCCTGTGTTTTGTCGGCGATACGCTGTTCGCCGGGTCCGTGGGCGGGTCCAATCCGCTGTCGTTGTATGCGGATCATCTGGCGTCGGTTCGCGGGCGCGTGTTGCAGTTGGATTCGGACACGGTGCTGCTCCCCGGGCACGGGCCCCCGACCACGGTCAACGAAGAACGCGTCACGAATCCGTTTGGATGATGGCACCATGATGTTCCGCCCTTAACTTGTCGTCGTTTATGGATCAATCACCATTTCCGCCTGAACAGAACAAGGGGTTTCCCGGTGACCGGGAGAACCGGCCTCAAGGCCCCGATGAATGGTCGCCGGATTGGGAACGGACCGAGCCCGCACCTGAAAGCGCGGCGTCGGTCCTGTACCTTCCGCTCGGCTTGTTTGTGGTGACCGTGTTCACCACGCTGTGGGCGGGCGCGTATCAGGTCAATACCGAGCCCGTGTCGGGCGCATGGGATTTCCTGGTCCGGTATCCCGGCAGCTTGGTGAACGGGTGGCCGTTCGCCGGCACGCTGCTGGGCATCCTCGTCACCCATGAATTCGGGCATTTTTACTTGTCGCGTATTCACCGGGTCCCGGCGTCTCTCCCGCTGTTCATTCCGGGGCCACCGCAATTTATCGGGACGTTCGGCGCCGTGATTCGCATGCGCTCCCCCATTATGAATCGCCGGGCCCTGTTCGACATCGGCGTGGCCGGCCCGATCGCGGGATTTATCGTGGCCGTACCGGCCTTTCTCATCGGGCTGTCCTATTCAAAGGTCGAACCCACGCTGGGCCTCTATGGGTTGAAATTCGGTGAGCCGCTGTTGCTGCAATTTTGCACGTGGCTCATGTTCGGGCCGCTCCCCGATACCTACGACGTCCTGTTGCACCCCGTGGCCTTTGCGGCGTGGTTCGGCTTCTTCATCACCGCGTTGAATCTGATTCCGATCGGGCAGCTCGATGGCGGGCACGTGGCCTATGCGCTGTTCGGCCGCCGTCAACGCACCATGGCGCTGGCGGCGATTCCCATTTTGCTGGTGCTGGGGCTCTGGGGGTGGCCGGGGTGGATTTTGTGGGCGGCTCTGGCCGGCTTGGCCGGGATCAGCCACCCGCCGGTGATCGATCCGGGGGCGGAATTGGGTCGCGGCCGGCTCTGGGTGGGTTGGGGCGCCCTTGTCATTTTTCTCGTCAGCTTTTCACCGGTCCCCTTCTATTTCGGCTGAGGATTGCTGACACGCCGAATGGTTCTAAAAAGAAAGAGGAAATGACGATGAAGCAGTTGGAATCCTATATCCGGTCGGTTCGGCCGCAGTTTGAAGACATGCTCGGACAGGCGGTGGAGATCCCGTCGGTGAGTTCCGATCCCTCACGCGGGAAGGATATCGCCCGGATGGCTACCGTGGCGGCGCAGTATCTACGGAATCTCGGGGCGCGTGCGCGGACCGTGACGACCAAGGGTTATCCCGTGGTGTCGGGCGGCTGGCAGGTCGGGAAGTCGTATCCCACGTTGACGATTTACAATCATCTGGACGTGCAACCTGCCCAGGAACCGGAGTGGTTACAAGACCCATTCATCTTTCGCAAACAGGGAGATACCTATCGAGGCCGGGGCGCCACCGATGACAAAGGCCCGGCGCTGGCCGCGCTCCTGGCCGCCAGGTATGCCGTAGAGCAGGGGGTCGCGTTGAATATCCGGGTTCTCTGGGAATTGGAAGAAGAAATCGGGAGCCCGAATTTTCAGGATGCCCTGGATCAACGGGCCGCGGTCCCGCGCCCGGATTCGGTCCTGGTGTCGGATACCATTTGGGTGTCGCGCCAACGCCCGGCGATTTCCACGGGGCTGCGCGGGTTGTTGGGCGCCCGGCTGACCCTGCGTACGGGAACCACCGACGTGCATTCCGGGTTGACCGGCGGTGGAGCCAGAAACCCGCTGGCCGAATTATGCGAAGCCGCGCAGTCGTGTGTGGATGCGCGAACCGGCCGTGTGACCATTCCCGGGTTCTACGATGAGGTGGTGCCGCCCACGGACGGGGAGATGAAGCAATTTCTCTCCTCGGGTTTTCAGGTGGACCGGTTCAAAAAGGCCTACGGGTTCCGGTCGATTCGGACGACAGACCGTGCCGAGTTGATCCAACGGATCTGGGCTGCCCCCACCTTCGAGGTGCATGGGTTGGTGGGCGGATACATGGGGCCCGGCGTGAAAACCGTTGTTCCTCCATCCGGGGAATTGAAGGTGAGCATGCGGCTGGTCCCGAACCAGAAGCCCGCGACGATCCTCGCCAGCTTGAAGGCCCACCTCAGGAAACTGAACCCCGATATCCGGGTCGAAGCCGACGGGCAACTCGAACCGTTTCGGGGCGTGACGCAGGGACCGTATGCCGACGCGCTTCGCCAGGCAATGCGAACAGGCTTCGGCAAGAACCCGTCACTGGTGCGGGAGGGAGGCTCGATCGGCGCGGTGTCCCTGATGGAGCGGGCATGGCAGGTGCCGATTCTCTTCTGCGGGTTGAGCCTGCCCGAGCACGGCTACCACGCGCCGAACGAAAACTTCGATTGGGGCCAGGCGTCCGGCGGAATCCGCACCTTCGTCGACTACTTCTCCCGCGTCGCGGCCTTATAACACCTCGTCCCTTTCCCAATCTCTTTCTGTCATTCGCGCACACGCGGGAACCCAACGTCTTTTCCTTGTCTTTATCTGTCATCCTCGACATTTTTAATCGAGGATCCAGTGTCTTTGCCTTTCTCCCTCTCCCCTGGCGGGAGAGGGCAGGGTGAGGGGGAGAACACGCAGGTGGTCGGTGCATACCAATTCATGATACGTCACACGACGACGTAGTCGACAAAAAGGTGCAAAATGGAATCTAGTTTTTGCGTCTGACCATAATCCGCAACGGCGTGCCCTCGAACCCGAACGTGGCCCGGAGTTGGTTTTCCAGGTAACGCAGGTACGCGGGGGTGAGTGCGGCCGACTTGCCCGCAAACAGCGCGAACGTGGGCGGTTTGGTCGCGACCTGGGTGATATAGAGCGATTTCGGCGGGTTCCCTTTTTTGACGGAAATGGGATTGTCCGTCAGGGCCTTTTGGAGGAAGAGATTGAGGCGACCGGTCGGCACCCGGTACGAGAACGCATCCATGACACGGGTGACGGCGGCGAACACCTGATCGACGGTCCCGGGTGCCAGCGCCGACCCGAACAGCACGGGCACAAAGGTGAAAAAGGGAAACTGCCGTTGCAACTCCAGAGTGAATTTCTTCTTGGCCTCGCGCTGATCCCGGCGCAGGTCCCATTTATTGACGAGCATCACGCAGCCCCGGCCCTGCCGTTGGATGAGCCCAGCAATCTTGGTGTCCTGGTCCGTGACGCCCTCGACCCCGTCGAGCAGCAACACGCCGATATCCGACCGGCCCAACGCCTTCATGGTCCTGGCCACGCTGTAGCCTTCGATGCCGGGCTCCACGCGGCCGCGCCGCCGCAACCCCGCCGTATCCGTCAACAGAAACAGCCGGCCCTCGCGTTCCAGGTGCGTGTCGATGGGGTCTCGCGTGGTGCCGGGCACGTCGCTGACGAGGGCGCGTTCCTCTCCCAGGATGGTGTTCACCAGCGTGGACTTGCCGACGTTGGGCCGCCCGACCACGGCCACCCGGGTCGTGGCGGTTTCCGTCAGGTCCTCGTCATGCGCCGGCAGGAGATGCAGGAACGCCTCGAGCAAGTCATCCACCCCGTTGCCGTGTTCCGCCGAAACGGGGAACAGCATGTCCTTCCCGAGATGATAAAAGTCCGCCAGCAGGGGTTCCAGGGCCGGGGTATCGATTTTATTGACCACCCAGAACGTGGGTTTGTCCACCCCGTGGAGCGCGTCCACGATCTCCCGGTCCACCGGCGTAAGCCCGGCGCGGCCGTCCATGATGACGAGCAGAATATCCGCCGTAGCGAGGGCGGCCTGCGATTGCCGGCGGATGAGCCCGAGCATGCCGTCGTCGGAGGTGGGATCGAGCCCGCCGGTATCGACGAGCTGAAAGCGCCGGCCCTGGTACGTGCACTCGGCGTAAATCCGGTCGCGGGTGACGCCCGGCCGGTCGTCCACGATGGCGTTCCTGGTCCCCAGAATTCGGTTGAACAGGGTCGATTTGCCGACGTTCGGCCGCCCGATCACGGCCACGAGCGGCACGCCCGATGGTCGCAACCCGGGCAGGAACGCCTGCCGGCTCGCCCGCGCTGAAGATTTCCGTTTCATGGCAATGCTAATGTCCCTCCCCTTTGTAAGGGGAGGTCAGGTGGGGTAGAGCGCCTTTCTCTTTATCTGTCATTCCCGACATCTTTAATCGGGAATCCAGCGTCTTTTCCTTGTCTTTTGCAGAGAGTAGGTCGGATTAGCGAAGCGTAATCCGACACGTCCTGTCCTCGTCGAATAGCGTTGCCGTCCGGTGACTACTGGCGTACGAACCAAAAAATCACTCTACGGGCGGGTAAGGAGAAAAGACAAGTCTTTACAGGTGATGCCGTTTCATGCTGCAGCCACCTCGTTTGGAGGTGGATGAATACCTGTTATTGTTCATTTAATAGGTGTAGCAGGGCATTGAGAAACTGCCTCATTGGCTTAGCACTATGCCGGGTGGATCAAAGTCGATTCCACCGAATACCACTAATGTGTGATGGTTTTCTCAATCTCATCAAATGCAGTACCGAGTGCTGTCCTAATCTTGTAAAAATCATAATGTTTCAATCGTCGCGTAGGTTTACCCGTCTTAAGTGATCGGGGATGCGCCGTTGATGATTCGAGTCTCAGGCTGTGTAGCTTTTGGAAACATGCCATCGCATTAGGTAAAGCGGAATTCAAAGTAGGATCCTTTATAGCGCTTCCAAATTTTGGATACGTTTTCCCCGGCTTTAGACGCCTATATATTTCCGTTGTAAGGAAATCGCAAAAACTGTCCAGCAGGACGAGAAACGCATTAATATTCGACTCACGATCGCGTCTTAGATCCAACATCATGCACTCCGCATGCCTGTGCCTAAATCCGAAGAATTTTTTCCAGTCGTACGTTGTCTGCTTTCTTTGAAGAATGTGCGCCAATATTTCATTGATCCTGCTGGCCGGTTGGCCGACAGCACGGATAACCTTAGCTTCCTTAAGGATTTGTTTCGCAGTGGTTTCTACATCTCCGTAGGGCCTTGTAAGTTTTATACGGTCTTGCAGTAAACGGCTTGCTGCAATTCGTGCAACTTCAGGTTCCTTCGCTCGCAGACAAAGATTAATGAATTTCGTGTAGAAAGACTCACCATAAAGGTCCTTCGTCAGTTCACGAATGCTGCATTTTTTTACCCACCAGTCTGACTCAGAAAATACAATGTTGGTATAATCGGTAGAACCGAGCATTTTGGTCGTTAGCCCCCAAGCAATTAGGGCCTCCTTATAGGTCGGCTGGATCTGAATTAGCCCAGTATTGGGATGAATAAGTCTATTGGCACAAAACCGGCCTATTGCCGATAGATTCACTTTGGGGGAAAAGCGGTTGAGACAAGTTCGTAAAAGCAAACCATTGACTGAATGGTAGAGTTCGGGCCCGTAAAGGCAGTCAATGATCTCCCAAGTTAGCTTTAATGGAATTTTGGCATATTTTTCAATATACCAACATATTGTGGATGCAAGCTCCGGGTGTCTTTTAAAAACTTTCATCATGCGTGCATTTAAACGATAAGTGGGTGCCGCATGTCCCAAGAGATACTTAAACCGCGTTACATCTGCGGAGTTGATTTTACCGTCTCGGCTAATCGATAGAACACGAGCTATCAGTTTATCTTGATCTACGACTGGATGTAGAGCCGCTTCCGGTGGTCGGCTTACAGATTTCACTTCTTCATTAGGATCTGTTATTCGATGAATATTGATCTTTGAAGCCTGAGGGAACAGCCCAATTTCTTTAGCGGTGACATCCAGTTTTATTAGTTTCTGCCGAAGTCCCTCCTCATTCTTTGCAAGAATTTTTATGTCATCCACATAACGTAAATAGATCGTCTTGTGCCCTTTTTCGCCAGCTTCGTCAATATGCTGTAGCACCGCCTCTGATAGCATTCCAGATGCGAGAGGCCCCTGCGGTATACCATGTTCATGATATATATTTTCAGGGCCTGTACTCCACGTTGAGGAAGTCCAAACTTTCAAACAAGCAAGTAGAAAATCTGTTGCATCCTCATCGACGCCTGTTTTTTTTAAGAAATGCTTCAGAACGTGATGATCAATGGAGTCATAAAACGCCGCTAAGTCAAAATTGGCTATGTACTTATACCCTTTTGAGTACGCCTTTCTTACGCGGCCTGCAAATTTACGATACGCTCTTTTCCACTGGAGATAAAAGAATGGCGATGATTTCCCTGCATATAGGTGGGCAAATACACGTTTTTCGTAGCGATGATGTGTCTTTCGCTTTAGGGCATCAGCGATCAGATTCACACATGCCTGGTAAACTATCTGATCTTCCATGGTAAGGAGAGTAATTGGGCGCATAGTTCCCGAGGGTTTAGGAATCAGAATCTTGGAGGCATGGGTTGCTTGGTAGCTTTCCGCCAGACCTTTCTGGCGTATCCACTTGAGATGAATGTCTGAAGCGATTGCGAAGGCGTCGTAAGAGTCCCGAAAATAGGACTTGTATCGGGGATCTGGGTTGGACATGATCCAACGGTATGCGCGGCGCGAGTTTCTTAGATCGAATATTTTCTCTAAGCCATTCATTTTATTTTGCCCTTCACTGCGGCGATTCTGCTGGGGAAATCTGAACGTGGCGGGTAAGTGACATTTCTGCCTGTGGTCTGCATAGTACGGCAAGCGAGCGCGGTGCGACAATGTGCTTGTCGGAAGACACGCGGACACTGAAATACGAAAGCGGTCTTGCCACATGCCTATCGCGGGTCTTGGAGGCCCGTAGCGGTTCACACTCTATACCCGCAGTACTCAGGACCTACCTCATAGATGATCAAGACCACTATGCTGATGTGGTCTTCCCTCAATGCAGATCAATGTCGAGCGTGAGGAGTAAGTGGAATAATTACCATTGATGTGGTTGCGAGAAAGGAGCCGCTGGAAGGGAGTTGACGGTCACGGACAGGCAGACTTTGCTGGCGGTGCGCTATCGTTGCTGCCACTCTCACCTTGGCCCTCGCCCCCTAGACCCTTCGCTGTGCTCAGGGGAGGCAAAGGAGGGGAACGACTAAAGGAGAAAGAAAAGGCACTGGATTTCCGATTAAGAATGTCGGGAATGACAGAAAGAGACAAAGACGCTGGATTCCCGATCGGGTCGGGAGTGACAGAAGGGGAGCCGGGGATACAACGAGATTCCTCGCGATGCTCGGAATGACAATATCGGGGACTTACAAGTGCAGGTGTTTCATGGCGGCGGCGCAGAGGATGATGAAGATGCCCATCCAGAGGCCGGCTTTTTGGAAGGGGATGGGTTCGACGATCTGTTCTTCTTTTTCCTGTTCGTCTTCGTCGCCCGTGGGTTCGATGCGGAAGATGACGGTGTACAGGAACAGGGTCAGGATGCCGAGCACCAGCGTGAGCTTGATGAAGAAGACCGTCAAATACTTGGCGTTGTTGGACAGGCCGAAGCCGGTCTGCATTTCCATGGCTTCGCTCACGTAATGCAGGTTGATGCCGCCCGTGAAGAGGATCACCACCAGCAGCATGCCGACCACCTTGCGATACTGCTTGTAGAACGTGTCGCAGATGGGTTTGATGTATTCCTTGGGCACGGCGGATTGCAGCCCCGGCGTCACCGCCATGACCAGGAAGGCGAGCCCGCCGATCCACACGACGGCCGAGAGCAGGTGCAGCCAGTGATTGACAATGGGAATGATTTTGTTGATATCGGACAGCGTGGCCAGCAGGGCATCCATCAGAATTTGAACACCGGTTTTTCGTTACCGAAGCGTTTTTGGCGAAGCTCTTCCATCAATTCGACGGTGATGCGCGGGATGTTGTGCTCGCGGGCGTGCCGTTCGGTGCCTTTTTTCACCATGGCGCGCAGGAAGTAGGGGATCCGGCTCAACCGCGCCTGCGCGGCGTCGTCCCATTCCACCTCGACCTCCTCGGACACGTTGAACGCGACCTGGATTTTGTCCCCGCCCTTGGGCGTATACAGGCACCACTCGTCCTCGTCCATCCAGTCCCCGTGATCCACGTAGGGCCGCGCCCGGCAGCCGCCGCAGAT
Source organism: Nitrospirales bacterium (assembly GCA_965204475.1). GTDB lineage: Bacteria > Nitrospirota > Nitrospiria > Nitrospirales > UBA8639 > Bin75. The sequence goes on from OZ241988.1 coordinate 2,251,056, forward strand.
CTCGCTGTATTCGCAGTCGCCGCATTTGCCCTTCAGGTGCGGGTACCGGAACGAGTCGAAGATGTCCGACTTCTCCCACAGGTCCACGAAACTGGTGTCTCGGATGTTCCCGGCCGACAGGGGCATGTAGGGACAGGGGGTCAGGTCGCCGTTGGGGGTGACCCGCGCGTAGTTCGTCCCGGCCAAGCAGCCGCCGCCCATGTATCCCTGGGCCTTGGTGATCGGGGAGTCGGGGTCTTTCTCATAGGCGAGGCGTTTGAAGTGCGGGGCGCACCGCGCGCGCACCAGCATGTCCGAGTACCGGTCCTGGGACTCCACCAGGAAGGCCAGCACTTCCTCGTACTGTTCCGGGGTGATATCGGTCAGTTCCTCGCCGCGGCCCGTGCACACCATGAAGAAGACGTTCAGCACGCGCGCGCCCAGGCCGTGGGCCCAGTCGATCACGTCCGGCAGTTCCTTGTAGTTCATGGGCTGGGCGCTGAAATGCACCTGGAATTGCAGGCCGTTCCGCTTGCAGGCTTCGATGCCCGCGACCGCGGCTTCCCAGGCCCCGGGAATGCCGCGAAACGCGTCATGCTTGGCCGCGTCCAGGGAGTCGATGCTGATGCCCATGCCCATGACCCCGATCTCGACGAGTTCGCGGGCCAGGCGGTCGTTGATCAGCATGCCGTTGGTGCCGAAGACGACCATGAACCCCTGGGCCACGGCGTGACGGGCGATGTCGAGAATATCCGGCCTGACCAGGGGTTCGCCCCCGGTGATGACCAGCAGGCAGCCCTTATTGACCTCGGCGATCTGGTCGATCAGCCGGTAGCATTCCTCGGTCGACAGCTCGTCGGAGCCTCCGCCGGCCTTGGTGGTGGCGTCCAGGTAGCAGTGGTCGCACTTGAGGTTGCAGCGCTTGGTGAGGTTCAGGGCGACGAGGTAGGGCTTGAAATCATCGACGGTCCGGCCGTCGCCGGGACCGGCCCCGGGAGAGGTAAACCCGGTGACGCGGGAGTCGAGCCCTTCCCCTTGCGGGGCATTGATGACAGGGAGTGATTTGCCCATACGGTGGCGACTCCCTATTGCTGTTGAGCGCCCGCGCCGGTCAGTTTGGCGATGATGTCCTTGACGTTGCCGGACTTCATGGCTTCTTCCATGGTCTGTTTGGCCTGCTCGATCCCTTCGTTCGCCACGTCGAGGGTGATCCGGGTGGTCCCCAGCTTGTCGGCGTGCTTGATGATGAGGGCTCGGGTGCAATCGCGCATGAACCCTTCGGGCGCGCGTTCCAGCCGTTGCAAGGCTTCGGGCTCCCAATCGTAGGGCGAGTCGGGTACAGGCTTCGGCCCGTTCGGCTGAGGGGCAGGTTGTTCCATTTCCGCCTCCTTGTTGGCGAAAATCGGGGTGTAGTCTTCGTTAGCGGCTTCATCGATCATGGGCGAGGCATACTCCAGGGTGATCGTGGTCATGCCGAGTTTTCTCGCGGTCTTTTCGATCTTGGCTTTGGCGCGGCGGCGTTGGAAACCCGCGGGCACCGCCCGGATGGCTTCCTTGGCGTCCTTGGTCCATTGCATGGGCACGTCGTCGTACGCCAGTTGTGTTTCCAGGACCCCTTCCTGCTTGGCCGCGGCGTCGAACATGCTCTTGTCGACCGTCTTGAAGCCGTCGCCCGCGCCCCCGCAAATCGGGCATTTGACGGGTTGGGCGCCTTTGCCGATGTACCCGCATCCGTCGCAGACGTAATACGGCTGGGCCATGCGGTCCAGATAGGATTGTGTGGACGGGCTCACCGCGGGATTCGCAACGGGCTCCGTTTCCTCGACCACCTGGTTGACCATGCCGCTGAGGGTCGAGCCCATAAGGTCCTGAGCCACGGAGTCGTCGGCCTGCATCTGGTTGCGGTCGATCCCCGACTCGTCGAGCTGGCCGCCCAGGGCCTTCATCGCGTCCATGGCCCCTTTCGGCAAAATGTCGCCCACCGCGTCGTCCACCACCGAATTGCTGATGATGGTATGCCCTTTCTCGATGGCGTAGCGGTGAATGGCGGTCTTGGCGACCCCGCGCGCGAACACCGGCACCTTTTCCATCCGCAGCAGGGCTTCCTCGGTCCAGGCGATGGTGTATTCCGCCTGGGTGTCGATCGGCGGCACGAATTTCCTGTTGGAAATCAGGACGTTGCATGGGGCCGCCCGGAGCAGGTTCTCGGTGTTGCTGCCGATATCCATGTCGTCGTCGCTGTGCACGCCGATGCGCCCGACGATCAGCAGCCAGGGCTGTTCCTTGCGCACGTATTGCAGGACTTTCTCGAACACCTTGCCGTCCAGGAGCGTGGTGCGGACGTCCGAGCCCTCTTCCTGGGCCACTTCCCGGGAAATGTCCAGATGCGATTGGTAGATTTTGGCCAACCCGCTGTCGATGACTTCCTCGTGAAGTTTTTCCTGCTCCTTGAAGCGAAAGACCTTGCCGGCCTCTTCGTTCAGGACCCCGGAAATGCTGTGGAACGCGGCATAGTGGAAATACGGATCGAAGGCGGAAATGGCCTCCACCGGCTTGTTCAGGGCTTTTCCCAGGGCCAGGCCGGTTTTCAGCCCGCCGAAGCTGTACGGGCTGCCGTCCACGGCCACGACGATCTTCCCGCCGTTCATGGGCTTCAGGTCTTTCACGATGAACATGTCCGAATTGCGAACGCGGCGCAGGACCCGTTCGGTATTGCTGCCGATCACGGAGTCCTTCACGGCGCCCACCCCCAGCGAGCCCATGATGGTCAGGTCGTAGGCGTTGGCATTGATATCCTCGGCCAGCACCTTCCAATTGCGGCCTTCCAGGGACCGGCGTTCCAGGGGGAGATTGGACTCCGTACACCGTTGATCCACGTAGTCCAAATAGGAATCGGTAATGATCTGGAGCCCGCGTGTGATGAGGGAGTCGTGAATCTTGCGTTGGCGGTCGAGTTCTTTTTCGTCGTGATATTCCTCGGGCAGGCCCGCTTCCATTTGCTTGAACCGCTTGTCGTGCATCTTGGCGGCATAGACGTGGCTGCCGACGATTTTTGATCCGAATTCCTGTGCCAACTGCACACCCAGATCGACGGCCATATTGGAATGGTCGGAATTGTCGACCGGGATGTAGATGGTTTTATACATGAGAAGCCTCCCTACGAAACTTCACGAATCTATTCGAGTCCCACACGTACAGTGGATTACGAGAAGTCGCACCACAAGCGGCCCAAAAATGGAAGCTGATCTTAGCACCTGGTATTCAGGCAATGCAACCGGATTGATGGAAGGCAAGATCATTCTTTGCTTTGTATGGAATGATCGTTCCTTTTAGAAAACCGCCGTGATGACAGAAGGAGAATGATGGCGCGGCTGCAAATTTTGGGATCAGCGCTCAGCGGCCGGGTTGGTCATGAGAAATGTAGCCGTTGCTCAGCCCTTTCAGAAATCTCAGCACCACTTTTTGTAGCGCGTTGGGCATTTGGCGAACATAGTAAAGCAGCGCTCTTTCCTTGCTGGTGGGGGAGGGATAATCCGGCGCCGGCGGCATCGATGAGGTCTCTCGCGCTCGGGAGTGTGCCTTGCCGGTTGCCAGCCATTGCGGGTCTTGTCCCAGCAAACGGGCGAGTGCAAAGAAATGTTGTAATTTAATGTTTTTGCTGAATCCGTGTTCCCACTGATTGACCGCGGAAGGCGAGATGCGAAGCGCCTTGGCGACATCCGTTTGGGACAGGCCCGCTTTTTCCCGGGCGGCTCGAATTCTATCGGTCAATGTGCTCATGATTGGATCATTTAACCTCCTACTATTAGTATCCACCCTTCGTGTATAAGTATGCTTGATTACAGAAATTGACGTGAAGATTTTTGCCGTTAGTTCTCGTGAAAACAGGGCGTTAGGCCGGAAAGGCGGGTCCGGTCGCTGGGGAAAAAGTGGCCTTTGTCGTCGCGCGATTCTTGCCGGCATTGAAAAATTTTTGAAATCCGTTTACTATCTGCCGCATCCGTTTCGGTTAGGAAAGATATTGGAGACTCCTGGGGTGCAAGGAGGGGTTTCTCTTTGTCCATATCGAGAGGGCCTGCCGGGAGACTCGGGTTTGTTTCGGTTTCGCTCACATGGAGAAGGCTTTCAACTCATTGAAAATAATAGAGTTTTTTCAATGCGAGAATTTTGTGTTTGACAAACCTACCTGGTTTCTCTTTATGGTAGGCGGTCTCTGTGGTGCCCTCCGTGGCGTTGTGGGCAACCCAATCCTTTAACACTTCACCAAGGCACTCCTCTCCGACTGGATGAGCGGGAGATGCCTTTTTGTTTATTGAGCTAGGGAAAGGTCATCGTAATGAGTCAACCGAATTTCTTGTTTACCTCCGAGTCCGTGACCGAGGGGCATCCGGATAAAATTGCCGACCAGATATCCGATGGCATCCTGGATGCCATCATGGCCAAGGATAAAAACTGCCGGGTGGCGTGTGAGACGATTCTCACGACCGGTTTGGCGTTCGTGGCCGGGGAAATTTCCACGAAAGCTTACGTAGAAATACCTGACATCATTCGGGAAACCATCCGCGACGTGGGCTATACCGATGCCACGTGGGGGTTTGACTACCGCACTTGCTCGGTGTTGACGGCGATCGATGCCCAATCGGGTGATATCGCCATGGGCGTGGATACCGGCGGGGCGGGTGATCAGGGGCTGATGTTCGGCTACGCCACCAACGAGACGAGCGAATTGATGCCCATGCCGATCGTGTTGGCCCATCGCCTGACGAAGCGATTGGCCGAGGTCAGAAAAACGAACCTGTTGCCGTGGGTGCGCCCCGATGGGAAGTCTCAGGTAACCGTGGAATACAAAAACGGCAAGCCGGTCCGCATCGATACGATCGTGGTCTCCACCCAGCATAGTGACAAGGTGACGTCCAAGAAAATCGAGCAGGAGATCAAGGAAAAAGTCATTAAACCCGTGATGCCGAAAGGGATCTTCAACCCGAACAAGGTCACGTTTCACATCAACCCGACGGGCCGGTTCGTGACGGGGGGGCCCATGGGCGATACCGGGTTGACCGGTCGCAAGATCATCGTGGACACCTACGGGGGCGTGGGCAGCCATGGCGGCGGCGCCTTTTCCGGCAAGGATCCCAGCAAGGTGGACCGGTCGGCCTCGTATATGGCCCGGTATATTGCCAAGAATATCGTGGCCGCGAAATTGGCCGAGAAATGTGAAGTGCAATTGGCTTACGCGATCGGGGTGCCGGAACCCGTTTCCGTGCTCGTCGATGCGAAAGGGACGGAGAAAGTCGCGATTGAGGTCATTGACAAATTAATCAGAAAACATTTTCCGATGACCCCGCGTGGCATTATTGATTATTTGAAACTGCGACGCCCCATTTATAAACAGACGGCTGCCTATGGGCATTTTGGGCGAAGCGGCCCGGGGTTCACCTGGGAAAAAACGGATAAGGCCTCGATTTTGAAGCAGGCCGTCGATGTGCACCTGTGACGTTGAGGGTTGATCGAGTCCAAGCAGAAGGGAGCGAGGAGAATGAGTACAGCTGCGCAACTGGAGAAGACTGTGTGTGATTATAAGGTGGCGGATATCAGCCTGGCTGATTGGGGCCGAAAAGAGATTCAGATTGCCGAAACGGAAATGCCGGGCTTGATGGCCTTGAGGGAGAAATATCGAGCGGCGCAACCCCTCAAGGGCGCCAGGATTCTCGGGTGCATTCACATGACGATCCAGACGGCCGTTTTGATAGAAACCCTGATGGAGTTGGGGGCCGAAGTGCGGTGGTCCTCCTGCAACATTTTCTCCACACAGGATCATGCCGCGGCCGCGATCGCGGCACGGGGCGTTCCGGTCTACGCGTGGAAGGGCGAAACGCTCGAAGAATATGACTGGTGCATCGAGCAGACCATTGTGAAGGATGGCCGGCCCTGGAATGCCAACATGGTCCTGGATGACGGGGGCGATTTGACCCAGATGCTCCATGACAAGTACCCGGCGATGTTGGACAAAATCCACGGCATCACGGAAGAGACCACCACGGGCGTGCACCGCCTGCAGGAGCGGTTGGACAACGGAACCTTGAAAGTGCCGGTCATCAACGTCAACGATTCGGTCACGAAATCGAAAAACGACAATAAATACGGGTGCCGGCACAGTTTGAACGACGCGGTGAAGCGTGGCACGGACCATTTGTTGTCGGGGAAGAAGGCCCTGGTGGTCGGATATGGCGACGTGGGAAAAGGATCGGCCCAATCCCTGCGCCAGGAAGGCATGATCGTGCGCGTGTCGGAGATCGATCCCATATGCGCGATGCAGGCCTGCATGGACGGCTTCGAGGTGGTGTCGCCCTACAATCGTGGAATCAATACGGGGAAAGTGGAAGATATCAATACGGCGCTGTTGGGCAATACGGACCTGGTCGTGACGGCAACCGGCAATTACAACGTCTGTGACGCCGCCATGTTGCAATCCCTCAAGCCCGGGGCCGTGGTTTGCAATATCGGTCATTTCGACAATGAAATCGATACGGCTTACATGCGGAAACAGTGGGAGTGGGAGGAAGTCAAGCCGCAAGTGCATAAAGTCTATCGGAGCGCGCTCGCCAACGACCATCTGATCCTCTTGTCCGAAGGGCGACTGGTCAATCTGGGCAACGCGACCGGTCATCCCTCCCGGATCATGGACGGGTCCTTTTCCAACCAGGTGCTCGCGCAAATTTACTTGTTCGGGAAGAAATACGCCGACACGCCCGGGGCTCCCGTCTCCGTCGAAGTGCTGCCGAAGAAGCTGGATGAAGAGGTGGCCGCCCACATGGTGCGAGGGTTCGGGGGGACGCTGACCAAACTCACCGAAGAGCAGGCGACCTACATCAATGTATCGGTCGAAGGCCCGTACAAGCCGGAAACCTACAGGTACTGATTGTCGACTTCAGTTGGGGTGGAGCGAAAGCCGTGAACCGTCCGGTTTGCGATACGCCTGCGAATTGACAATCTCTCCTGGAAATTCCTATAGTGATTCGCTTGGGTCGCATCGGGGAATGCTGGGTCAAAAGCCTCATGCAGCCGATCTGAACAATGGCCTAAATATCCGGCCTGTTGGGGCTTTTTCCAGGTTGCGAAATTCCGTGCACCGGCATACAGTAATCCGACAATTGCGTT